>JBEBBE010000058.1:0-15630 GCA_041158525.1 Bacteroidota bacterium | reverse complement strand
CAATTTGAATAATGCAGGTATTTAGCGTTTTTTAAGCATAGCATCTGTATCTTTACTTTCACATGAAAGTATTTGAATACAAGATAGACCTGAAGTGGCGCATACTAGGCCTTCTCCTGTTGTTAAGTTTTCTTTATGCATTTTGGCAGCATTTTTCAGCCGACATCTTGCCCATTCACGAATGCAGAAAGTCTGATTCTTTAACACAGGCAATTCAGTATATGAGAGGAGCGGCATTTTTAGAACCGCAAACCAACTGGATTTCGCCGATGGGTAATCGCCATGCAGCAGCTGAATTTCCGATTGTTTATTATATAATTGGGCAAATCTGGAAACTGACAGGGTATCAACTTTGGCTCTCTAAACTATTCAGTTTGGGGCTATTAATGACTGCCATTATTTCCTTGCAGCACTTCTTGCTTTGGTTCTTTGAGTCTAAACAAAAAGTACTGGTCTTTTCAGGCATCATATTTAGCGCTCCGGTCTTGATTTACTATGCAGACACCGTTTTACCCAATATTTATGCCTTTTCTTTTTTGCTTTTAGCAATAAGTGCCTGTTTCGCTTATTTGCAAAAAAAGAGCAAGTGGAGTTATTTAAGCTTTACAATTTTTCTCAGTTTAGCAATCCTTATTAAAGTCACCGCTTTAATTGCCGTTTTGGCTTTTCTTGGGGCCTTGTTTTTTTCGATACTTCTTACCAACACCTGGAAGTCATACTTTTCAGATCGTCGTGTTTATTGGTTGGGCCTAAGTGTGCTTATAGCACTGCTGAGCAGTTTTATGTGGTATACTTATGCCATCCGCTACAATACAGCGCACGGTTCAACAATTTTCTCAACTACCATCAGACCCATTTGGGAGGTAAATGCCGAAGAACAAATGCGCATCATCAAACTCGTTTTGATAGAACATCTTAAGGAAATGTACCACCAATTGATTTTAGTTCCTTTGGTGCTTATAGGTTTTTGGGCCTTGTTCAAGAAGGAAATCCCACTTTACTTGCGCTTGCTGATTGTCATCTCTTTTATAGGAACCATTGCCTATTTCATTTTGTGGTTCTGGGTTTTCGATGTCCACGATTACTATTTTATTGAAATCTTGTTTGTTCCTCTGATTTTGATGGCTATTTACATGAAATATACTGCTTCATTTATAGCAGCTGCGCATTGGCAAAAACGAATTGCTTATGTTGGCCTTACGCTCATTTTTCTCAATGCTGTTTCATATACTCAGGTAGCGGCAGGCAACCAAAATATCATCGTTAAAAACACACCCCTGACTTCTAGTTTTATCCGAGGAAATTGGGGTTGGTTTTACTTTAATCAAGATGAAACGCTAGGCCAAATTCAAGCACAGCGAGAAGAAATTAAATACTTAATCGGCAGCAACGATACCGTTTTTTGTTTTTCAGATCCTTATCCAAATGTGCACCTTACAGCCATAGATCGCATTGGTTACAGCAATTATAGTTTGTATAGAGATCAGCCTTTTGTACCTCAAATACAAAGTCTAATTGAAAAAGGAGCAAGTAAATTATTGATTTTGCAGCAAGATACTGCTCATGTAGATATCAAACCCTTTTTAAAACATTTGCTTTACAAGCATAAGCACGTTCAACTCTATGACTTAAGACCCTTCAGAAAATAAAGGGAGCTCTACAAAAAAGCAACTGCCTTTTCCCTCTTCTGATTCGAAATGAATTTTCCCAGAGTGCTTTTCTAGAATCTGCCGAACGACGTTCAGTCCAATTCCAGACCCCGATGATTTGGTTGTAAAGTAAGGCGTAAATATTTTTTCTTTTGCAGCTTCACTGATGCCTACGCCGTTGTCTTTAACAGCCAATGTAAGCAGCTTATCTTTGCTGGCTATAGTTATTTGGATGACAGGATTTACAGTTTCTTGTGTGGCCTGCAGTGCATTATTGATGAGGTTATTTAAAACCTGACCGAGCATCTTTTTGTCAGCGAGAATCGTGAAATCAGTTCCTCTAGATTCAAACTCAATAATAGATTTGTTTTCAAACAGAGGCATAATACTTTGCACCAAATTTTTCAAATCAAGTGGTTCAAATTGAGGATCAGGAAGTTTTGCAAATTGAGCAAATTCATTTGCCATGGCTGCTAATCCGTCGATTTGTTCAATTAAGGAAGGCAGCGCTTTTTGCACTTGTTCTAGTGTTTGTGGGTGCCCATTTTCAAGGTTTCGCAATAAATGTTGAATGCTCAACTTCATTGGCGTCAATGGATTTTTAATTTCGTGCGCAATCTGCTGAGCGAGGTCACGCCAGGCACTTTCACGTTCACTTTTGGCTAATTTAACTGCTGCTGTTTCGAGCTCGATGAGTTTTTCATTATATGATTGAACGATGGCCCCAATTTCGTCTTTGTTTTGATAAGCAATGCGTTGATTTTTTTTGCCAAATTCTATATTTTTTACTGACTTGGCTACCATTTGAAGAGGCCCAATGAGCCAATTACTGACCACGAGCGCGATGAAAACAGAGAGCGCTAAAAGCAAAATAAATACATTAATAGCCGCCTTTAAAAACTCTTCGAGTTGTTGTTCATAAGCTTGTTGTTGTCCGAATAATTGCAAGTTGATAAAGCCCAATAAATTTCTTTTTTCATTCATGAGGGGCAAATAAGCACTGCGGTATTTCAAATTTCCAATTTGCTCTTGATGTGAGAAATAACTGCTTTTTTGACCAATGAGCGCATCCATGGCTTGCGCATCCATGTGCTCACCTACGAGTCCAAAGGCAAATAATTTCGGACGTGAAGAGGAAATTATAAAGCCATCGGCATCATAAATGAAAATGTCGGTATTAAAAACGCTAGATAATTTGGCTGTTTTTGCCTCTAGCTGAAATGCTGCCTTTGTAGCATCCAGCGTATCGAGTTGTTTGAGCTGGTTATTCAGCTCCATTTCAACTGCATGTAATTTCTCCTTGAGTGCTTGTTGGGCATAACCATCAAATTGTTGTCCTATAAAAATGGAACTACCTAGGCCGTAAAGGAACAAGGAGATAACAAGGATCACCAAGAATGCAATTTGAATTTTTAATGAAAGGCTCCATTCCCGACCCATCAAAAATCCTTGACCACTCATAAAATTCATGGCGATAGTAAGGCCTCCCCAAAAAACAAAAATGAAGGCAAAACTTGTAATTAGGTTCAGCCAAGCGCTTTGTTTGGTTGCGATAAAAATTGCAGAACCTTCACCACTTAAAAAGAAGGTATGTTCATAGCCCCTAAATGAAAAGTGCTGTTGCTTGAGGAGTGATTTAGGAAAAGATCGAAGTGTATTTGGGAAATTGAAGTCACCGGTTTGATGTATCAGTCGTTCTTCTGCGTATTTTCCAATGGAGTATTTTTCTAGACTTTTTGAAATACCTGCTTGGTCTGAGATCAAGAGCCTTGGAAAGCCCATTTCTTCTGGAATGCGTTTGGAAATGAGTGTGAGCACTAGGATTTTTTGCTGTGCTAAGGGAAGTAAAACAACATAACTGAGGCCCTGTTCTTCGTGTGGCATGAAATAGATATTTGCCTCAATTTCTGACGGAGCACTGTGTACGTTGACGAGGTCTTTAAGTTTTTCAAACCGAAGGGTGTCTGTGCCAAAACAGGGTTTGCCGTTTTTATCGAAAAGATCAGATTCTATCTCAAAGCCATCCCAAACTCCTTGAAAGAATTTTTGATTCAAGATGTGCTCAAAGCTGACTTTGGTAAGTTGTTTCTTTAAGCTATCAAAAGAGCTGAGCAACCATTTTTCTTTAAGTATTTCTGGCTTGATTTGAGAGAAGGACAGCTCTAGGTTAATGTTTCTTTCCAAAGAAAGTTGCTGGGCAAATAAGCGTCTATTTTCTAGTTCTTTTTGTTTGACCAATTGTTGTAGATGCAAACTCAGAAAAAATGAAAACAAACTGAGCACAAGAAGTTGTCTACTTACTCGAAACCAAGAGAATTCGGAACGCTTGCCTAATATCAGGTTGAGGGTAATAGTGATGATAGGAAGAAGATTAAACCAATTGCGGTCAAGGGCATAAAGCGCTAAAAAAGGAATGAAAAGAAGCCCTAAAATTATCCAGCGGTTTTTCGGTTCATCTTTTAAAAGTTGAAAGGGGAGTGAAACGAGTAAAATGAGTTGAAATTGGTAAAAGTAAAAGCCAATGAGTCCAAAGAAAACAAACGTACTGAGCCGCAATTCAAACAAGTGCTCGAAATTCACAGGAATATTTGAATGCCCTAGTACTAAGTCAATCTGTCCAATGATCCAGAGCCAAAAGAGGAAGGGCAGCCCTCTGAGTAAGGATCGGACGATGCTATTTGTTGATTTCCTGATTAACTCTACAACAAGTTGCCCTCCAAAGCCAACAAATAAACCATTAATGACAAATTCGAAAAAATTTGGGGTCCATTCGTCATAAGCAAAAAAGCTAGCAGAAAACCAATCAGAGTCAAGTAGTTGCTGTGGCCAACCGACTTCGTAAAGTAGTATTCGGCATGTCACTAAGAATAACAGAATGATTCCGGTGGCCCATACCTGACCGCGATAGTTTCTAAAAAGATTAAACAAGATCAAACTCAAGCCCAACAAAAGTAAGAGCGGCGTCAGGATAAGTGTTGTTGAAGCTTTATTCCCATTACTGAGTGGTGTTAAATAGCAAACTATCTTTCCAGTTTTATCGCGAAGTGCATCTTTTTGAGAACCTGTTAGCTGGATCTGAAATGGATGAGTCCAAAAAGAGGGGTTACTGGCCTTGAGGTAATCGTTTTGAAGTTCGTAGGTGTTTTGTAAACAAAAACTTACACAACAGGTAATTGCACCTTTTGTCTTGGTGGTGGAATAATACCAGCCATTTTTAAGTTTAATGAGTCCGTTTCCAGGGAATACATCTGTTTGATAACGCCCTACAGGTAACTGATTATTGCGCCAGCCGAAAAGCCGATCTCCGTCATATATATGATAATACAATCCTTGCTCAAGGTTGAATTTTTGCTTTTTCTGCAATTGTGTATGCAATTGAAAAGCCCCGATTTCAGCCTTTTTTTCAAGTGCCCTGAATTGTTGCTGAATGAGGTCTTTTTGGAAACGATCGTCAGAACCTAGCCCAAGAATAATTAGCGCGCTTAAAATTAAACCTATGCCAAGTAGGCTTAATTTCCAGGGAAGCAGTTTTTTGAGTTGGGTTTTCATTGAATAAAGCGTGCTGGCAACAAGTTACGCAGTTCTTTAGTCAAAAGCAAAAAGTCTTCTTCGGAGCGATGGTCATTTCTATAGATGAAATGCGCATTTTCTCTGTATGGCTCTATAAATTGTTCATAACATGGGAGCACGTGGTTGTCCCATTGGTAGATGATTTCAGAACGCTTATAGCCACGCGTTTCTTGGTCGCGGTAAATTCGGCGGTCTAGTTGAATAGCATGATCAACATCGACATAAATACTGAAGTCTAGTTGCTCAAAAACACGGGCATAATGCAGTGTAAAAAGACCTTCAACGATAATGATATCGCTAGGCTGTATGGTTAGGAGTACACTTTTATTTCCTTGAACATTGAAAAAATATTCTCGGACCTCTATTGGCTCTCCGGAAATAAGTGTCTGTAAGTCAGCAGCTAATTTTTCGTGATCGAGTGCTGTGGGCAAGTCAAAATTAACAATCCCGTTACTATCTTTTTGTTGTTGTTCTATTGGCAAATAATAATTATCCATAGAAAAGACAGATGAGCTGCAACCCTCGAGAGATTCAGATATGCGTTTGAGAAGTGTGGTTTTTCCAGCCCCACTTCCGCCACAAATCCCGATAACAAATGGCTTAGACATCTAACAAAGATACAACTTGTGACTCAGTTTTTTCGTCTTACCGGTGGTCGTATCGACTAAAAAGTACTATTTTCGAATACTTGCTTTAAATCCAGCATCCATGAAACTATTTTACTCCTTATTCTTACTGCTTTTTCCTTCTATTTTTTTCGCTCAAATTCAAGGAAATGGAGGCCTCCCATTATCTATCAAACAAACGATAGATCAAAAAACCATCCAAGAATGGACTTTTGCCAAGCCTAATATTGCAGCTTTACAGGCTGAAGATGCGCTTGTAGATGACCAAGGAGTTGCTCCGTGGCGCTTCGGTTTTAACAATCACACGAATTTAAACACCACCAACGCAGGCACATGGTATGACTTACCAAATGGTGCAAAATTGTGGTTGCTCAAACTCAAATGTCAAGGTGCGCTTACCGTTAACCTTACTTTTGAAAACACAAATATTCCGGCAGGAAATCAACTTTTTGCTTATAACCCGAGCAAAGATTTTATTCTTGGCGCTTTTACTCAAGAACACATTTACGATGGCCAATTAGGGACAGAACTCATTCCTGGCGAGGTCGCGATTCTTGAGTATTACGTAGCACCAAACAACGAAATTGGCAATATTGGCCTCAGCATTGTAACGCACGGCTACCGCACCGCTAATGAGTTTGTAGAAAAGGCTTTTGGAAGTTCTGGAAGTTGCAATATGAATGTCAATTGTAATGACGGTTTGCCATGGACACAGCAGCGCAATAGTGCCGTTATGTTGGTTTCTGGGAGTAGCGGGTTTTGCTCAGGCGCACTTATCAATAATACACTCAATGACGGCAAGCCTTATGTATTAACTGCAAATCACTGTTACAGTAATCCGGCAAACTGGATTTTCCGATTCAATTGGCAGGCCTCAGGCTGTACTAACCCGGCATCGTCACCGACTTTTCAGTCTTTGAGCGGTGCGGTTTTAAGATCTCGCCGTACACCTTCTGATTTCTGTTTAGTTGAAATCACTGGTGGCTTGGTCAACGGAAGTGTCCCTCTAGATTACAATCCTTATTTTTCGGGTTGGGATAACTCAGGTACAATCCCAACATCAGCCGTTTCCATTCATCATCCGTCTGGTGACATCAAAAAAATCGCCTTTGACGACAACCCACTTACTATTTCTCAAGGAATGGGTTCTACAGAAGCCAATTCAACTTGGACTTTACAATGGGATCGCAATACTACCACAGAAGGTGGTTCTTCTGGCTCACCGTTATTTGACCAAAATCACCGCATTATCGGACAGCTTTGGGGAGGCGGCGCTTCGTGTCAAAATCAAACAGCTCCTGACTACTATGGCCGTGTTGCCAATTCTTGGGAGCCTGCTGGCAGTAACAGTACCAATCAGCTCAAATTTTGGTTAGATCCAAATGCCTCAGGCGCAGCATTTATTGATGGTTATGATCCCAACAACGCAACTGTAGTAGCACTGGATGCAGCACTCTCTGCACCACTTTTGTCGGCTCAAGAGCTTTGTGGCAGCAATTATGTCCCAACGGTTTCTATCATGAATATTGGCTCTACTACCATTACAAGTGCTCAAATTACTTATCAAATCGACAACGGAACGGCCCAACTTTATAACTGGTCTGGCAGTTTAGCACAGTGGCAAGCGCAAACCATTACATTGCCTCAAGTACAGCTTACTCCTGGTTCCCACACATTCAGTGCGTCTGTGAGTAATCCTAATCAGGCGCTCGATGAAAACGCCAATAATAACAATGCGGCGGTAACAATCGATGTATTAGCTGTTCCTGAAACAATTGATACGATTCATGTTGCTTTAACCACTGATGATTATGCCAATGAAACCTACATGGAACTTGTCAATAGCAATGGAGTTGTGGTTTGGTCTGAAGGCAATGAAAACGTATCGGGGAACTTTGGTACCGGAGCTTTTCCTGCACCAAATGATGCAACCAACCCATTACAAAACAATACTGCTTATAATTACTCACTGGCATTAACAGCACAAGATTGCTACACATTTGTCATCTACGATTTTTACGGTGATGGAATGGGTGCTGCGCAATGGGGAGGCACAGATGGCGCTTTAACTGTAACGGATCACAACAACAACGTGATTTTTACCTTGACAAATGCTGATTTTGGAGACAGCACTTTTGTAGTCGTTAAAAACATGGATGACGCTGGCTACACAGATTTAGACTTTGGTTGGAAAATTTCACCTAACCCCGCTCAGCAAGAACTGTCTATCAATTGGTCAACATATGAGAGCTTATCCATTGAAATACTCGACATGTTTGGAAAAGTTGTGTTGTCACAGCATCAGGTAGGGATTGCTTGTAAACTCAATATTTCAAATTTGAGCGCAGGAGCTTATATCGTAAAGCTTCAGCGGTCAAACGGACAAGTATTACAACAGAAATTACTTAAGAACTAAGCGCCCCTATGAGTGGGATTTACTTGCACATTCCTTTCTGTCGCAAGCGCTGTACTTATTGTGATTTTCATTTTTCTACCACTTTCGAATCATATCGCGCCGATTTATTGGCGGCTATGCTACAAGAATTGGAGTTGCGTAAAGACGAGCTCAAAGAACCTGTCCAGACCATTTATTTTGGTGGAGGAACCCCGAGCTTACTTAGCCCTACTGAACTAGCTTCCATTTTTAAGTGCATTCATGCGCATTATCAAGTAGCTACAGCAGCAGAAATAACGCTTGAAGCTAACCCTGAAGATATCAATCAAGAACAGCTTGAGGCTTGGAAGCAGCTAGGCATTAATCGCCTAAGTATTGGCATCCAAACATTGTCTTCGGAAACCTTAAATTGGATGAACCGCGCTCATGGGGTACAAGAAGGACTTGCGGCCATTCAGCTTGCCCAGAAAGTCGGATTTTCGAATATCAGTATTGATTTAATCTACGGACTTCCCGATTTGGATCTGGCCAATTGGCAAGAGACTCTGCAAAAAGTATTTGGATTAGGAATTCAGCATTTATCTGCCTATTGTCTTACGGTAGAACCCAAAACTGCACTCAATCATTTAGTTCAAAAGAAGAAATTACAGCCCGCAGATGAAGTTCTGCAAAATGAACAATTTCTTGAGCTCATTAAACTTGCAAAAAGTGCTGGCTTTGAACAATATGAAATCTCAAATTTTGCCTTACCTGGCTATCATTCCAAGCATAACTCAAGTTATTGGGCGTTTAAACCGTATCTTGGTATTGGTCCGTCTGCACATTCTTTTGACGGGCAAAAGCGCCGCTGGAATATTCGCAATAATACGCATTATACAAGAGGGGTAGGAAAAAACGAACGCTGGTATGAATGGGAAAATTTGACTGCGCATGAACGCCGCAATGAACAAATATTGTTAGGCCTAAGAACGAAATGGGGCCTTCATACGCAAGCGCTTGAAACGCCTTGGACACAAAAAGAAAACGCGCAAATTGAAGAATTTGCGCGTCTTGGATGGTTAACGTTCGAAAATCAGCACCTCATTTTAACCGATAAAGGTAAATTACATGCCGACGGCATTGCTGCAGAATTGTTTAGAGTAGATTAACAAAACTCGTCATAGGCTGCCTGTAAGTTGGCCGCGATCATTTGTGCGCTTCCTCCTTCGATATGGTGTCTTTCTAAGAAGTGTACCAATTTGCCATCTTTAAATAAGGCAATAGATGGAGATGATGGCGGATAAGGCAAGAAGTAATTGCGGGCTTGAGCAACAGCTTCTTGATCAACACCTGCAAAAACAGTAGTTAAGTGAGCTGGCTTTTTGTCGTGCTGAATAGAAAGCTTAACGCCGGGTCTCATATTACCTGCAGCACAGCCGCAAACGGAATTAACAACAACTAAAAGTGTTCCCTCGCTATTGTTGATAGCGTTGTCTACTTCAGAGGCGGATAATAATTCTTGGAACCCAACATTTGTTAGGTCTTCTTTCATGGGTTGAACAAGTTCTGCTGGATACATATCTTTTTTTTACAAATTTAAGCAACGGCGCTCAAATCAGTGTCACTTTGGTGTCATTTCTTGAGAAGTGGCAACAAGGTTTTGCTTGAAATAAGATTTTCCTTAGGCGCAATTTTTTTGTAGCCCAACCTTAGGCAAAATTTGGCATTCTTTCGGAGTTGTTTGTTCAGAAAGGCAAAGAATAACTTTGCATTGGTGTAGTTGCTTGCCTGTCTGACAATAGAAAACGTGCTGCGATCACTAACACCTGAGTAGCGAAAGAATTGAGGGTAAATGATGCGCTGTTTTTTATCTGCTGGCTTGAGCTCGTTTATATAGGTATCATAACGACTCAAAAGCATATTGGTGTGGTATTGATCAGCTCCGTTGAATGCCAGTTTTCGATCTTTTAAGCCACTCATGATTTGTTGGTATCCTTGGCTTTGTTTTTTACTTTTTGCTCGATTCCTGAAGGCAAAATCTAAGTGAGCTTTCAAAATATTATAACTCTGGTCATCGGCAGCGGCCCAAAGATTTGTTTGACTCAACTCGATAAAATTCTTCACTTGATCAATGCTGTCTGGGACAAATGAAAGCCCGATTGGGATTTGAGCAAAATCAAGGTAATTGGCTTGAAAAGGGGTGTCACTGAGTTTGGAGTAAGCCTCAAGCCCGTTTAGCCACACGACATCGAAGCCCGGATTCCAAGGTTGTTTTTTAATTCGCTGACGAATTTGTTGCGGACTCAGCCTAAGAAAGCTGATCTTGATACCCGATTTTTTTTGCCAAGCGCGAAAATATCCTTCTTGTTTTTTGGTGATGAAATTACTGGCAACACGCAATTCTTTATTGGCTATTGGTTGCGCAACTTCTATTTGACAAGCAAATAAAACAAAGGATAATATGGCGAATAACAAGAATTTAGGCACCCGTTAGTTTTTTAATTTCATTGAGTTTGAGTAAGGCCTCAACAGGTGTTAGGGCATTGATGTCTGTCTGGACGAGTTCGTCGTGAATTTGCTGCAGTACAGGATCATTGAGCGCAAAAAAGCTCAGTTGTACATCTTGTTGGATGTTTGAAGTATCTGGTTTGGTTTTGGACCCCACATTGGCATGACTGGCCTCAAGGTCTTTGAGTACTGCCTCAGCTCTTTTGACGACAGCATTTGGCATACCCGCTAGCTTTGCTACATGTATACCAAAAGAATGGGCAGAACCACCCGGCACTAATTTGCGCAAGAACAAAACTTGATTGCCAAGTTCTTTGACACTCACATTAAAGTTGTGAATGCGCGAGAAGCGTTTGGCCATTTCATTGAGTTCGTGGTAATGGGTCGCAAAAAGGGTTTTACATTGCGCTTTTGGGTTTTCATGAAGGTATTCGGCGATAGACCACGCAATAGAAATGCCGTCATAAGTACTGGTTCCACGGCCAATTTCATCGAGCAATATCAGGCTTCTTTCAGAAACATTATTGAGGATACTGGCTGTTTCATTCATTTCCACCATGAAGGTAGATTCACCTGATGAGATGTTGTCTGATGCACCTACTCGGGTAAAAATTTTGTCTACAATTCCTATTTGTGCCGAGGTGGCCGGAACAAAACTTCCCATTTGGGCCATCAAGACAATCAGGGCTGTTTGTCTGAGAATAGCACTTTTACCACTCATGTTGGGCCCAGTAATCATGATGATTTGCTGTGTAGCGTTGTCTAGGAAAATATCGTTAGCTACGTAGCTTTCTCCGATTGGGAGACGTTTTTCAATCACTGGGTGGCGGCCTTCTTTGATGTCTATATGAAGCTCATCGTTAAGCTGCGGTTCACAGTAGTTGTTGCTGATGGCCACTTTAGCGAAAGAAAACAAACAGTCGAGTTTGGCCAATTGCTTGGCATTATTTTGAATAGGGCCAATGAAATCGGACATCGCAAAAACCAACTGCTGATAGAGCTGTTGTTCAATGGCGAGTAGTTTTTCTTCGGCACCCAAGATTTTTTGCTCGTATTCTTTGAGTTCTTCGGTGATGTAGCGCTCAGCAGAAACCAGCGTTTGTTTGCGTATCCAGGTTTCAGGAACCTTGTCTTTGTGCGTATTACGCACTTCAATATAGTAACCAAAGACATTATTGAAGGCAATTTTGAGGCTAGGTATACCAGTTGCGGCCGCCTCTCTTTCTTGAATTTTTTCAAGGTATTCTTTCCCGTTTAAAGAAATTTCACGGAGTTCGTCGAGTTGTTGGTCGCGGCCTGTTTTGATAACGGCGCCTTTTCCGATTTGAACAGCGGGCTCATCGGTCAGATTTTCGTCGATGAGGTTGATCAGTGCCTGACACGCGTCTAGGTTTTGTAATAGTGAACGGAGACCTTTTTGTTGAAGCCCTTCGAGCATTTGAGTAATCGGTTGAATGTGCAGCAAAGTCCTTTTAAGGTGCTGTACTTCCCTTGGGTTGATGCGCCCTACTGCCACTTTTGATATGAGTCTTTCGAGGTCGCCGATTTCGCGAAGGCGGTCATCGAGTTCCGGATGAATCGGGGTGGCTTCTTTAAGCGCCGATACAATTTGAAGGCGTTCTTCAATTGGCGCGCGGTCTTTGAGAGGCAACACCAGCCAACGCTTCAATAAGCGACCACCCATTGGGGTTCTGGTGTGGTCCAGGATTTTGAAGAGCGTAACCGCATTTTCGTGCGCGGAATAAATGAGTTCTAGGTTGCGGACAGTAAATCGATCGAGCCAAACATAATGATCAGGGGCAATGCGGGCTAAATTGGTAATGTGCCCAAGTTGTTGTTGCTGATTTTCAGACAAATAATGAAACACTGCCCCGGCTGCAATAATGGCAAGTGCTTGGTCATCAAGACCAAACCCTTTTAATGATTGCGTCCCAAAATGTTTGTTGAGTTGTTCGTTGGCAAAATCTGAACTAAAGACCCAATCTTCAATTCTGAAATGAAAAGCATCGTTTCCGAAGAGTTCATGAACCCGACTGGTTTGGCTTTTTGCAAATATGATTTCAGCCGGTTTGAAGCCACTGATGAGTTTATCGATGTAGTTGGCAGGCCCTTGAGCTACTAAAAACTCACCGGTAGAAATGTCTAAAAAGGCGCAACCTACTTCTGTTTTTTCGAGGTGTAACGCACACAAAAAGTTATTGGTGCGTTGTTCTAAAACTTGATCATTGAAAGAGACGCCTGGAGTAACGAGTTCGGTAACCCCGCGCTTCACAATGGTTTTGGTCATTTTCGGGTCTTCGAGTTGGTCGCAGATGGCCACTCTTTGGCCGGCCCGAACCAATTTTGGAAGATACGTTTCTAAGGAATGATGCGGAAAACCTGCAAGTTCCATCTCGGCTGCCGCGCCGTTTTTTCTTTTTGTTAGGATGATGCCGAGAATGCGACTAGCCTTAATGGCGTCTTCACCAAAAGTTTCATAGAAGTCACCGACCCTAAAAAGCAACATGGCTTCTGGATGTCTGGCCTTGATTTGATTGTATTGCTTCATCAAGGGCGTTTCGCTGCTCTTCTCTGTAGTGTTTTTTGCCACGTGTATAATTGAGAAGTTAAAGATAGCCGTTTTTGAAGCAGCTTCTGAGGCTACTTTTCCACAATTTTGCAGTATTTTTGAGCCATCCATGAGCGAAAAAAGCACTAAAAAACTCAAACTTTGGGAACTCGATCGACTAGACGAAGCTCAATTCAAGGCGCAACCCAAATTTCCTATCGTCTTGGTCTTAGACAGCATTCGGTCACTCAACAACATTGGCGCTTTCTTCAGAACAGCCGATGCTTTTAATATTGAGCATATCGTTCTTTGTGGTATTACTGCACAGCCGCCTCATCGCGAGATACACAAAACAGCACTTGGCGCCACAGAAACCGTACAATGGAGTTACGAAGCCGATTTAATGACCGCGCTCGAAAAGCAGCGCAAAAAAGGGTATCAAATAGGCGTAGTGGAACAAGCGGTGCAAACCACCCTGTTACAAGACATCCATACGATTGAAGCCAAAGGTTTTGCCTTAGTTTTTGGCAATGAAGTAGATGGCGTGGATCAACGCGCGCTTGATGTGGCAGATCATATCATTGAAATCCCGCAATTTGGCACCAAGCACAGTTTAAATGTCAGCGTGTGTGCCGGTATAGTGATGTGGGAATTTGTTAAAAGATATATCTAAGCGTTAATCCGCAGTATTTTTGCGGAGCTAGATGCTTTTCTATAAATCTGAACGTTTTTATTCTTCGAATTTAAGAAGGGCCTATTCTTCAATAAGCTTCACTAATAGCAGCTCTCCATCTTTGAAAACACTCACTAAATTATTTTTGGTCAGGGTTTTAATGGAGGTATCCCAGAGTTTATTACTGATCTCAAAAGCAGCACGCAGTTCGCCGAGTAAAAGTTGTTTTTCGGCTTGGATCTTTTGATAGATTTCTTTCTCTGTATCGTTCAAGACAACCTTAGGGGCCGACTTCTCTGGACGCATTTGCGGGAAAAACAATACTTCTTGAATGGAAGGATTGTTGGTGAGGTACATGATGAGGCGGTCCATGCCAATGCCCAAACCACTTGTAGGTGGCATCCCGTATTCAAGCGAACGCAAGAAATCTTGATCGATGAACATCGCTTCGTCATCTCCGCGTTCTTGTAATTTGAGTTGTTCTTCAAAGCGTTCGCGCTGATCAATTGGGTCATTGAGCTCAGAGTAGGCATTGGCCACCTCTTTTCCGCAGACCATCAGTTCAAAACGTTCAGTCAGTGTTGGGTCGTCGCGGTGCACCTTACAAAGTGGCGACATTTCTTTCGGATAATCAGTAATGAAAGTAGGTTGGATATAATTTCCTTCGCACTTGCCTCCAAAGATTTCGTCGATGAGCTTGCCTGTACCCATGGTTTCATCCACTTCTAGGCCCATAGATTTGGCTGCAGCACGCAATTCTTCTTCAGATTTTCCTTTGATATCAAAGCCTGTGAAATCGATGATCGCTTGGCGCATCGTGACTCTTTTGTACGGCGCTTTGAAATCAATGGTGTGTTCTCCGAACTGAGCTATTGTTGTGCCATTTACAGCGAGTGCACAATGTTCGAGCAACTGCTCCGTGAAGTCCATCATCCAGTTGTAGTCTTTGTAGGCTACATAGATTTCCATGGCGGTAAACTCTGGGTTATGGGTGCGATCCATCCCTTCATTTCTGAAGTTTTTAGAGAATTCATAGACACCGTCAAAACCACCAACGATGAGTCTTTTTAAATAAAGCTCGTTGGCAATACGCATGTAAAGTGGAATATCTAAGGCATTGTGATGCGTGATAAACGGACGCGCAGATGCGCCTCCAGGAATCGCTTGTAAAATTGGGGTCTCAACTTCCATGTATCCTTCGCGATTGAAGAATTCACGCATGGCGTTAAAAAGCTTGGTTCTTTTGATAAAAACGTCTTTGACCTGACGGTTCACAACTAAATCAACATAGCGTTGTCTGTAGCGCAATTCGGGGTCAGTGAAAGCATCGTGTACTACGCCTGCTGCATCGGTTTTTGGCAAGGGCAGCGGACGCAGAGATTTGCTGAGCAGCGTAAATTCGGTAACATTTACCGAAATTTCACCAACCTGTGTTTTGAAAACTTGACCTTTGATACCGATGAAGTCACCGAGGTCGAGTAATTTTTTGAATACTTCGTTGTAGAGCGTTTTGTCTTCGTCCGGACAAATTTCGTCGCGGTTGAAATATACTTGAATGCGGCCAGAAGCATCTTGGATTTCAGCAAAAGAAGCCTTACCCATGATGCGCTGCGAGAGCATTCGACCCGCTAAACAAACCTGTTTACCATCTTCAAACTTTTCTTTGATTTCGGCAGCAAAAG
>JBEBBE010000057.1:0-12981 GCA_041158525.1 Bacteroidota bacterium | reverse complement strand
TAGTATATGATCACTCCTACGAAGGGATTTGTGCGATTCGCCATGCAAACGGGACCGACTACTGGATATTAATCAATCAAGATACAAGTGGTATAGGGGTTTACAGTGTCACTCAAAACGGAGTTCAACTCAATGGTGTGTACCCATGTCCAGCATTTTATAATGGATTAGGTATTATCAAGTCTAGCCCTACGCCGGGTGGAATGGACGCTCCATGTTGCAATAAAGTGATGACAAGAGCTGGAATCTTTGACTTCAATTTATCGACTGGTGTACTCAGTTTTGAAAGTGATTTTGGCGCTGCATCGCCTAACTATTTTGAGTTTTCACCTAACGGAGTTTATTTGTATGCTATCATTGGTAATCACCTGACAGGAGCTTGGGAATTGATACAATATAACGTATTAGCCGCATCTCAAACCGGAGTAAGTATAACATCAACAGCACAAGTCGTAAATCAAAATTTCAAAGGAGAATACTTGCAATTGGCTCCGGATGGAAAAATTTATTATCTCGAAATCAAATATTACCCGAGCCCATTTATTACCTCAATAGGATCCATAAACTGCCCAAATTCAAGTTCGCCAACCATTACTTCGAACTTATTTTCATATCAAAGTGAAGTCTTTCATGCTCTTCCCAATTTCCCTTCTTGGATTTTTTATAACAGTGCGGATCAACAAATTCAGTTTGGACCCGACACTGTTTACTTATGTCCTGGAGAAACACTTCTGTTGAACGCAGGTGACGGAACTTCTTGGTCTTGGGGTGGAGATGCAGCCTCAAACAACACTCAGTTTTATACAGTGACCACTCCTGGGATATACAGTGCAAAAGTAAGTGGCTATTGTGGCTTGGGAAGTGATCAAATTGTCGTTTTACCTTGTTCGGATGAAGAACCAACAGATGGCAGCGCCTTAAATTTTATCTTCCCAAATGTAATCACCCCAAATTCAGACGGAATAAATGATCTTTTGGAAATTGAAAATTTGCCAGAAAATACTGAAGTTATCATCTTAAACCGCTGGGGAAATATCGTATTTTCAGCAGCCAATTACCAAAATAATTGGGATGGAAAAGACACCATAGGGCAAGAACTACTTACCGGCGTTTACACCTACAAATACACAACCCAAAAAGGTTTAACAGGACACGGATTTGTTCATTTAGTGAGGTAAGCCATTGTATTTCATGCTGTGAACAGCTACCACTAAAGGCAATTGCAAATTGGTTGTGGCTAGGGATAAATTGAACTACAGCAAGGAATAAGCCTATTCAAAATAGGTGATAAAATCATTGAAAATTAATCCCTATTTTTATTTAGATTTATTCTAAATACCGCTTTTGTGGTATTTCAAGACTGAAGGATACCCACTTACTTTGCAGCATCAAATTCTACAAAATGAGCAAAGTTCTATCCTATCTATTTTTCATAATTATTACAATACCCTTCTCTATTTTTTCTCAAGATACCTCGAGAGTGAAAACAGTTCAAGATATATATGTAAGAGATATTCTTGGGCGCAGCGTTGATGTAACGAGACTTCCTAGTATTCAAGGAACTGATATTTTTTCAGGGAAGAAAAACGAAGTAATCAATCTCGGTGCCTCCACTGCCGATTTATCTACCAACAATTCCAGACAACTGTTTGGTAAAGTGCCAGGCCTCAGCATTTGGGAAAACGACGGCTCAGGTATTCAGACCGGAATTGCCACACGTGGGCTCAGTCCAAACCGTTCATGGGAATTCAATGTAAGACAAGACGGCGGAGATATCAGTTCTGAGGTTTTTGGCTACCCCGAGGCTTATTATACGCCACCAACAGAAGCTATTGAGAAGATAGAAATTGTGCGTGGTGCAGGTGCTTTGCAATACGGGCCTCAGTTTGGAGGGCTACTCAACTACGTGACTAAAAAAAATCTGGGAAGCAAACCCATTACGGTTGAGTCTTCTCAAACCATGGGTTCTTATGGGATGTTCAACTCATTCAATGCCATCGGAGGTAAAATAAAGAAGTTTAGCTATTATGCTTATATGCATCATCGCGGCGCACAAGGTTGGAGAGAAAATAGCCAGTATCGTACGCAAACCGGTAGCATTTCGATGAGTTATGATTTTTCAAAAAAATGGCAATTGAGTGCCGCATACACCCATATGAATTATGTGAGCCAGCAAGCCGGTGGCCTCACAGATGAGCAATTTGCCACTTACCCAAGCCGCTCTTCAAGGGCAAGAAACTGGTTCAGTACACCTTGGAATACAGCCAACATTTCTTTGAATTTTACGCCATCGGCTGCTACCCGTTTCACTTTTAAAACCTTCGGAATTGTTGCGCAAAGAAATAGTGTTGGCTTTATGAAGGCCATCAATATTGCAGATACGATTAATACAGACATTGCCGCTTACAACCCGCGTCAAGTGGATTGCGATGCCTACCAAAATGTGGGCGCCGAACTGCGCGGCATTCATGAATACAAATTTCTTGGGCAAAAGTCAGCGCTTTCAGGGGGGCTTCGTTTTTACAACGGGAACACAAATCGTCAGCAGAAGGGTATCGGAACTACGGGTGCTGATTTTGACCTCAGCATTGCAACGCAGCAAGATGGCCAAGACTACAAAGCAAACCTCACTTTTGGTACACAAAATTTTGCGGCTTTTGCCGAAAACATGTTTAGGCTTACTGAAAAATTGAGTGTTACGCCGGGTATCCGTTATGAATGGCTGCGTTCGAGCACCAGTGGTTACATCAACACTTCAAGCTCCGGAAAAATTCAAGATCAACAACGAGACCGAGCCATCGTTTTAGTGGGCATTGGTGCCGAATATACACTCACACCTACCGCTAATTTCTATGCCAACTATAGTCAAGGATACCGCCCAGTTACTTATTCAGAACTCACACCTGCAGCTACTACGGATGTCATCGACCCCAACTTAAAGGATGCCAAAGGCTACAATACAGATTTCGGATTCAGAGGCTCCTTATTAAAAAGCGCTTTGAAATTTGACATCGGTTTATTCCGTTTGTTCTATGATAACCGTATCGGAACCATTTCTATCAATAATATAGCTTATCGCACCAATATTGGCGCATCTTTAAGCCAGGGTATAGAGAGCTATGTAGAAATAGATCTATTGAAATTATTGCCAAAATTTAGCGCCTGTGCATTATCTGTTTTCGGAAACTACGCCTATGTTGACGCCCGCTACACGCGCTGGGATAATCCGGCACTGGTCAATGACCCTACAGCAACGTTGGTAGGTAAACAAGTTGAGAACGCTCCGAAACATATTTTAAGAACGGGGCTAAATTTCAAGTACCGTGGCTTTAGTTCAACGCTACAATACAATTATGTGAGTGCTGTTTTTACCGATGCTGCCAATACCATTGCGCCAAATGCAACTTCAACAATCGGGCAACTACCAGAATATCACGTAATTGATTTCAACATGACGTATCAATGGGCAGGAATCTATCAATTGCGTGCAGGTGTAAACAACCTTACCAACGAAGTTTATGCAACTCGCCGTTCAGGAGGCTACCCTGGCCCTGGCATTTTACCAGGCAACGGCAGAACGTTTTACTTAACGCTTGGAGTGAAGTTATAAATGGCTATTTATTGGTTCCGGCTGAACTCCAGGCAGCAGCATTTGCTAAGCGTTCTTTAGTTTTCTGTTTTAGCCTTGCTTGGTCTAACTCAAACTGAGACTGTAAGCTCATCCAATATTCAGCAGAAATCTCAAATATCTGTTCTAACAATAGTGCTGTATCGGCATTAACGGCCCGTTTTCCTTTAATCAATTCATTAAGAAAAGACTTTTGGACTCCCATTCTGAGAGCCAACTCTTTTTGACTCATTTTTCTGAATACAAGTTCATCAAGGATTAACGTTCCCGGATGGGTTGCAACAAAAGGAAGTGTTTTATTCATTTTTTAAATGTGTCAAGTATAATGATTACTTAAATCAACAATGGAACAAACAGTCATCGTTTGAATATCATTGATGTGTTGGGTAAGAAAAATTTCAATTCTGTATTGATGATTAACCCTTACCGACCATAGACCTGCCTTGTCACCTTGCAATTTTTTAAAATTGAGACTTTTAATTGCATATAAATCTTCCATTCTGCCTATTGATCGAAGTCTATCAACAATTTGGATATACTTTAAAATTACATTAGGTTGAAATCTATGTTTTTTGTTTTGAGATCGGCCATGTGTATACAACTCTAATAAATAGGGTTTAACAAATTCAATCTCCATCAAATTGCTATTACAAATGTATAAAATTATTTCTGTTAATTCACTTTTTTGTGAATTTCATAAAATTAAAATAAATGTAACCTGAACAAATGACAAGATTTATTTTTCTTCGATAAATAACTAATAGAGGTCCGTATAATTACATAGCTAATTTTACAGAAACGAGCTCTTCAGCCCTAGCTTTGTGCAAGATAAGCACTTATGCTACAACTTAATAAACGCCTGTTGCGTAGGGTTTTGACCAAGTGCCGACAGCACATAGAAACCTGGCGCTAATGCAGTAACATCAAAATGATTGTTGCCGGTGCTTGGTAACACATAGGTTTTTCCACCAAGGTCTTTGACTTCAATAAATTGAACCACCGGAGCGGCAAGAATTTGCAGCACATCTGAAACCGGGTTCTCAAAACGGACAATTATATTTTGTTCCTCAATTCCTGCTCCTTCGCCAAATTTCAAAACGGTGCCCAAAACAACGCTACAGCTTGTGTCAAAGATTTGATAATTGATTAAGCCTTTTGTGATGTCGTCATAGCCGTCAATCAAGAGCGCCTCAATCTGGCTTGAATCAAGTCCACAGAAACAATTACTGAGCAAGGAGTAATTCATGTTGGTGTTGTTATCTACATTGAAATTGATATTAGCGCAAATTTCATTGTTATAGATTGCCGGACTATCCCCTACGTTACTGACGCCAGAAATTTTAATCCCACCTATATTTTCATTGATTTGATTGTTGTAAACAACCGTATTGACCGAAGCCTCAAGTGCTAGCTCGTTATAAAAAAATTGGTTGTCGAATATTTCAGCCTCATAAGCATATTGGATGGCTGTGGTGTTGTCGTTAAAAACACAATTTTGAACAACTGCATTATTTGGGTATCCCAGTGCCAAACCGTTATTTAAAAATTCGCAATCAGAAATAACGATAGAGTCTACTGCATTCGCTTGAAAAGATAAACCTATTTGGTTGTCAATGAAGCTGCAATTACTCATGTTGAACGCACTCGCATAAGCAAAGATTGAAGTCGTGTTATCTTTAAAGAAACAGTTCTCTATGTTAAAATTAGCCCAGCCATAAACCCCTACTTCGTTGTCGATGAACTCACAATTCGAAAGATAAATGTTGGTCCCGACATTAATCGCCTGAAAACAGCGGATGAACTTGCTATTGGTATAAGAAAGCGTCGTAGGAATGGTTTCGTAAGCAAACGGAGCATACGCATTTGAAATCTGAACGCGATCTGCATTCAAGACTCCACCCTGAGAATTCGTACAAACAAACCCTTGCCAAGCCACGTTGCTCATGGTATCGTACAAGGCGTGAATTTTTATTGGGAGCTGGTCTGTCCCGACACAGTTGAGGGTGCCACGGGTTTCAATATAAATATTGCTTGCTGTTTGGTTGTTGATCTGAATTTCAACACCAGGCTCTATGGTGAGTGTTTTTCCAGGAAATACGACCACTGACCCCGTTACTACATATGGGCTTCCGCTGAGCGTCCAGGTTGTATTTTGATAAATACCTCCTGAAACATTGGTTTGTGCAGCAATAGCTGTCATGAAGCAAAGAAATAAAGAGAGAAGAAAGGATTTCATGGGAGTGGTTTAAAACTAAGTAACATTGGCTACACATATTTGTTCTTTGATACCAGAGAAAATTATTTATTCTCTTCATAACAAAAACCAATGTAAATGCTGGCCCAAAAACATGGGCTTGGCATGGGCTTTGGTTCAGGTTCGACAAAACCTGAAAAATGAAAAAGTTACTATTTTTTGCTGTATTGGCTGCCGGATTTGCAAGCTGTACAGTCGTGAGACCTCATCAAGTGGCGGTCAAGAGTAAACTCGGAAAAATCGACAACAAAGTTCGACAAGCGGGGCCTGTGGCCTACAACCCTTTTATCACCAAAGTGATCAAGGTCAATGTCCGAACAATGAACTTATCGATTAAAGAAAATCTTCCGTCAAAAGAAGGACTAACCATTTTATCTGAAAGCTCTATTCTATATCATATTAAGGCTGAAGATGTGCCAAAAGTGATCAAAGAAACGGGGCTTAATTATGAAGAAAACCTCATTTTGCCAGTTTTCAGATCGGCGGCTTCTGATGTGTGTTCGCGTTACTATGCCAAAGACATGCACAGCGCCAAGCGCAATGAAATTGAACAAGAAATCAGAAAAAGATTGGCTGAAGTTTGCGAAGAAAAAGGCTTTGTAATTGAAGCAGTCCTGCTCAAAAGTATTAGTCTTCCACAAGGTTTAACGCGTTCTATCGAGGCGAAACTTGAAGCCGAACAAGAAGCCTTGCGCATGGAGTTTGTCCTTGATCGTCAGAAAAAAGAAATGGATCGACAGCTGATCGAGGCGGAGGGCGCTAAGAAAAATGCCATTATTCAGGCAGAAGCGCGCGCAGAAACCGCTAAAATTGAAGCAGAAGGAAAGGCGAAAAGTATTGAAATTGAGGCCAAAGCAAACAAAGCAGCCAACGATATGCTCAACTCGAGTCTCACGCCAAATGTCCTGAAAATGAACCAAATTCAGGCATTTATGAAATTGTCTACCTCTCCAAATACCAAAACAATCATCACAGATGGCAAAGGCGGCGTCATCAATATGTTGGATGATAAGTAAACTGTTTCTGTGTGTAAACAAAAAAGCCCTAGAATGATCTAGGGCTTTTGTACCTCGGGCCGGGATCGAACCGGCACTCCCGAAAGAACAGGATTTTGAATCCAGCGCGTCTACCAGTTCCGCCACCGAGGCATTCTTTCGACTTTCAGGGTTGCAAAGATACAAACAAAATAACTTTCTCGCAAATTAATCAAGGAGCTGCTGCGGCAATTTTTTACGGCATGTAACAAATATTATTTCTTGGATTTCAATTAGGAATTCACTACATTTAAGGAAAGTCAAACGGACTTTTCATTCAGTATTCATTAAAATTATTGCACCATGAAACGCATCTTATACAAATGGGACAAATACAAACTCGGACGTAGATTACACTATCTTCAAAAGAGATTACACAGGGCTGAAGAAAATGGATACCAAGACAAGATTGCTAACTACAATCGCCTCATCAAAGACGTTCAAGAAAAGTTAAAGCATATTAAAGAATAGACGCTATTGTGTGCGTTTAATCAAGACGGAATATAAATTTCTTCCTGATTGATCAACTCAATCCATTGCTCAACGCTTTTGGAGGCTTCAATATTGAATGCCCCTGACTGCGTTCGGCGTAAGGCAATGAGTGTAGCTCCTGACTGCAATTTGCGTCCAAAATCACTAGCAATACTTCTAATATAAGTGCCCTTGCTGCAGGCTATTTCAAAATCGATTTCAGGAAAACGGCTGGCGTCTATTTTGAAATCTGTGATTTCTATTTGGCTTTGCTTGAGCTCGACTTCCTTTCCTGCTCTTGCAAAGTCATAAGCGCGTTTGCCATCGACTTGCTTGGCCGAATAAATAGGGGGTGTTTGTAATTGAACACCTAAAAAAGATTGGCGAACACTTTCTAGTAAATCGGCATCTATATGCGCGGTTTCAAAATCTTGATTGTACTCGGTTTCGAGGTCAAAAGAAGGAGTTGTTTTGCCTAGCAAAAAAGTACCTGTGTAGGTTTTGGTATCGTTGGTTAGACCCTCGATGAGCTTGGTGTGCTTTCCTAAACACAAGACTAAAAGCCCAGTTGCCAAGGGGTCAAGGGTGCCGGCGTGCCCAACTTTTACGTTTTTAACACCTAGTTTTTTCTTTAAATTCCAGCGGATTTTATTGACGACATCAAATGAGGTCCAGGTGTAGGGCTTGTCTACAAGTATGGTTAAGCCTTCTTGTATGTCTAGCATTAGCCTGCCATTTGAAGGTTATAACCCAAAGCCAATAAAATGAGCATAGAAGCGCCAAGCACTATGCGATACCAACCAAAGGCACGGAAGCCTTTTTTCTGCAAGAAAGCAATGAAGGACTTAATGGCTAAATACGCCACGACAAATGCAACTAAATTACCGACAAGCAACAAACCCCATTCGCGACCGCCAGATTGCAGCAAAAGTTCTTTTTCATCGTACATACTTTTAAGCGTGGCCGCAAACATGGTGGGCACTGCTAAAAAGAAAGAGAATTCAGCAGCTGCTTTTCTTGTAAGTTTCTGACTTAGGCCGCCAATAATTGTTGCGGCTGATCTTGAAACACCGGGTACCATAGCAATGCTTTGAATGGTGCCAATGATCATGGCTGTTTTGAAATCAATGGGTTTTTCTTTTTGTTGGGTTTCGTTGTCGGCAAAAAAGCGATCCACAAACAATAAAACGATACCACCCAACAAAAGGGTCCAAGCAACAACCGTTACATTTTCAAGTAAAGCATCGATGTGTTTTTTGGCTAACAAACCGATAATTCCAGTTGGCACAAACGCGGCTGCCAATAATAGGTAAAAGCGGAAGGTCTGGATAAACTTCTGAAAATAAACTACAACCACAGAGAGAATGGCGCCAAACTGAATGGCTACTGTAAAGAGTTTGACAAAATCATCAGCTGCATTTCCCATCATGGTAGAGGCAATGATCATGTGGCCAGTGGAAGAAATGGGCAAAAACTCGGTGAGGCCTTCAATGATGGCCAAAATAATCGCTTCGAGAAAAGTCATGGATTAGGCGTCTTGGTTATCCTTTTTGTTGCGCTTCATGATGGCGTAAAAAATCACGACATAGCCTGCAACAATCAGCATAGGTGAAATGGTGATGCGAAGTGTACTGAAGAGCTCGTCTTCTTTAAAGACTTTAGGGTCATCAGAGCCCCCGCCAATCATAAGTAGAAAACCAAGAATGTTAATGGCAAGACCAATATAGAGCCACTTGTAATTGGCTGGGTCAAATCCGAAGTGTTTGATAGGTTCCTTCATAGCTTAGTACAAATCATCTAATTTCATACGAAGATACTTGTTTAGTGCAAACCACGTAGAAATCATGGTAATAAAAACGCCAATCACAAACAAAAGACCGACCAAAAACAAGAAACTTTCAAGCGTGTATGAAATTTCAATGGTGTCTAGTAGGTTATTTAATCCGTAGAAAACCGTCAAAAGCAAGGCCAAACCAATTAAAGAAGAAATGAGGCCCTGAAATAGCGCTTGACCAAGAAAAGGTTTGCGAATGTACATGGCTGTTGCCCCTACAAGCTGCATGGTTTTGATTGTGAATCGTTTGGAATAAAGCGCGAGTCTGATGGTATTGTTGATCATGGCCACCGCAATAATAATCAGTAATAAGGCCACTGCTAAAAACAAGAGTGCAAATTGCTTGAAGCCTAAATTCACATTGGATACGCTTGATTTATCGTAGTTCACTTCGTCAATTTCTGCTTTGAAACGCGCAAACAATTTTCTTTTGATGGCCGCCATACCAGTTTGGCTGGCAAATTCCATTTTGGGCTTGATGCCGATAGTTGGTGGTAATGGATTTTCTGCATCAAACAAGGCTAATACATCTTTTTCGACTTCGCTTTCACCAGCAAATTCTTGAATAGCGCGCTCGGGGGAAATGAAAAATACATCTGAAAATTCAGGCCAAGATTTTAGCTCTTCTTCAATTTGCTTGATATCGGCATCGTTTAAGTCTGACTTAAAAAAGATGTCTGCCTGAATATTTTCCTTGGCTTGTTTCTCAATACTGCGCAAGCCGAAAATTCCGCCTAATACAAGGCCAATCATGAAAATAACGAGTGAAATTCCGATTACGGTCGAGACATAACCTGTTCGAATACCGCGTTTGCTATAGATATCTGCCTTTTTTGCCATGATTCAAAAATACATTTTAGTCGGCAAGGCATTTATCGAGCACGCATTAGTTTTTAAGATCGAAATGTTTATTTAATGATTCGGGTTCATTTTCGAATTGATCGTCCAGCCAATGACGGCTGCTCTTTGCTTGGCTTGGCTTGCCAACTCACCTTCAAAAAGTTCGTCAAGTGTTTGATTAAATAAGGCCTGCCAACGGTCAAAATGCGCTTTTTTCAAAGGCATGTGTAGGTGTTTTTCAGTAACGTTTGTGGTGTAACCTGCTTCAGACAATAAGGCAAAACGCCAAAATTTTTCCATTTGAGGGAGGTGTGCTGAGAAGTCCAGTTTAGAGAAAAAAGGCGCTAAAAGTTCGTCTTGGAGTACTTTATCATAAAAGACACTTACCAACTGATGGATATCTGCTGCGTTTTCAAGTTGTTTCATATTCAAATTTACAGCGATTTTTTGCTTAATTTAGAAACCTCATGCGCATACTTTTATTCTTTTTTTTCGTAACTTATGGCTTTTCTCAAATAGCTTTTTCACAAGCCTATTCAGGGAATTCAAAGCCCAGCATCAAGCAACAAAACAAAGGCGCCAACTGCCCGCCCCCAACGCACACCACCTTCATGGAGCTCAACAATGTGCGCGCCATGGTTCATACCGCGGGTAACCTTTGGCAAATTCCGAATCAGAATTATTCGATGTATGAAGTGCCAAAAAATTCTGGCATTAATGCACTCTTTACTGCTGCACTCTGGTTAGGTGGAACCGACGTCAATAATCAATTGAAACTTGCCGCTTTGCGCTACAGAAATGGTCAAGATTACTGGACTGGCCCACTCACGAAGGTTTTTGCTGAAACGACCTATGACAACTGTAGCAAGTTTGACAAGCACTTTGTTTCGAGCCAAGACGAAATCCGAGAATTCAATGCTTGGTACGAAGCCGGTATGTATGACCAAGTCAACGGAACCAGCACTCAGGCTGATCTTTTTCCGAACTACAAAATTCCAGACATCATCAAAGAATGGCCAGCTCACGGCGACGTTTCACAAGGACAAGATTATTATTTAGCGCCATTTTATGACCGCAATAATGACGGAACTTACAACTGGGAAGAAGGTGATTTTCCGTGGTACGACATCAAAAAAACCAAAGATTGCAGCACCGAACGCAAAATTTCACTCTACGGTGACCTCAATTATTGGTGGGTCATGAATGACAAAGGAAATATCCATACCGAAACAGGCGCAGACCCTATTGGCATGGAAATCAGGGCGCAAGCTTTTGCCTTTGCTTCTAACGATGAAGTAAATAACATGACGTTTTACAACTATGAACTGATCAACCGCGGTACACAAACGCTTTACAATACTTATTTTGGTTTTTTCACGGATGGCGCCCTCGGAGACCCCTATGATGACTACGTGGGTTGCGACGTCAACCGCGGACTCGGTTATTATTACAATGGTGACAACTATGACGGTGACAACTCGGGTTTCAAAGGCTATGGCTACTCGCCGCCAGCTGTTGGCGTTGACTTTTTTGAAGGGCCTTACCAAGACAACGACGGCATTGACAACGCATTTGGTATCTGGGACAACGAAGCACTAAATGGGATCGGTTACGGCGACGGCGTTGTCGATAACGAACGCTTTGGCATGCGACGTTTTCTTTACTATTCTAATACCACTAACGGTGCTAACCCGAATCAAACTGACCCCGTGAATGCTGGTGACTACTACAATTATTTGCGCGGATTTTGGAAAGACGGAACCAAGTTTGTATACGGTGGCAGTGGGCACATCTCTGACCCGGAGGCTGACCCCAATATGCCCTGTGACTTCATGTTCCCGGGTAACACCGACCCACTTGGTTGGGGCACGGGCGGCAACCCACAACCAAACTGGACCGAACAAACAGCCAATAACACACCCAACGACCGCCGTTTTGTGCAGTCAGCCGGGCCCTTTATTTTGAAACCTGGTGCGGTCAATAATATTACTGTTGGGGTGGTTTGGGCACGTTCAGGTGCGGGTGATCCGTTTGCATCTGTTGAATCTTTGCGTAGAGCCGACGACAAAGCCCAAGCGCTCTTTGAAAACTGTTTTAAAGTGCTCGATGGGCCACATGCCCCTGAAGTACAATCTCAGGAATTGGCCAACGAAGTCATATTGATGCTCTCTAATCCGGTGAATTCAAATAACTATAAAGAGGAATACGAAGAATTTGATCCTTTCATTGTTGCAGCTGATCCTAACGCCGACAAAACTTATAATTTTCAAGGTTATCAGATTTTTCAGTTAGCCAATTCAAAGGTTTCCAGTTCTGAACTTCAAGACCCAGATCAAGCCCGTTTAGTTGCCCAATGCGACATCAAAGACGGAGTAGGAAAAATCATCAATTTTGAATTTAGCGATGAGCTCAATGCGTCTATTCCAGTGATCAGAGTTGATGGCCAAGATAAAGGCATTCAACACAGCTTTAGCATCAAAACTGATCAGTTTGCACAAGGCGATAAAAAACTCGTGAATTTCAAGCGCTATTACTTCATGGCCATTGCTTATGCGCACAACAACTATAAAGATTATTCTCCCAATGACCCGTTGTCATTAGACGGGCAAAAGAAACGCTACATTGCCAGCAGAAAAGCAGCTGTTGGCGAGGTAAAAGTCATTGAAGTCATCCCACACAACCCAATGCCAGAAGCAGGCGGAACTGCGCAACTTGTTGCTTACGGTTCTTCACCGCGCATCACGCGTTTGGATGGTTACGGAAACGGCAACCGCAGCTTGGAGCTTACAGATGAGTCCTTGAAGACTATCCTCAATGACGGTTATATGGCCAACCCAACCTATGATTACGGTGCTGGCCCTGTAAACATCAAAGTTGTGGATCCATTGAACTTAGCGAACGGTTACTTCGAGTGCAAGTT
>JBEBBE010000056.1:0-12374 GCA_041158525.1 Bacteroidota bacterium | reverse complement strand
ATGGGTTCAGAAGTTTCGGCAACCTGTCAAGGCTTGGTCGGGAATTTTAGCCATGCCGTAAATGATCCATTTAGCAGCTCGGTTTTGCCCTTAACTCCGGTCGTCAATGATGGGACTTATTATGGTTCACAAATTGAGTACATTTCTACCTTGATCAATCAGACCAACGAATACGGGCAGCAAATCAATAGTGCTGCTGTTGCCGGAAATTCTTTGTCAAATCTATATGATCCGCAAAACCCGTTGGCCGTACAATTAAAGTACATCGCCCAAATGATTTCAGGCGGTTTGAAAACAAAAGTTTACATTCTAAATATCAATGGTTTTGACACCCATGATGCTCAAGTTGATGCCAATGATGTCAGTGAAGGAGCACATGCAATTTTGTTGCAGCGCTTGTCAGATGCCATCCGTGCGTTTCAACACGACTTACAATTATTAGGCCTTGAACAGCGCGTTGCTGGCATGACCTTTTCTGAGTTTGGTCGTCAGATTGCTAGTAATGGGAGTTTAGGTACTGACCATGGAGATGCAGCACCGTTGTTTTTATTTGGTGCTTGTATCAGTACTGGTATTGTAGGCGCTAATCCGCAAATTCCTGATCAGGTCAATAACCAAGCAGGTTTGCCGATGCAAATTGATTTTAGAGATGTTTACGCGAGTTTGCTCAAAAACTGGTTTGAAGTTGACCCAAATATTATTCAAAGCTTATTTGAACAAAACATTCAATATTTAGACCTTTTACAGGGTTGTACCAACGCAGTTGAAAATTTAGATGGTACAAATCAAGGCGTTAAAGCGCTGGCGTTCCCAAATCCTAGTGTAGGCACACAGCAACTCAAATTTTGGAGCATGGGTGCACACTATGAAATTTTTATTGTCAACCCACAAGGAAAAGTAGAAGCGAAAATTCACGACGCTTATTTAGGAGCTGGGCAGCAAATACTCAGCTTCAATTTGCAAAAACTGGCCACAGGAACTTATTATTACCTGCTCAAATCTGCAGAAAAACAGGAGCTCGTTGCCTTTCAGAAATTGTAAAAGCGCTTAATTACCGCGTTGCATTTGCTCTAAGCGCTGTTGGCGTTGCATCGGGTTCTCTCTGGTTTGCTCTTGCTTATAGAGTTGATAACGAGTTGGTTGCAACTGACGCGGCCAAGTATTGTTATCGAGGTCGGTGTCGGCGGTTTCTAAGAAAGGGTCTAGTCTGAATGAAACCACCTCTTTGTCATAGATAAATACTTTGCTCACTTTTTGCTCTTCAATGCGCCAGATTTCTGCCGGGATACGTTCAACCTTGGTGCTACCATCAGCAAAGGTGGCTTCGATGATCAGTGGCATCACGATCCCACCTATATTCTCAAAGCTGAGTTCGTAAAGTTGTTTGCCTGCATTCAAATATGCGAGGTCTTCAGGGCTGGTTTTACTCAAGAAAGACTGATATGCTTTTTCATCGAGGGCATCTACTTTGTATAAATCTCGTTTGGCATAGAAGTCATCGATGTTCGCATCTTTTTCATTGACTGTTGTGGTAATGGCGGTTTTGTTGCGTGTATCTCCTATAAAGGCGTCTTTTTGTGCGTCTTTATTTTGAAGGAAGGCTTTTTCAAGCGCTGGGTTTTGGGTATTCAATTGAAACCATTTGACGTCAGTGAGTGCAATATCTACGTTGTCTGTCGAATAAAACCAAGCGCGCCAGAACCAATCGAGGTCAACGGCTGAAGCGTCTTCCATGGTGCGGAAGAAATCAGCTGGGGTAGGGTGTTTGAAGGCCCAGCGTTCGCAATACGTTTTGAAGGCGTAGTCAAATAATTCGCGGCCCATGATGGTTTCGCGCAGGATATTTAATGCGGTTGCAGGTTTACCGTAGGCGTTGTTTCCAAATTGCTTGATGGATTCTGAGTTGGTCATGATCGGAGAAATACCCGATTTGTCACCGCGCATGTAATCGGCAATGAGGTAGGCTGGCCCACGACGCGAAGGGTAACCGCGTTCCCATTCTTGTTCGGTGAGGTATTGCACGAAAGTGTTGAGCCCTTCATCCATCCAGGTCCATTGGCGCTCATCTGAATTGATGATCATCGGGAAGAAATTGTGCCCAACTTCGTGGATAATTACACCCCACATACCATATTTTTCTCCTTCTGAGTAAGTTCCGTCTGCTTCTGGTCTGCCGCCGTTAAAGCAAATCATTGGGTATTCCATGCCAATCCATTTGGAGTGAACTGAGATGGCAACCGGATACGGATAATCGATGGTGTATTTAGAATAAGTTTTGATGGTATGCGCCACCAATTTTGTAGAATAACGCTCCCAAAGTGGATTACCTTCTTTCGGGTAATAGCTCATGCAAAGTACATTTTTTGAACCCACCGTTTGGTTTTGGGCATCCCAAATAAATTTTCTTGAGGTGGCAAAAGCGAAGTCACGCACATTTTGTGCTTTGTAAACCCAAGTTTTGGTTTGGGTACTTTTATTTTTTTCAGCAGCCTCAGCTTCGGCTTGCGAAACAATTAAAACAGGGCTATTTGATTTTTTGGCTTGTTCATAGCGCTTGCGTTGCTCAGGTGTCAAGATGCTGGCATAATTCTGACACTCGCCTGTTGCTGCAACAATGTGATCAGCAGGTACGGTCAAGGAAACTTCGTAGTCACCAAAAGGCAAGGTAAATTCTCCACGTCCTAAGAATTGCTTGTTTTGCCAGCCTGTTACGTCATTGTAGACACACATGCGTGGAAAGAATTGAGCAATGGTATAAAGGTAGTTTTGATCCGTTTCAAAGTATTCGTAGCCCGATCTACCGCCCACTTGCATGCGGTCATTGATGTTGTACCACCACTTAATTTGAAAAGAAATGCTTTGACCAGGAAGCAAAGGCTTGGAAAGGTCAATGCGCAACATGGTCTTATTGATGAAATAACTAAGTTTTTGACCACTAGTGCTCGTGATTTGCTCGATTTTAAAACCGCCGTCGTATTTGAAATCACGTTTGCGTAAATCGCCCACACTCTTAAAGTTTTCCATTTTCTCCACTTCAATCAACTTCGTGTCCGAGTTCTCGTCATAGATGTTCTGATCGAGTTGTAGCCACAAATAATCAAGCCTATCTGGTGAATTATTGGTGTAAGTAATGGTTTCAAAACCATCAAGACGCTGCTTGGCGTCGTCGAGAACCAAGTTCATTTTGTAATCGGCTTTTTGCTGATAATAAGCATGGCCAGGCGCTCCTGATGCAGTTCGGTAAGAATTCGCGGTGGGTAATTCTTGATCGAGTTGTGCAAATTTGGCTTGTGAAAAAGCCATGGTGCTGAGTACTAATGAAAGGCTGAGTAAACTGTATTTCATGGTTTCAAGGGTATATTTTGAATTTCTTTTCCCGGAATAAAATTCAGGGTTTCTTTTTGATTTCTGTAAATGAGGGTGAGCTTATTTTGTTGTCCTGAAAAAGTATCGAACAAAGCATCAAAGTGGACATTTAAGGTATTGGTATAAGGTAAACCTAAGCTTGCTGGTAAATAAATGAGTGTCACGGGTGCAGATACAAAACACTCAATGGTGCCATTGAGTTGTGGTGAGATGCCTTCTAAACTAAACTGAGTTGTGCAAAAGGCATCAAAAGCATTAGAATCTAGTGCACAACCGTATCGAATGCTTAAGTGTTGGTTGATGTATTTTTCAAGCTGAGCTCTGATCGGTGAGCTTTCATCAGATTGTTCTAGCTTTCCGATGAGTGAGCCTCTTGGGTCAAGGGCTTTTTCGAGGTCGTGGGTGGTGAAAATAACGGTGCCTTCAAAACGTTGGGCAAGTTCGTTATAAGCCACTTCTGCATATGCGAAGTAAAATTCATGGCTCCAAGCCTTATTTTGGAGGGCCAATGCAAAAAGAAACAAAACGCAAATTTTTCGCATGGCTACGAAAATACAAAAAGGAACTGAAATTTGTATTAAATAAAAGTCCCGCACGAGGCGGGACTTTCAAACAAACAACAAACAATCCCTGCAAGCCCCATGCGGCTGAATGCAGGAATATTTTATTCTCCTTTAATCGCGTTGTTTGTCCGGAGAAGTGTCTTTTGAGACACCGTTTTTTTGCAGATATACCCAGCTTCCGGTAACCAAGAAATCTGCCTTGGGATCAAAATTGTTATAGCTATGTAGTTGTCTGAGCGTTAGGCCCTGTTCTTTGGCAATTGAGTAGGCAGTTTGTCCTTCCTTTACTTGAACCTTATTGATAGTCTTTTGTGGAGGCTCAGTATTGGCCTGCGCACAAAGTGCAATGAAGTTTGAAAATAAGAGCAGAAAAGCTAGTGTCATGTTTGTCTCAAACGGGCACCTCCCTAAAATGGTTACATTGTCAGGTTACTTTTTATAAAAATGGGCACCAACCTGCTATTTTGACACGAATTCAAGTGTTTATCGGAAAAAATGGCGTGAAAAATTGCTTTGGATTGAGCTTTGAGCACTTGTTTATCGTGAAGATCGATTAGCAAACAGACTTAAGATCAATCACTCAAAACAAACATTTTAAAACAACAAATTATGGAACTTAGAAACGGAGCAAATACATCGGCACCCAATCAAGATGCCAATTATCAATCACTAGAGAAATTTGCAAAAAACCTGAATGCCTTAGCAGAAGCAGGAAAACTCGATCCGGTGATAGGTCGCGATGACGAAATCAGAAGGGTTTTACAAATCCTTACCCGACGCACAAAAAACAATCCAATACTGATCGGTGAGCCGGGTGTCGGAAAAACCGCAATTGCTGAGGGCTTAGCACACCGAATTATCAATGGTGATGTCCCAGAAAATTTAAAGACCAAAACGGTCTATTCCTTGGATATGGGGTCCCTCATTGCTGGTGCCATGTACAAAGGTGAATTCGAAGAGCGGCTAAAATCGGTTGTTAAAGAAGTAATATCAGCGGAAGGGGAAATCATTTTATTTATAGATGAGATTCATACATTGGTAGGAGCTGGCGGAGGAGATGGAGCCATGGATGCAGCCAATATTTTGAAGCCTGCATTGGCACGAGGTGAACTTAGGGCTGTTGGCGCAACAACACTCAATGAGTATCAAAAATACTTCGAGAAAGACAAAGCATTGGTGCGTCGTTTCCAAACCGTTTTGGTCGATGAGCCAAGCATTGAAGATGCGATTTCGATACTTCGGGGCATCAAAGAAAAATATGAAAATCACCACAAAGTACTCATCAAAGATGCCGCAATCATTGCCGCTGTAGAATTATCACAGCGCTATATTACAGAAAGACATTTGCCAGATAAAGCGATTGATCTGATCGACGAAGCCGCTTCAAAATTGCGCATGGAAATCAATTCAAAACCTGAAGAATTAGATGAAGTGGAACGCAAAATCATGCAGCTAGAAATTGAAAAAGCCGCCATTCTTCGGGAAAATGACAACAAACGAATGGAAGTGGTTGAAAAAGAGCTTGCTGAGCTCAATGCTCAAAAATTGACTTTGCAAACACGTTGGCAAGCCGAAAGAGAAATTATTGACGGCCTGCAGAAAACCAAAGAAGTAATTGAGTCCTTGAAATTTGAAGCCGACGTTGCTGAACGCAATGGCGATTACGGTAAAGTAGCCGAATTACGCTACGGTAAAATCAAAGAAGAGGAACGCAAGCTAGAAGCCATGAAAGTGGCTCAGGAGCAAATGGAAGGCGAACACCGCATGATCAAAGAAGAGGTCGATGTGGAGGAAATCGCAGATGTTGTTGCCAAATGGACGGGTATTCCTGTAAGTAAAATGTTGGAAAGCGAGCTCAATAAACTCTTGCGCTTGGAAGAAGAACTGCACCAGCGTGTAGTAGGGCAGGAGGAAGCCATAATTGCACTCTCAGATGCCATTCGTAGAAGCCGTGCAGGTTTGCAAGATGCCAAGCGCCCGATTGGATCTTTTATCTTTTTAGGAACCACTGGTGTCGGAAAAACCGAATTGGCAAAGGCCTTAGCTGCCTACTTGTTCAATGACGAAAACGCCCTGACGCGTATAGATATGAGTGAATATCAAGAAAAGCATACGGTAAGCCGCTTGGTTGGTGCGCCTCCAGGATATGTTGGCTACGAAGAAGGTGGCCAACTCACAGAAGCAGTCAGACGCAAGCCTTATTCCATTGTTTTGCTCGACGAAATTGAAAAAGCGCATCCGGATGTCTTTAACATTTTATTACAGGTTCTAGATGATGGCAGGCTCACAGACAACAAAGGACGTTTGGTGAATTTCAAAAACACCTTGATCATCATGACTTCAAATCTTGGTTCGTCCTTGATTCACGAGCGTTTCGAAAAAGCTAAAGAACAAGATTTCCCTGAAATTGCAGAAAGAACTAAGGTGGAGGTTTTAGATTTATTAAAGCAAAATATTCGCCCAGAGTTTCTCAATCGCATCGATGAGCAAATATTATTCTTGCCTTTGACACGCACCTATGTGGCCCAAATTGTTCAGTTGCAGCTCGAGGCCTTGAAGTTAAAACTCAAGGAGATGGGAATTCAGTTGGTGCTTACACCCGATGCCTTTGACCATATACTGGAATTGGGTTATGATCCCTTCTTTGGCGCACGACCTGTGAAGCGCGTGATTCAAAAACAAGTACTGAATGAATTATCAAAAGCACTGCTGGCGCAAAATATAGACAAGTCCAAAAATGTAGTAATGGATATGTTTGACGGCAAGATCGTATTTAGAAAACCTATTCACGAAAGTGAAGAGTTGCCGGTGTAAATCGGTGCTTTATTAGAGTCTGAATTTCTTGAAAAAGGCATCCCAGTCCCAAACGAAGTTGGAAACAATTTCATCCATTCTTTTGAGGAAAAGGGGGTTGGGTGCCTGCATTTTTTTGAAGTAGTCGTCTTGGTATTCATAGAGCTCGTACTTATGAAAAATGGCTTTTGACATGCCGTAAATCCAGTTTTTCGAAGGATGATTCACACGCATAATGAAACTTTGATAATCGCGGATCATTTGTTGAAACGCATAGAGTTCCATTTCATAAACGCGCGCTAATTTTTCAAAAATGAGTTGTTCTACTCTTGCAGCCTGATCTGGTTCAAAAGTACTTTCTAAGAAGGAAAGATTGCCAACAACAATGATGAGTCCAAAATGAGCGCTGTCTGAAGGGGCAATATTTGGTGAAACTACAAAAGCGCTGTCTTCGTTGATCATGGCAGCAACTTCGGCAAAACCTTTATCAACGCTATCAAAGATGCCATTTATAAAAACGTTGGCAACTTGGTTGTCGGTCAATTTTTTCTTGGTAAATGAACTGAACATCTTGGTTTTGGTTTGCTTCATTACAAATTTAACATTCACTTCAGCGCTCACGACCTTTACAAAAAGTGCTTTATCAACTGAGTTTTCAACAAGAAAAGCACAAAAATCACCTTAACTTTGCAAAAAATTAAAAGATGAAAGCAATTATCAAAACAAACAAAGGAGACATGCACGTGAGCTTCTTTGAAAACGATGCGCCAAATACGGTGGCCAACTTTGTAAAATTAGCCAATGATGGTTTTTATAACGGTCTAAAATGGCACCGTGTTTTACCTGACTTTGTGATTCAAGGCGGTTGCCCAAACACGCGTGAAGGTGCTTCAGGGATGCCAGGCACAGGTGGTCCAGGTTATCAAATTGATTGTGAATTGAACGGAGAAAATCAATTCCATGACCGCGGTGTTTTATCAATGGCACATGCTGGAAGAAATACCGGTGGTTCTCAGTTTTTTGTTTGTCATTCAAGAAACAATACCGCACACCTCGACCGCAACCATACGGTTTTTGGTAAAGTTACCGAAGGGTTAGATGTGATTGATGACATCAGACAAGGAGACAGCATCGACGAAATTCAAATCATTGCTGAATAAATTAAGTCTTCACCAAATTCATTGTTCTTTCATGAACGGAAAATAAAAAAGGAGCACGCGTGCTCCTTTTTTATTGTTTTATCTTTCTTGTTCAAAAAGCCTTCAAGTTGCGCTGCACATTAACTGAGCAGAGCTTGTTGAATTATTGATTTTTTGCGAATTCAATGATGAGATCGGCGAGTTCTTCACCAATGCGGTCCTGTGCTTCTAAGGTGGCTGCACCAATGTGCGGCGTACAGGCAATCCTTGGATGACTTAAAAGTGCAGGCATTGGGTTAGGTTCGTTTTCGTAAACATCTAGTGCAGCAGCTGCAACCTTGCCTTCTTGAAGTGCTTGCAGCAAAGCGTTTTCGTCGATGACGCCACCGCGTGCAGTATTGACCAAACGCACCCCTTTTTTCATCAAAGAAAACTCATGAGCGCCTAAAACTGCTGCGCCATCTGGTTGTTTAGGAACATGAATAGAGATGTAATCGAGTTGCGGTAAAGCATCGGGTAAAGAGTCAACTACTTTTACAGGGATTTCAATGGTCTGACCACCAATTTTGAGTGTGATGGGTTGGATGCGTGCTCTGCGTTCTATAGCAATAACTTTCATGCCAGCCCCCAGAGCGTATGATGCCAAACATTGCCCAATACGACCAAAGCCAATAATACCAAGTGTTTTCCCTCGCAATTCAACACCTTTTGCAAAGGCTTTTTTAAGGGCAGAGAAATCTCCGCCATCGATTTCCTTAAATGAATTATTTAAAAAGCGAGAAATCGAAAACAATTGCCCCATGACCAATTCAGCCACAGATTGAGAGGAAGACGCAGGGGTATTAATAACGGTGAGGCCCTTTTCTCTGGCGTAAGCGACATCGATGTTGTCCATGCCAACACCACCGCGTCCGATGAGTTTTAAATTCGGGCAAGCATCAATGACTTCTTTGCGCACTGTTGTTGCACTGCGTACGAGCACTGCGTCAAAATTTTGCGCATTGATAGCTGTTGCTAATGCTGCTTGATCTACTTTGTCAGTGCTGACAATATGCCCTGCTGCTTCTAGTAAAGATTTACCAAGATCTGAGATGCCGTCGTTTGCAAGTATTTTCATGGCTTATCCTTTGCGGTTAAATTCATTCATGACATCGACCAATACTTGAACGCTTTCAAGTGGAAGTGCATTGTATAAAGAGGCACGGTAACCGCCAACTGAACGGTGCCCTGGCAAGCCTACGATGTCCGCGCCTTTCCAAAGTGCATCGAATTCAGCTGTGCGACTCTCGTCTGTCAAAGCAAAGGTGACATTCATTAAAGAGCGGTCTTCTGTAGCAACATTACCTTTGAAGGCATCAAGTTGATCAATGGCGTCGTAAAGCAATTTGGCTTTTGCTTCATTTTTTAGTTCTTGTGCTTGAACACCACCGTTAGCTAATAGGTGACGCAAGTTCAGCATGGCCACGTATACACTGAAAACAGGTGGGGTATTGAGCATCGATTCTTTTTCTACATGCTGCTTGAGGTCAAGGTAGGTAGGCATGAAATCAGCGCTGCTTTTGCCCAATGCGTCATCTTTGACAATATATAGGGTGGCACCTGCTGGCCCTAAGTTCTTTTGAGCTCCAGCATAAATCAAGTCATAGGCGGCAACATCGATTTCTTTGGAAAAAATATCTGAAGACATATCGCAAACCAAAGGATGTTTGGTATGTGGGATTTCTTTGAATTGGGTACCGTAGATGGTGTTATTGCTAGTGAAATGCACGAAGTCGAGGTCATCGGCAATGGTGTAGTTTTTAGGGATGTAGCTGAATTTTTGGTCTTCAGAGGAAGCAAAAACATCAACGTTAAGGCCTACCTTTTTGGCTTCTTTGATAGCACCACTAGCCCAGGTACCTGTATTGATGTAGCCAGCTTTTTTGTTGGCGCGTTGCATATTGAGTGCAGCGATGGTAAAGCCTAATGTGGCGCCACCTTGCAGGTAAGCCACAGAATAACCAGCAGGAACATTGAGTGCTTTCTTAACTAAATCAAGCGCTTCGTCCATGACGGCAACAAAATCTTTGTGTCGGTGTGAAACTTCAAGGATAGAAAGCCCATTGAAATCTAGTACGGCAGCGGCTGCCTGTTCAAATACTTCTTGTGGTAAAATGCAGGGACCTGCGCCAAAATTGTGTTTCATGTTTGATTGATTATGCGGTATATTTTACGCTACAAAGGTGCAAAAAAAAAGAGCTGCGGATGCAGCTCTTTGAAATCATTTTGCAGTTTTTGTAGTTGGCTTTTTCGCTGCAGGTTTTTTAGCAGCGGCCTTTGGTTTTGCTTCTTTCGTTGCTTTTTCTTTTTTCGCTTTTGGTGCAGGCATTACTTGCTCTTCTTTGCGTTTTCTAGTGATGCCATAAGAGCCCATTGCTCTTTTTCCTTTTGTCGTTTTTTTGTCTCCTTTTCCCATAAGTTGTTGTTTATGTTGAGTATACAACCAAAGTTAGAAATCTTTTTTAAATTCTGATCTATATTTTTCAGCAAGGGCAGACCCTCCATTTAAAATTTTTTCACACCAACTTATTTTCAGTTCAGTTTGCCCTTCAGCACTCAAGATAAATGGGATGTTTTCTTGTTGCATTCTTGTCCTGAGCGCACTCATTAATATGGCTGCCGATACCGAAACGTTATAGCTTTCCGTGAAACCATGCATCGGAATTTTGACAAAATAATCTGCATGGCTTTGAAGTTCCTCTGAAATTCCATGTTTTTCAGCGCCAAAAAACAAAGCAATGGGTTGGTCTAAGGGTAGGTTTTGTGGCGTGTAGGCATCGCGATGAGGTGTGGTGGCCACAATTTTATAGCCATTGTTTCGCAAATGCTCAATGGCATCCAATACAGGTTCAGGTTCTTGTTGGTGCTGAATCACATCTAGCCAACGAGCAGCCCCAAGTGCAATATCGCGTTGAAATTCATAACGATTATTTTTTTCGACCAGGTGTAGGTCTTGAAAACCCAGACAATCCATACTGCGCATGACGGCTGAGGCGTTGTGGTCTTGTTGGATATTTTCTAGGGCGATGACTAAATGCTTGCTGCGTTGGGCGGCAATTTTCTCAAATAGTTCAACCTTGTTGGGAGTGATGATTTTATAAAATTCTTGAAGAAGGTAGTCGTTTTCTGTCATCGCTTACAATTGTTTTGACATTAAATGATGTTGAATTTCACTGAAGAGTAAATGAGATTTTTCGATGTACTGGTAGCCTAATTTTTTATAAAAGTCCATGGCCTGTTCTCGTGCATGCAGGTCAATGGTTTGAATACCAGCTGCTTTTGCAATGTTTTCCATCTGTTGCATCAATTGACGCCCGACTCCCGTTTTCTGTAAATTCGATGCGACAGCCATAAAGCGAATTTGTGCTTTGGTATTATCCAAAATGTCTAGGCGTCCGACACCAAGAATTTCATTGGCGGTATTGAAATACGCAAAGTGTTGATGCGCAGCTTCATCGTTGGTTCTTTCTGAACCTTGCGCTTGCCCCCACGGAGCCCTTAGTATTTCATAGCGCAATTGGTAATAGGCAAGCCATTCTTGTTCAGTATCAGGCGTTCGGATCATCGGAAATTTGAAAAGCAAGTTGTGTGACTCTTTTGGTGATTTGACCTTGGGCAGCTTCTGCTCTTACCAAGGCCTGTGCTGCGCCGTCGTTAAAAACTTCAGCCATATTTTTGATAATGGCCACAGGAACGCCAATAGCAACTAATGCATTGAATAATTCTTCGGCTGCTCTTTCTTGGACCGCAAGTTGAATTTCTTTGGCTAATTGAATTCGGTTTTTTACCCTGAGCTGATTCTCTTTATAAAGTGGATTTTCTAAAACAGCAGACAAATTCAGAACCTGGCAAAGTTTCTCGAAATGAGCATGAGAACCAATCGCAAAGGTGATGTCTTTTAGATCAAGCGTTTTGAAAATTTCGCCGTAAGGGGCAATATTCGGGTGCAGGCTGCCAATGGGCTGAGCCACATGTTGAGCCATGAGGTAATTGGAAGCTTGGTTTGCCAAACTGGAGATGGCTGCGTCGTAAAGTGAGACGCTCACTACCTGACCTTTGGGGGCCTTTGCTCTTTGCAGTAAAGCGAGTAGCAAACCTTCCTTGAGCTGATGCGCGGCCAACACGTCAATGAGTGCCACCGGCATTTTTGTGGGGCCGCTTTCTGGTGTCCCGTTCATGGACATAAAACCCGTCTCGGCTTGCAAAATGAGGTCATACGCAATCCGGTCGTTTTCCGAACCAAAACCCGTGATTTTCCCGATGATGAGCTTGGGTTGCAGTTTCCAAAGTGTTTTTGGATCAAGTTTGAGCTTGGTATCATCTCCCTTTTTGAAATTCATTAAGACCACATCTGTGTCGCTTAATTCCTCCAAAAAACGAGCGTAATCTTGCGCTTTTAGAAAATCAAGTTTCAAGAGTTCTTTGCCATAATTAACACTTGAATAGTAAGCACTTGGAGCCAACGGATTTTCAG
>JBEBBE010000055.1:0-41223 GCA_041158525.1 Bacteroidota bacterium | reverse complement strand
TTTATCAGAAGCATACCTAGTATTCAAATAAACTTCTGTGTTTTCTTTTTTCATAGGTATCTGCTCGGTTCCTTTGATTGAAACCTCAAATTCAATATCTAAGGCTCTTTGAAACTTTGCTAATGTCATTAAATTCAAAAGTTTATGACCTCTATATAACTGTGTAATATAACTTGCTGACGTCCCGATTTTTTGGGCTAAATCTTTCTTTTTTAAACCTTTTTGATCTGCAATTTCTTGAATCCTGTCCAAAAATTTGGCCATAATTATCTTTGCCTCTAATTCGAGTTGATCTTGCTCATTATCGAATGAAAAAACCGAATTAAATGCTACTGCGATTTCCTTATATCCTTTATTCGATGATTTCATATTCGTAAGTTGCTACTTTTTCAATTAAATTTTTCGTTTTGAGATTGACGCCTTGAGTTTTCTTCTTTTCGAGCAGTTCTGCCATGACAATGACAAATAATTTACCATTTTCACTTTGCTCTTTGCAGTAAATCCGGTCATTAGATTGCCCTTTGAAAAATTTCATGGCTGTGACACCTTTACTTTTTTTATTGATAACCTCTTTATCATAAACCTCAGTATTTCGAATACGAAGAAGAACTAGATTAACGATAAAATTGAATTTCTTCTTGTGGCGCGCATCTTTTGTAAGAAATTCAAGAATTGGCTTATAATTTTGAACATCAATACATACTGCAATTGTCCCTTCCTCATTTGATCTTAATATCTTCGCCTGTCGTTTCACAAAATTAAGCTATTAGTTCATTTTACCAAATTTTAAACTCAAAATTTAGTATATAAATGCTAACGATAAATTTGACTGAAATTGCCGAAATGGGCTGATAAGCTATCTATCAAGCTTGTATCCTGTTTAGAAATATAATTTAACGTAAGTAGAAATACAGACAAGTTCAGTCGTAGTTCCTACCCCACCTCTTCCGTATTCGCTTTCACACCAAATAATGGTTTTCCTTTCAAGGCCTGAATCAAGGTTGAGAGCGCCAAAAGTCCATAGAGGATGGCGATAACAATAGTCAATTTGGTATTCTTTAAAGCATAAAAGGAAAGGACCGGCAACACCTGTAAGGCGTGCATGCCAATGAAATGTGAAACGCGCAGATCACCGACCGTTTTGCTCCAGCCCATGATGAACAAGTTTGAGTTGTCGTTGAGTGCACCGACGCTATGGCTGAGGGTGGAGCCCATGGCAAAACCTTCGAAGGAGAAGATCACAAAGATGACGATAGACAAGCGGATGGCCCAGAGGTAATGGCTTGGCAATTCGGGAAACGACTGTGTGAAAAATTGATAACCGACATAGGCCGTATAGATGGTGGCCAAGGAAGCGGCTAATGCCATCATGGAATAAAGCGCCGCATAAACTGGCGTACTCATGTTATAATGCGAGAGTTGACCTCTGCCTGCCTGAATGGCAATGTATGCGATTTCAAAGCCTAACAACACGATGATGGACCAATTGAAAAACTTGATATTGAAATTTGGCAAATAATAGCAATACCAGCCCATCGCCCAAGCGAAAGTGAGCGTTGAGAAGGCAAACTTGAATGGTTTATACCAAGCGCTAACACCATAGACTTGCGTCGAGCTGGTTCGGGCTAAAATCAAAAAAAGAATGGAGAGCACAAGGCAAACCAAACCGAAATAAAACATGGTTTCGTTGCGGTCTTTGAGTTGTTGGAGGAAGTGGGTCATTTAAAGTAGCGTTTATTTAATTCATGACACAACCATGCTGAACCGCTGCCAATTAAAGCGCCGACTAAGACATCGCTGGGGTAATGGACACCGAGGTGCATTCTGGAGTAGCCTGCTGCACTGGCCCACAAAAAGCTGGGGGCAATGACATACCATTTGGGGAAGGCCATGCTCAAGGATGTCGCAGTGGCAAAAGCTTCAGATGTGTGGCCGGAAGGAAAGGAAGGACTGCCAGCGGAGGTGAGTTTTTGGATGTCTGGATAGGTCACAAAAGGTCGGTCTTTGTTGACGACGTATTTTAAGGAAGTGGTAAAAACGGCTGAAGTCAACAGCGTGGCGCCTATATACAAACCTTTGTTTTGCAGGTTTTTATTCTTTTCAAGGTAACCAATCGAAGTTACAATTAAAGGCGCTGCAATCCCAATTGGTGAAACCGAGTTGGTCACGAATTTAAAAGTTGGATCTAGTGCCGTATTTCTTTCAACATTGATTTTTCTGAGCAGGTCGATGTCTAGATTTTGGGCAGATAGTTGCAAAGAAAACAAGCCAATGAGCAGCAAAAAAATGTAGTTTTTCATATTGAGTAGGCTTAATGCTGCTTCGCTAACTTCCTGATGTCTTGCACATAAATGATATCGCTAGCATAACCTTCTGAGCAAACGCGGATCATAGCGTTGGCCACTTGTTGCATGGTGCTAATGACGTTCGGAAAAAAGGCACGAATGAACGTTGACATCCAGCCCAAATAATTGTAGTATTTCAAGACATGTTGCTGACCCTCGGCCGGAATCATCATGCCTATTCTGAAACCAAAAGCTGTTTTGAATGGCATTTTAAGGAGGTCATTTTCAACCTTTCCTTTAACACGAGCCCAATGCAGACGACCTTTTTCGCTGCGGTCGGTTCCGCCACCACTGACATACACAAAAGAAAGCTGCGGCTGATTTCCTAGCGCTTTAGCAAAGGCCATGGTGGTGTCGTAGGTAAGTTTTTCATAAAGCGCTTTGTCCATGCCTACTGAGCTCACACCTGCACAAAAGAAACAGGCATCATAACCCGCTAGTTTTGGGTCGTTTTCGGACAAATCTAAAAATTCAGGTACGATATACTCTTTGAGTTTAGGATGCGATTTACCGCTTCCTTTACGGCTTACACTCAAGATGTCTTCGATACGTGCATCGTTGAGGCATTCGATTAAGATGCCTTCGCCGATCATGCCGGTAGCACCTGTTAAAATGATTTTCATTATTGATATTTTGGATTTGGTAAAAGACTGTAAAAATTATCTGTATCTACTTCATCGCCAAACTGATAGCGATGTTTGAGGGTAGTTTCTTTTTGGAAGCCAAATTTCTCCATTAAACGATTTGACGGTATGTTATCGATGGCGACAAATGCTTCAATGCGGTATAAATCCATTTGGTTTTTACCGTATTCAAGGATGGGTTGCAGCGCCTCTGACATATAGCCTTTTCGTTTGAATTCGTCTTTCTTGAGGCTATAAAACAGTTCGGCGCGGTGATGTTGTTGCGCCCAAGAATGATAACCCGCCCAACCCAGTACTTCATTGTTTTCTTTAGACACCAACTGAAAAAACTGGATGGTTAAATTGTAAGTTGAAAAACCACCTTTATATCTGCTGCATTCAAGTTCGTATTCTTCATCATTCAGATGCCCAAAAATTTGGCGAATTTCTTGTTCGTTACAACTTGAAAAAATCAGGTCATAAGTTTCCTGATCAAAGGATTTTAGAAAAAGTCTAGGGGTTTCTAATTCAAACTTTATCATTTTTTATTACTTCTTTATTTTCTGCAATTTTCACAGTGTCCTTTGAGCTCAAGCATGCATCAAATTTACTATCTTTGCTCTTATGCGCAATCTGATCGCTTTTCTGCAACGTTTTAGGATATTTTTAGTCTTTGCCCTGCTGCAGATTCTCGCGATTTCTTGGTATGTCAGTTACTTGAATTTTCCGCGCAGCCAGTACCTCACCACCACCAACGACATCTCAATTCAAGTCTTAGAGTGGGAGCACGACCTCACTAAGCACTTCAACCTCAGCAAAAACAACACGCAGCTTCAGTGGGAAAACATTTACTGGCGAAAAAGACAGCCGAAATTCATGTACCAAATTTCGCGTGGTAAATACAAAATTGAAGATACAGTCTTTGAGCAGCAATATACTTACATCCCTGCTGAAGTCATCAACTCAAGTGTTACGCGTCGCAATAACTACTTCACAATCAATGTAGGAAAACTACAAGGCATCAAAAAAGGCATGGGCGTATTTTGCCATGAAGGCGTCGTTGGAGTGATTCACTACGCTTCAGACCACTATAGCTTGGTCAAAACTGTTTTAACCAAAGACATCAACATCGACGTCAGCATCCAAATGAAAAAATCAGACCTCCCAGGTTTGCTAAAATGGGATGGCCGCAACCCACGCTACGGCATGATCACAGGTATCAACAATGACCTTCGCATCAAAAAATGGTCTAAGGTCGTGACACGTGGTGGCTCCGGAATTTTCCCGAAAGGCTTGCCAGTTGGTAAGGTTAGTTACACAGAACCTATTGAAGGACAAGCGCTTTGGAAGGTTGAGATTTTATTCTCTGCAGACTACCGCAGCTTACAACGCGTTTACATCATCAAAAACCTACACCTCGAAGAGCAAGAAGCACTAGAGGCTCAAATTCCTGCAGACGAAGAGTAACATGAACGTAGTTTACAAACATATTCTCCGCTTTATTGTGCTTACTTTTCTGCAAGCACTCATCTTCAATCAGCTCAATATTGGTTTTGGCATTCACCTCATGATACAGCCATTGTTCATCATGTTATTGCCTTTTGAACTCGGTGTTATTCCAATTATGGGGCTTGCCTTTTTAATGGGGCTTATCATTGATATTTTTTCAAATACTTATGGTCTCAACGCCTCTGCGTTGGTCCTGATGGCTTATTTGCGCCCAGTAGTCTTTAAATTTTACGGCCCTCGCGAAGGCTATGATCCACTCAAAGAGCCCACCGCTCACGACATGGGGACGCGCTGGTTCTCAACTGTTTTCGGAATTCTATTAGCACTCCATACTTTTTGGTATTTTCTCATCGAAATTTTTGAATTCAGCCGCTTCTTTTTCATTCTTCAAAAGACAATCCTTAGCGGCGGTTTATCTTTCTTACTGGCTCTGCTCATTCAGAGTTTTCTATTGAATCGCAATCAGAAAAAATGAACCTAGACGCCAGACGCAATGTAATCCTGAGCTTTATTGTGCTCGTCATCGGGATCTATCTCTTCCGACTGTTTTACATGCAGGTACTCGACGAAACCTGGACACTCCGTGCCCAAGAAATTGCCGAGAAACGCAAAGAAATTTTTCCACCTCGCGGTGTCATCTTTGACCGCAACGGCAAGAAAATCGTAACCAACCAGACCTACTACAACCTCATGATGGTTGAAGACAGCATTCAAAACCTAGATACCGCTGCCTTTGCCCAACTGATCGGCTGGACGGTCCCAGAAGTGCGCCAAAGATTCAAAGATATTGTCGAAGGAGAAGGAACCTACTACAACAAGATTACAGGCAAAAGAACCTCTAATTATCAAAAAATACGTGCCTATCCTTTTCTCAAAGAATTGACCCTCGAGGAAATGTCTAAAATTGCGCCTCACCTTGCTAATTTTAAAGGCTTTCACGAAGAAGCCACCAGTGCAAGAAACTACCCATACAAAAGTGCTGCTAACATTCTAGGTTACCTTTCAGAAGTAACCCGTGAAGAAATTGAAGAAGATCATTTTTACAAACCGAGTAACAACATTGGAAGGGCTGGTATTGAACGCTTCTATGAAAAAGAACTACGAGGCGTCAAAGGCATCAAATACATCGTCACCTCAGCGCTCAATAATGCCATTGAATCTTATGCTGACGGTAAATACGACACCACCGCCCGCCAAGCCGAACCACTGAAAATGGGGATGGATGTCGTGTTGCAAGCCTACGGTGAGCAACTGATGCAAAAGAAAAAAGGCTGTATTGTAGCGATTGAACCATCTAGCGGTGAGATTCTCAGTATGGTTTCTGCTCCTTCCTATGACCCCAATCTTTTGGTTGGAAAGCGTAACATCAGCTCTAACTATCCGAAATTGGCCACTGACCCGAACTTACCTTTATTCCCAAGACCCTTACAAGCCGAATATCCTCCGGGTTCCATCTTTAAACTCGTCCAGAGTTTGATTGCCATGCAAGAAGGCGTGATTAACGCCAACACTGGTTTTCCTTGTGACAAAAGCTTGGTGGGTTGCCACAACCACCCTTCTGCTCGCAACATTGCGGAGGCCATTCAATATTCTTGTAACCCCTATTATTACATGACGGTTCGCCGCATCATACAGCAAGGTGTCAAGAAAAATGCTTTTGCTGATGCCGAATACGGGCTCAATAAATGGTATCGCTATATCCGAAGTTTTGGTTTAGGAGATGTTTTCGATACCGATGTCAGTGGCCAACGACCAGGCCTGATTCCAAATTCCAAGTTCTACGACAAATGGTACGGGCACCACACTTGGGCTTTTTCTACTATTCGTTCTATCTCTATCGGGCAGGGTGAAGTCAAGCTCACACCACTTCAAATGGCAAATATTGTAGCCATTATTGCCAATAAAGGATGGTATTACACGCCTCATTTCGTACGTTCTATCGGACGCAAAGGCCCTAAGCCAGAATTCAAAAAACGACACTGGACCATGGTCAATAATAGGCATTACGATGCAGTGATCGAAGGGATGCGCATGGTTGTAAACGTACCGGGCGGGACAGGTAAAATGGCTCGTCTAGAAGATATAGTAGTCTGTGGAAAAACCGGAACCGTACAAAACCCTCATGGCGAAGACCACTCAGTTTTCTTTGCATTTGCACCCATGAACAAACCTAAAATTGCAGTTGCCGTTTTTGTAGAAAATGCGGGCTGGGGTGGAACTTGGGCTGCTCCGATAGCATCACTCATTATTGAGAAATACTTAAAAGGGAAAGTTTCTGACCCTGAAAAAGAAAAACGCATCCTCGAAGCACAAATCGCCTATAAATCTGCCAACTAATGCGCAAAGAAGAAAGCCTCACTGCAAATTTAGATTGGCCACTTTTTGGGGCCATCATTGCCATGTTAATCATGGGTTTGGCCACGGTATATTCTGTAGCTTACAATGAAGAGGCACCTTCTTTATTTGCGTTTTCTGAAAAATACGGGCGCCAGCTCTTTTGGATTATTTTTTCGTTATTCCTTGGTTTGCTGGTCTTTTTAATTGATGCTGATATTTACCGGCGCTTTGCCATACCTATTTATTTATCGACCCTCGTCCTATTAGTTATCGTGCTCTTTATGCCAGCCGTTCACGGTGCGCATGCATGGTTAGGCGTAGGTTCATTTGGGGTTCAGCCTGCTGAGTTTGCCAAAATTTCTACCTCCTTGCTTTTGGCCAAATACATTAGTGGCCTCACTGTAAAACAACAAACTACCGGTACCGTACTTACAGCCAGCAGCATCTTATTGATTCCGATGGTGCTCATTTTATTACAACCCGATGCCGGAACTTTCGTTGTCTTTACTTCTTTTTTATTCGTCATGTATCGCGAAGGGCTCACCTTTGACCCTATTTTACTGAATTTTGTCAACGCCATTCCTGGTGTGCGCTATAAAGAAACTTGGGTGGGTTCTCACTTTATTCCAATTCTTTTTGCTCTTGTCCTCTTGAGTATTGTGACCTTATTACTCGATGCCGTCGTATTTCACTTGAATTTATTTGGTTTTAATCTTGAACTCAGTGGTTCCTCAGGTGTGATCTTTGGCTTACTCGTTATTTACGTTATTTCTTGGTTACTCATGCAGCGTTTTAGTACACGCCGTGAGCGTTCTCGAATGATGGTGGTGTTAACTTTAGGGCTGATTCTAGCGAGTATGATCAGTTTTACAGTTGACAAAGGCTTCGATATGTTGCGCCCTCACCAAAAGGACCGCATTGAATTATTTCTTGGATTGCGCGAAGATCCAAACGGCGATGACTACAACAGAAACCGAGCCATGGCAGCCGTAGGCTCAGGCGGATTTTTAGGCAAGGGTTACCGAGAAGCATCAGTTTCGAGTGTGCGTTCTAACCACGTACCTGAAAGTGAAACCGACTTCATCTTTTGTCCTTACGCTGAAGAGTGGGGCTTCGTTGGTGTCTTGTTTCTATTTATCCTTTACTTTTTCGTGCTGTTTCGCATCATCATCATTGCCGAAAGACAGCGCTCCGCCTTCAACCGAATTTACGCTTATTGCGTGGCCATGATTCTCTTTTACCATTTTGCAATTAACATCGGAATGAACATCGGATTTGCACCTGTTATCGGAATTCCATTGCCTTTATTTAGCTATGGGGGCTCATCTATGATGTCCTTTAGCGTGATGTTATTTATTTTACTCAAACTCGATGCACAACGCAAAGAAGTATTGCGCTAATTAGTTTTAATTTTGAACTATGAAAAGAAATGCACCTGTCATGACAGAACAAGAACAAAAAAAAATGACCAAAGTATTTTGGGCCTTTGCCTTGCTGCCTTTCTTTCTGGTAGCTGGCTTGCTCTTATTACAATCTGAAGATGATCTTCCGCCAGTTTCCATGCTGGACAACCCACCTGAATTACAAGCTTCACTCATTTTAGCCAAAAAAAGTGTGAAAGAAGACACCGTAATTGGTCGCTTTTGGCAGGTCAACAGAACCAGCGTTAAATACCGCGAAATTTCTCCGTTTGTGACTGATGCCTTAATTTCTACTGAAGATGAACGCTTCTTAAAGCATTCAGGCGTAGACTTCAGAGCCTTGGCTAGGTCTTTCACTTCTTTTGGCCGTTCGGGTGGGGCCTCTACAATTCCACAACAGTTAGCGAAATTATTGTTTACCCTTCAGCAGCGTCAGCGCGAAGAACTCGCACGTGCCAGTGGTGCCAAGCTTGAAATTCCTTACGTTGGTGGTATTCTTGGGAAATTCAGACGCGTCAGTGAAAAAGCGCGCGAGAACATTATTGCCAAACGACTTGAAGAACGCTTCACTAAAGAAGAAATCATCACGATGTATCTCAATCAATTTGATTTCTTGTACAATGCCGTTGGTATTGAAAACGCCTCAAGAGTTTATTTCAATAAAAGACCAAAAGACCTCACTAAATCAGAGGCCGCTACACTCATTGGGCTCTGTAAAAACCCAACCCTTTACAACCCTTATTCTTATCAAATCAGAAATTACCGCGCTAAAATTGCCGACAACAAAGGCATCAGCCCCTCTGAGGTAAGTAAAGAAGATATCTTGGCCGCGCGCTCTAAAGATTCCTTAAATGCGCACAAACGCAGAAATCAAGTCTTGTTTCAGTGGCTGAAAAATTCCGAAAAAGGTAATGAAGCACTCCGAACAAAGATTACCCGCGCCGAATTTGATCGCATTTGTAAAGAGCCCATCATTATTCGTTACCGTTCGCTTGACCACAAAGAAGGAATGGCTCCTTATTTCAGAAAAGAATTGCGCACTGAGGTTCAGTCTATTTTGCTTGCTAAAAAAGCCGACGGCACCTTTAAATACTTGCGTGAAGATGGCAACCCATATGACATCGATGCCGATGGACTCAGAATTTACACCACACTCAATCCGACCATGCAGCGCTATGCTGAATATGCGGTTGAAAGACACATCAAAGAAGAACTTCAACCTCAATTTGACATCAATAACCGAGGGCTGAAAAACTATCCATTCTCAAATAGCATCAAGCAAGAGGTCGTAGAAGAGATCATGACTTCTGCGCGCCATAACTCTGATCGTTACAAAAAATTAGTAGCGCTTGGGCTCAGTGAGTCTGAAATCAATAAAGAGTTCAATGTGCCAGTCGAAATGACTGTCTTTAGCTGGAATGGCGAACGCGATACCATCATGAGCCCTAACGATTCCATTCGTTATTACAAAGCATTCTTGCATGCTGGTTTGGTTTCAATGGACCCCACAACAGGTTTTGTAAAAGCTTGGGTTGGCGGTGTCAACTTTAAGCATTTTGGCTACGATCACGTCCGCCAAGGAAAGCGCCAAGTTGGTTCTACCATCAAACCATTTGTCTATGCAGCGGCACTTTCCATGAAGGTTGTGAACCCATGTACCGGTTTCTCGGCCAGTGAATATTGCCTTGACCTCGTGGATCACAACACCAACAAAGTAGTGGGCCAGTATTGCCCTGCTGGGCCAGCTGCACCAAGTGTCCGCGACGGTTTGGCACAGTCTTCAAATAAAGTTACGGTGGCCGTCATGGGCCGAATGGGGGCTTTTAATCCAGTTCAAAAAACGGGTGGCCCATACCAAATTGAAAAATTGCTCAAAAAGATGGAAATCAACCTGCATCCGAACGATGTCGTGCCTTCCATGTGTTTGGGTAGTATGGACCTTTCGCTCTTGCAAATGGTAGCTGCCCAATGTGTATTCCCAAACAACGGGATTTATGTCAGACCAACTTTTATTGAGCGCATTACGGACCGTAACGGAAAAGTTATCTATAGTGCAACTGAACACCGCGAGCAAGCCTTGAATGCAACTGTAGCCTATGAAATGCTGCAAATGATGAAAGGGGTCATCAATTTCGGAACAGGTGGAAGTTTAAGAGGAGGCCGCAGCTGGGGAGGTATTACTGCACCAACAGCTGGAAAAACTGGTACCACTCAAAATAACTCTGATGGTTGGTTTGTAGGTATCACGCCAGAACTCGTTACAGGTGTTTGGGTCGGGGCCGAAGACCGCGCAGTCAGGTTTAAAACCATGACTTGGGGGCAAGGTGGGCGTATGGCTTTACCTATATACGGATACTACATGCAACGCGTCTATAAAGACCCTGTCATTGCACTCTCTACCCGAGATTTTGAAGCTCCATCCGACTACGATCCTGCTGTTTATGACTGCACAGTCGCACCACAACCAGAAACCGTAGATGAATCTGAAATCCCATTTGAATTTTAGCCATGAACAAAGTAGTTAAAGACGTAGAACAAGCACTCGAAGGGATTCAAGACGGCATGACGCTGATGGTCGGTGGTTTTGGTCTCTGCGGTATTCCTGAAAACTCAATTGCGCATTTGGTAAAAATGGGCGTCAAAAATTTAACTTGTATCAGCAACAATGCGGGTGTCGATGATTTCGGCCTCGGTTTATTGCTTCAGGCCAAACAAGTCAAAAAAATGATCAGTTCTTATGTCGGTGAAAACGATGAATTTGAACGTCAAATGCTTTCAGGTGAACTCGAGGTTGAATTAATCCCACAAGGAAGTTTAGCAGAACGTTGCAGAGCGGGTGGTGCCGGGATTCCGGCCTTTTTTACGCCTGCAGGCTACGGTACCGAGGTTGCTGAAGGCAAAGAAGTCCGTGTCTTTAATGGCAAACCGCATATTTTAGAAACTGCCCTCACCGCAGACTACGCCATTGTTAAAGCATGGAAAGGCGATACGGAAGGGAACTTAGTTTTCAAAGCAACCGCCCGAAACTTTAACCCCATGATGGCCATGGCAGGTAAAATTACAATAGCCGAGGTAGAAGAATTAGTCCCGGCAGGTTCACTCGATCCGAATTTTATTCATACACCTGGCATTTTTGTACAACGTATTTTCCAAGGAAATAGCTTTGAAAAACGCATTGAACAACGTACTGTACGCTCAAAAAATTAAAAGATGGCACTCGATAAAACAGGCATCGCCAAACGCATTGCACAAGAACTAAGAGACGGCTGGTACGTTAATCTAGGCATTGGTATTCCTACATTGGTTGCCAATTATATTCCAGAAGGCATCGACGTCGAATTCCAGTCTGAAAATGGCATTTTAGGAATGGGTCCTTTTCCATTTGAAGGAGAAGAAGATCCAGACCTCATCAATGCCGGAAAACAAACCATTACCGTCAGAAATGGCGCATCTTTTTTTGATTCAGCTACTTCTTTTGCCATGATCCGAGGGCAGCACGTCCAACTTACGGTTTTGGGAGCCATGGAAGTTTCTCAGAACGGTGATATCGCCAACTGGAAAATTCCCGGAAAAATGGTCAAAGGAATGGGTGGTGCCATGGATTTAGTAGCTTCCGCAGAAAATATTATTGTTGCCATGATGCACAGCAACAAGGCTGGTGAATCTAAAATTTTAAAAGCGTGCACGCTGCCACTTACAGGTGTTGGCTGCGTTAAAAAGGTAGTCACTGAATTGGCAGTGCTCGAAATCAAAGATGGTAAATTTCACCTCATTGAACGCGCTCCGGGTGTTAGTGTAGAAGAAATCATGGCCAAAACTGAAGGCGATCTTGTCGTGCCCGATGTGGTTCCTGAAATGCAACTCTAATTGCAGCAGCTTAAAACTGAATATCAACTTGCTATTCGAGCAGCAATTGCCGCTTCAGAAGCCATCTTAAATATCTATCAACTAGACTTCAATATCATTGAAAAGCAAGATGGTTCTCCTGTCACTGCTGCTGATTTAGCCGCCAGTGAAAAGATAGATGCCATGCTGCAACCTCTTGGTATTCCGATCACCGGAGAAGAAACCGAAAAATTGCCGTTTGAAGTCAGGCAGCATTGGAACAAATGTTGGTGCATTGACCCCCTAGACGGCACCAAAGAATTCATCAAACGCAATGACGAATTTGCGGTCAATATTGCACTCATTGAAAATGGCCAACCCAAATTTGGCCTGATCGCTTCTCCTGTCAATCAAGAAATTCTTTTGGGTTCCAAAGAAACGGGTGTTTTCATTTTTGCTTTTTCAGATGCTGATCAAACCGAGAAGTGGCAACAGTTGACCGTGCCAAAAAAAATAAATTCACCTTTGATCATGGCTTGTTCAAGAAGTCATCATAGCGGCTCTGTACTGAGCTTTATCAATGAACTCAAGACAAAAGGGCATGAAGTGGATTATTTGAAAAAAGGCTCCGCTTTAAAATTCTTCGATTTAGCGCTAGGTAAAGCCGATGTGTATCCGCGCTTTGCCCCAACTATGGAATGGGATATCGCGGCTGGGCAAGCTATTTTAGAAGCTTTAGGCGGAAGCGTGGTGCATGCAGAAAGTGGTGAACCATTATACTATAATAAAGCGAATTTGGTCAACCCGTATTTTATTGCTCGAACCGCTTTGTTTTCTTAGAGGCTTGCAGCTAGCGCTTAGACAAGCAATCAATTTCTACAATTGGGCCAACCATACAAATGCTTCCACCAGCAACTTCATGATATTTCACCCAAACTTTCATGCCGTCAGTTGGCGTAATATTGAAATCATTCAGGTTCATGGGCTCAAGGACCTCACCTGTTGTCAATTTCACTACTAAACCACAGCCATCTAAGCCGGTATAATCTTCAATAGTAGCAGCTTTAGCATTTTCACAAGAACTGCCTTCGCAGGAACTCAAAAGCAGTAAAGCTGAAAAGGTTAATAATAGAGCTTTCATTTTTTCAATTATAAAATCAAGACAACGAAAATAAAGACCTTAGCGTGTGTTGTCAAGCTCCTTTTGGAAAATATTTTCAAAAAAAGAACAATTATTCTAAGCTTTCTTCACAAACTCTGACTTCAAGCCCATGGCGCCAAATCCATCAATTTTGCAATCAATGTTGTGGTCACCATCGTTGAGACGGATGTTTTTGACTTTAGTACCCGCTTTAATAACTGGTTTCGGAGCACCTTTTACAGGTAAGTCTTTGACAACAACAACTGAATCGCCGTTTTGTAAGCGTGCGCCGTTGGCATCTAGAACAACTAATTCATCGGAAGCGGCAACGTCGGCCAAATTCCATTCAAATGAGCACTCTGGGCATGTGTACTGTCCTTCTCCACTCTCGTATCCGTAGGGTGATTCACACGAGGGGCATTTTTGTAAGTCTTCTGACATGTATTGAATTTTAAATAAAGGTAAGTATAATATTCGGAGCGCTTTTTACTTACTTCTTATAAAGACTTTCGTACATGTCAATCCATTGCTGAGCCGTCATTTTTTCCATGAGCTGGCCGATCAGTTCAAATGGAATATGTTCGGGTTTTTTGAAGCGCATACAGCTCTTGCCCATGTCAAGTTTTTGGGTGCTATGTTTAGGATATTCGGCTACAAACCAATTCATGAGTTTTGGGTCAGCATAGATGCCCATATGATAAAAGTTAATGGAATTTTTTTGAGAAGCAATCCAGGCTAAAGGTAGCGGCTCTGAAGGTTTGCAATGATAACCCGCTGGATACAGCGAATGCGGCACAACATAACCTAAATTTCCATAACTGATGCCCGGCTCAAGACCTGCTGGTAAGTGATCAACAATGATTTGATGCAGTCGGTTAAAGGCCTCTTTTCTTTCCTCTGGAATATTTTCTAAAATAGCATCAACCGTTTCTCCTGTTGGTTTCATATAAATACAGCATTAAACATTTACCCCAAACAAGGCGCCAACACCTGCAGATAAAGCCATGGCGATGGTTCCCCATATGGTAATGCGGGTAATTGCCTTTACGATATTTGAACCGCCAGTTCTAGCTGCAGTGGCACCCAAAAGCACCAAAGATAAAATGGTAAACCCGTAGAGCCAGTATTCCATTCCCTTGAGTGGTACAAACAAAATGACCAACAAAGGTAAGACGCCACCAACAGAAAACGCGGCGCCAGATGCTAAAGCAGCTTGGATAGGATTGGCTTGTGTTATTTCGTTGATGCCAAGTTCATCTCTAACGTGTGCGGCTAAGGCGTCATGGGCTGTTAGCTCAAGCGCCACTTGCAGGGCAGTTTCTTTTTTGAGTCCGCGTTGCTCGTAAATTTGAGCCAAGATTTGAAATTCTTCATCGGGCATTTCTGCCAATTCTTGCTTTTCTCGTTCGATATCAGCATGCTCGGTGTCCATTTGAGAGCTCACAGAAACATATTCTCCGGCAGCCATGGAAAGGGCGCCTGCAACCAAACCAGCTACTGTAGCTAAAACCACAGGCTCACGGGTTGTACTCGCCGCTGCCACACCAATGGCCAAACTCGAAACTGAAATAATGCCATCGTTGGCACCTAAAACCGCCGCACGCAACCAGTTACTTCTGTGAATGTAATGGCTGTCTAGATAGTTGTCAATATTGATGTCGCTCATAAGTGAAGATGAAAGTACAAAAAAAGAAAATAGCTAAAGTGCAGTTATTTCAATTTAAACTTCAACCCGAACTGAATTTCACTGCCACTTCCGTTGATACAGGTTTTTATCATTGCACTTTGATTGTTCAGATAATCGGTATATAGAACATCCGATTCAATGACTTTTTTGAGTCCTAAATTGTATCGGTATGCAAAACTTAAATACACACGATTTAACAACCTGAAGTCTTTAGACAAACCCAAATAGATTGAACCAATATAACGCGAAGTCACAGCTGATTCTGTTAAGGCACTAAAATGAAAAGGTTCATCATTAGTAGCGCCGTTATGACTAGAAAAACTCATCTGATAAGCACCCAATTGGGCAAAATGGAATCCGGATGTGAGGCCGGCATTGATATTTATAACATTGTACTGATTTGGCAAAATCCAACGGTACAGTGCGCCACAAGAAAGTTGAAATATTCGAAAACCACTATAACCAGAAAGCGAATGGGGCATTGAATAATATCTTTCAGTTAACCAAATTTCACTTGTTTGAACACTACCTTCCAAGTAGAATTGCCGTCCTAGACCCGTCTCAAAACTGATCTGAGGAGTAAAGTCGGGCATACTTCCAGCTTGCATCACGTTTAATGGGTCTTCAACAATTAGCGTTTTCATAAATGTTGAACCAGCACTGAGTTTTAAAAAACTACTTTTCGGATCAATATATCGCAGTTGTTTGCGGTATGCTTTTTTGGCTGCTTTACGATCGATGTTTTCCTTAGTTTGTAAATGCTGAATCGAAGCAATTTTCTTGGAACTATTAAAAGTATAGGCTAAACCTATATTAAAAAATCGACCTCTATTATAAAAATCACCAAGGTTCGATTGGTTGTATAACGAATATGAACCGAGGAAAATATTAGAGAATGAATGTTGGTAATTTAAATTGATGGTAAGCTCGTTGTTATTGGGCAACTGATAAGATAAATCTGTACCAACGCTAAAATAAGAAACAGGTTTGTTATTAGTGGTGTAATTCAATTGATAAAGTAAGTTTGCATCTTGATAATAGGTAGACCCATAAGATGTTTTTCCAAAAAATCTAAATCCTAAACCCAAATGAGTACCCAAACTCCATTTTTCATTGACCTTTTTCCTATAGCCTGCTGAGGCTTCCATTCTCAAAAAGGTACTCAATGAATTTATATTGGTAAAAATTGGATATTGAGCAGTTCCAAAGTACAAACTATCTCCGGGGACCAGCACGGCCGTTGCCAAAACCCCAATACCAGATTGCAAACCAAGCTCAAATCCAAAGCTCAGAACTCTTGTGTATTGAAAATAAATATCTGGACTTGGAAGGATTGGCTCAAGGGGTTTTTCCGGACCTCCAATAATGGCATCTGTTGAGATGCGATTTAAGTTGATATTCAAACCAAAAGCATACTTATTCTTGAAACTTTGAGCAAAAATAGAACTGCTCAAAAAAAGAAGACAAAGGATCGTAAAAAGTTTCATCGATGGAAAACGCAACGCCTTCTTGATTATTGCCTCACAAAAATATACTGAAAGCCATCGTAGTACTCATCGCTGAGATACAGGGTGTCGTTTTGAACGAAATAAGATTGTTTACCTAATTGCGATAACAAACCTCCATACTTTACCATCAGTGTAGATTCTTGCGTAAGATCACTGATGCCTAAATGAATATTGAAGTCTTGCTTGACAACTAATTCAGTTCCTCGAAAATGAGAAAACTTGCCGTTTTCTTTGTATTCATAGGTATCAGTACTATCATAGCTTGAATTACCCGAACCGCCGAATCCACCGCTACTCATCACAAAACGCCATTTTCCAAATATCTTTTTAGCCTCTTGGTTTGGTGTTTTTATTTTGCCGCAGCTTGCTAGTAATAAGATAGGCAAAGCGTATAAGATCCATTTCATCGGGTTTATCTTTTAAGTTGTGAAAAATAAGTCTCCAATTTATCGTTGGGCTCTACTCGGTAGTGAAGCGTCACTAACTTTTTATTGAGGGCCTGAATACGAGAAGTTGGCAAGGGATGTGAGCTCAGTAATTCAGGGACATTTATTTGCGAGGAACCTTTAAGTTTGGCAAACAACTCGAGCATGCCGGTTGGATTCTGTTTGTTCTTGATTAAAATTTTCAAGCCCAAATGATCGGCCTCTTCTTCGTGTTTTCTTGAATAAGAAAGCATTTGTAATTGTTGTGCGTTGTCGGCTAAAACGGCGGTAAAACCACTGACATCACCAATAACTAAGGATAGCACAAGATAACCAGCTAAATTACGGCTGAGTAAACGCATGGAATGTCGCTCATTGACGTGGCTAACTTCATGGCCTAGCAAGGCAACGAGCTGCGCTGTGTTATCAAGTTGATCTAGCAAACCAGTATAGACTACAATTTCGCCATTTGGCATTGCAAAAGCGTTGACTTCACTTGATTTAACAACATTGAAATGCAAAGGACGCTTGTTGTACAACTCGAGTTCGTCAGCAAATGCATTGAGCGCCTTAGTGCGCTTTTGATCGATGTCTGAATGTTCGACAAAGGAAGCGTAAAAAGTATCTCCAATTTGGTCATCAACAGTGGTTGGCAACAAGAGTACAGCTCTTTCTGCAAGTGGTGGCAAAACCCAAAGATAAGCGGCAAGGAGTCCGAAGAAAACTAAGCACGCAACTAAGATGACTTTAAATAAACTGAGCTGTCTAAATTGAAAATAAAAATTGTTTTTTGCCACCGTTTTGTGGATCTGATTGCGCTGTTCTTTGGTGGTGTCAATTCGGATAAAAGCCGATCTATCTGCACGGTTTCTCAACTCGACAAGACCCGGGGCATCCTGTAGCTCGATATCGGTAAACTGCCATTGCTGCTCACTAGCATCTTGAACTTGAAAATAAAGCAGTTTTTGTTGTGGATGGAATCTTAACTTGACAGCAAGCGGCGCTGAGGTAAGGCCATCAAAATACCAAGCAGAAAATTCCAAAGATTCCATTTAAATTAAGTCGATATTAAAGAAGTCTGCGGCATCTTCACCAAAAGCATCGTTATATGCTGCCTCGGTTTGAGAAACCGCTGAAAGATCGATATTTCCGGTCATTTGAATATGACTAAAAAGAAAGCGAAGTGTGCGCATTTCAACCCAAGCTGCTGCAATTCCTAAGGTAAAAAACAACAAAAGAAAATTCGTGACGAGCAATTTAAAGAAAGCGCCACCTGTTGCTGTAGAATGCATTTTGATTCGGTTCTCGTTTTGCTTGAGCTCCATGTTATCAATGTAATAATTGAAAATATCTTTCTGCCACCAAAACGAATAAATACCGAGTGTAAGAATAGTGAGCAAGCCCCCCTTTAAATTCAAAACAAAATAGTCGGCACCCTTGGCTTCATTGGAAAATTCAATGTTTCCATAGCGCATATGGCGATGCGTATAGGAACGCAGATTCATTGACAACCAAGAGCTGTAAATTCCAAACGTTACAATTGAAAGTAAAACATCGCGGAAGAACTGTACCATGAGCTCTCTGCGGTCTCCACGATAACCAAAACGAATACCTCGATATGAAGTACGGCTCATTCTGTAGCGCAAAGAACCATGAATAATAACGGGGATAATTGCAAAAATACAAAGGTAAAGCACAAGCACGGCCAAAATTGGAGACTCAGCATACCTTACAAATAAACCGTAAACCACTATAAAAAGTAAATACATCCCAATTAACTTAATGAAGCCTTTGAACATTTCAGCCCCTGTACCCGAAAAGTAAAAACTCTCGTTGTTGAGCGTGGTATGACTATAAGTATATTGCAACTGCTTGGCGCGCGCCCACGGATAATAGAAGCCTAAGGTTAAGACGGTTAAAATCCAATTGACAATTAAAATCCCAAAAAAGGCCGAGCCTTCTCCTTTGAATTCTAAATGATAGTTTTGTGCAGTAGCAGCTTGTAACTCATTATTTTCCATGATGGTAGGTTTATTTTAGGAAAATGAAGATACAATTTTTTTCGGGGATTTTCTTTTTTACACCTGTTTAATGATCAACGAGCAGCTTCAAATTAAAGCTTGACGTTTTGGTTTTCACTTGAACAATGTAGGTCCCATTTGGAATACTTGCAACAGAGAATTGCTTTTGCTGCATAGCTTCAGCGCTAAAATCATGGACCAGCTGCCCCGACAAATCAAACAACTGAACCCATTCAAGCACTTCAGTAGTTGACAGCTTAAAAATATCTGGAGTCGGATTCGGATAGCTTAATAGTTGCTCCGTTTGCGCTTCAGAAGAACTCGCATTCAATAAGTTAAAATTGATCTGATAAGTAATAGTATCGGTGCCATTCCAAATGGAAAAAACAAGCGAATCAGCTCCACAACGATCCGGATTGAGCAACACATCGGTAACAACTATATTGGCTTGCTGAATGGTGTCGTAGATAACCGTACTATTGATGTTGTTCAGTTGATCACTGCAACGACACACGTAAAGCTGTTTGGGAAAATCCCACTGGGTCACTAAATAGGCCGTCCAGTCATTGAGCACATAAAGGCCTAAATAATTTGGAGCACCTCCGCCAATGATTTGCCAATTATTGCCGTAATCTTGTGTTCTGAGCACTTGCTTCCCTCCACCCGGCGCCTGAATTACAATAAAGCCAACCGCGTCATTCACAAAATAAAGGTCCAAACACGAAGTGCTATTATTCATAGACCCCTGCTGAGAAAAAACCTGCACGCCGTCTCGGAAAATTCTAAAGCCATGCTGAGCAGAAGAGCCTCCAGGCAAACTAAAATTCTCATAAGTATAGCTGATCGAAAGCGCATCGGGGCAATACTCGCGATCAAAACCTAAAAAGCTGACCTGAGCCTGAGCAATCCCACAACAAAAAGTGAAGAGTAAAAAAAGGATTTTCATCGTATTATGTTGAATCATATAGTGAAAGTACAATAAAAATCAATGCTTGGAATGTACGAAAATACACCTATTGAACGACAATCTTTTTCACAACAATTCTAGATTCTGATTTCAATTCTAAGAAATAAATACCCGACTGTTCACCTGTTAAATCAAGTTCCATTTGATTGGTACAAATCGGTATCATTCGTTTGATAAGCTGTCCGGATGCATTCTTCACATTGACTTCATCAATTTGATAATGAATTGTGTTGACTTGAAACTTGCCATAACTTGGGTTAGGCATAATGTTAATTTGAAATGCATCCTGCTCAGAAACATTCCAAGTAGCGCCATTACATGCCACATCTGATTCATTATCATAGAAAACCTTGACTGCCGCAGCCATATCGATGATTGACTGAACATTTTCAATATGAGTGCCATCTCGCGCATACAAAAAGGCATATGACAGTTTGAGTGTATCGCCATTATTGAAATTATTTTTCTTTACAGATGCAATGCCATTTACGTCGCCCGGTGGATTCATTGCATTGAGTTCATTCCAAGAGCTTACGTCATTTGGATTTCCCGAATACAAAAAATTTGTTGGCTGACCACTCTGATTCAACCAAGGAGTGCCAAAAAACTGTAGCCCGTTCATTACGTTCCATTTTTCATCTATTGCAGAAGTCCCTATTTCTACAACCGCACTAGCCGTAAGATCCTGCTCTAAACTTACTACGCCAAATGCCGGCGGATTAATTCCATATCCTAAAAAAGGATTGAACTCTTGGTCATCGTTATCTGCATTGTAAAAATAAATGACGTTGTTGGTTGAGTCGCAGCCGTAAAAATCATCCCCATAAAAACCCACATCGGCATCTAAGTAAATACTGTGGGCAATTTCAGGATAATCTGTTCCGCTTTTATTGATGGCTAAAAGGTCTACAAAAGTGATGTCCTTGAGGTAGTCTGCGGTTAAATATTGATAAAACATCAGATGTAATTCCATGCCTATTGGCGCTGTCGAGGTGTAATTATGAGGAAACGCAGCATCATTTTTGATCATATACGTCGCACAACAACCTTTGATGATGGGATAATCTCCGTCATCAGGATTGTAACTGCCATCCGAATTATAATCATAAAAAGGCGCTAAATAGTAAGATTGGCCTTTTGTAATATCGCCATGCGCTGGCCAACTATAAATATTGTCAAGAACTTCCTGTGATAATGGAGGAATATCGTCACATCCTACAGTAATTAAACCATTATTGCATTGCCAAATCAATTTAAAATTATCGATGTCTGCTTGACAAATCTGCCAAATCTTTTGCTCCCAAATATCTTGATATTCAGGCGTATCGTAGCTTCCAGGAATAGAAATTGGTCCGTTAAAAATATCTTTAACATTTTCGAAGCCCCCTTGGGTCATGTGAATTGAGTCTGCAGCATCTTTGACTGCAAACCAAAACTCTGAAGTAAAAATCATATTATGCCCCGAGCCTTTGGGAACCTCATACCGTATTACTGGGCTTGATTCATTGTTCCAAAAATAGGTGCCCATATTAGAAATATAGGCTGAAACATTGTTGTGCTCCAGGAATGTATAGGTCACTTGAGAATAGGACGTAAATACAGCAAAGAAGAACAATGGCAAAAGAAGGTAAATTGATTTCATACAGATTTGATTTTCTGATGAAACGAAATAATGCCAATTCCGGGGGGGTATTTAAAAGCCCCGTCTAAAAGGGTCTTTTTGGTCTTGAATATTGGATCTTAAAAACTGTAAAACTAAACCCTCAGGATTTTTTCCATCGCTTTGCCTTTAGCCAATTCGTCTACAAGTTTATCTAAATAGCGGACGTTTCTAGTGAGTTCATTTTCTAGTTCTTCAATACGATAACCACAGATAAGCCCCTTGATTAAGCTCGCATTCGGATGCAATTGTGCGCGGTCAAAAAACACTTCAAAATTCACGTTTTCAGCAATCAAAGCTTGCTGACGCGGCCAATCAAAACCTGTTAACCACTCAATCACTTGCTGCAATTCTGCTTCTGTGCGTCCTTTGCGTTCCACTTTAGCTACATAAAGCGGATAAACTTGTGCAAAGGTCAGATTGGCAATTTTAGCGTTGTGTTCAGGGCTTGGGGTCATGAGGCTTTTCCAGTCATTATAATTTGACCTTTCATTTTGATTCTTATGACATTCAGTACAGCACTTTTTAGATCCTTTTTAGATTTTACAATACCATTGATTTCTTGGTCCATTGTAGCGCTATTCATCCAACCTGTCTTTCTATTTATTCTAAATTCTGATACCGTGGTTCCTGAAATGTTGTAATTTGTATAAACATCTCTCATCTTGATGTATTCAAGATTATTCTCAGTATCAGTTTTTGCATAGCCCTTAATGATATATTCTTCGGGGGTGACTTGTTTTAACTCATAAATAGTCGTTACTCCTACTTCAATAATAGATTTCATATTGGATTTCACAGACCATTTATCGCCAATTGCAACGTCATTTTTTGGAAAAATCGCCGTGATCATTTCAATATTACCTTTTAAAGATTCATCACCAAAAGACTGCTTCAATTGTGCTTTGATATTCTCCCGATCAATGGGGTCTAAACCAGCTTCATCAAGTGCCGAGTTGAATAAATTTTCTATATTTTTTACTTCGAGGACCTTTCCTTGTTTATTTAATTTTACTTCGAAAGGCTCCATGACCATTGCTCCTAGAATGTTCGAAAGGATATCATTTTCTTGCTCTAATTCTGAACTGAAACTCATACTCACTTCTGGAGATTTTATGCTCATTGACATGCTTTCATACCAAACCTCTAATTGATAACTGGAATCGAGCACTTCCAGTACTTCATATGCAATATCGCCGGATACCTGAACCTCCATCTCCATATGTTCATCCTCAACTGTTGTGGTAGTCAAATATTTTGACTGCATACTTTGTGAGTACACTACTCCTTTCTGAAGGTTGAGCTGCAATTTGTTTTGTGCCCAACTTGAACAATTGCTCCCTACAAAAAGAAGTGCGATGAAACTCAGTAAAATGGATTTTTTCATGATTTAATTATGTGTGGAACAGATTGTTATTGATTGACATTCTTTATGAATGAGCTAAAGATCGATATATTTTATATTTCTGCCAATTCCAAGTAATGATGATTTGTATACTGCCGCCAATTAGAAAGAAGTATACGCGACCCGCGGTATGGATTTCGCGGTACCATTCGGCATTTTGAATGAGTAACCACATCACCGTAGAAATGATGCCTGCATAAATTAAACAAGTTGTTAAAACAGAACCAAAATACTGATGTAAGCGCTTGAGATCTTTTGGATATTTATACAACATGGCAGACCAATGTGTACGCTCTCCTAGATAAAGAAAAGCCGCATACTCTCGATAATTTAAGCCTCTTTCAGTCGGTTCCAAAGAGATGGGGTGAAACACACTTTTATAAAATGCAAAGCAAATGTAAAGCGTCAATAAGCCAATTATCCCAAGTAATAAGGTCCACGACGAAATTCCCAATACAGTAACCAACGGATTGGCTTCCTTACTCAAATCAGGCGTGTGTTGTATCGTACAATAAGCATCAAATCCACGCGAAAAAAGTATCCAACAAATGATCGATATAAATTTGAGTTTTTTAGGCATGGGGGGCTCTTGAAATTAAAAATGTAATATGCTTATGGCATCTTCAAGCCAAGTTCATTACAGTCTAAATTAACCTTTTTCCATTCTTTGGCAAAATGGATGTTTTTAGGAACAGGGCTACTCCAGGTAAATAAGGGCGTAAGGTAGAACACTTGGACTGTACGCTTATTGTAGCCTAAAGCTCCTTTGTCTTGCAGTTGAAATTCAATTTGCTCAAAACGCGAAGTGCGATGCTGATACAAAACTGTTTGGGTATGCCATGAGCCGCTTGAAAACAGCACATCCAATGGATCAATCACAAAAATGAAAATCAAAATAATTGACGGATAAAGTGTTCCTAAGAGTTGTTGTTTTCTCTGCGTAAAGGCAAAATAATTCCAAAGAAGCAGAACGGGAGTGCCTAACAGTAATCCGAGATAAACAAAAGATTTTAGGGCTTGGCTTTTGATATCAAAATGAGGCAGCTGATCAAAAAAAAATAGCAAAAGAATGAGACAATAGGTCCAATTCAAAAGTTTCGATATGTTGCGTTTTGTGATCAATGTTTTATATCGAGAGTTGAAACATTACAATAGTTTTTTCTTTAGATCCATTCTTTCATGTAGGATTCTTTCTATTTCAATCGATTGATCGGCCATAATTCGATAGAAAATAATGTGTTTTGAGATTTTTTCACCTTTTAAACCAGTATAAATTTCTTCATAAACTCTGCCTTGATTTGGCTGCTTAGCTATAGCTGCACATGCGTTTAATAGAAGTTTGTAATATTTATCTGCTTGACTTTCAGACCAAGTGACGAAAGTATAGTTCCAAATATCGGATAGATCTTTTACGGCATTGTTTGTTAACTTAAACTTGGCCATTTATTTTCTACTCGCTTTTAAAGTCTTTAAATGCACTTCTGGGTCAAAGTCTTCTGCAATGCCACTTTTAATGCCTTCTTCAATTGCTAGACGCAATGCTTGAATTTTTTGTTCCTCCTCTTCGAGAAGACGTAAACCGGCACGAACCACTTCGCTTGCATTTTTATACCGTCCTGCACTAAGTGTACTTTGAATGAACTGATCAAAATAGCTACCTAAGGTGATTGATGTATTTTTTCCCATGATTTAAATTTTCAATAAAAATACCAATATTTGGTATATTTTCATCTCAATTAAACGCTTCACAACACCTTAACGACTGTTGCACCATGATATTTCCGAGGAATAAGACAATTAAATCTTCCTAAATTACTCATTCAGCAATTTTGTAAACCCTATTATCTCCATCAAGTTCTTCTAATAAATATTGCTCCTTTTCTAAAATGAACAATTGTGGTGATGTGTCGTGATTCGAATTATGGCTGAATTTTTTTATAATTTCTGTCCAACACTTTACCATTGCCCCAGGTTTTGTCTAAGTAGGATTTATCTGCGATAATTAACGCGTCAAGTTTGCACTTACTTGCCAAGTTTTCGGCCGTCAAGTTTTCGTTGAGGGCAACTTTTGTGATTGTGACAAGAATTTCATTGTTTGGGGAGTCAAACTCAAAGCAATTGAACATAATCAAATGCGTATTCGTCTTGAAAGGGGCTCTGCTTTTATATGTAAACCCATTGGTCTCGAACATGCTTCTGATATCGCTCAGTGTGGTCTTTCCAAAAGAAAATTCAGAGAACAACGGCTGCCGGCTTTGAGGGTCTTGTAACCAATCATTTTCCAAATAAACAATCTTTCCTTTGTCTGTCGTTACCGAGAAGTCGTTACCGTTTTGGGTCCGAAATTTTGTCATTTGCGCTTCCTTGGCGACTACGGTAAGTTTGATGTCGGAAAGTACATTTTGGTTGTCGTGAATTTTTAACCCATACATGGAGATATCGCCTGTTGGAAGAAGACATCCACAGGTTAACAAAAGTGTCAAGATTATTTTACTCATATCATTAGCGCTGCGTGCACAGCATTTTTCAGTTGTTCAAAGTTATTGATTTCTAGCACTTCAACTTGCGCTGAAGGCTCAAGTCCGGAAGCAGTTGTGGTAATGACGGGGATGCCTTGAGCTACAGCTTTCAGGAGCGGTCTGGGTTGGTGCTCTACATAAGTTGGGTAAACAACCAAACCTATTTGACGCCAGTCACCGTTGAATTTTTCAATTTTCAAATCCTGCCAGAAATGGGCAGTCTCAATTGTTCGTCCGGAAATGACGAGCTCTAGTTGCAGTTCTTTTGCCAACCTTCTCATTTCATATGCGCCTTTTCTTCCTACAGCTGAAGCCGGGAAAAGCACTTTAGTTCCGTTGGGCTGTCCGTTGGGTATAGCTGGAATTTGCCAATCGAGCTTCACTGCCTTGTTTTTGAAAATAGCCGCAAGTTCTGAATGCGGAGTAATGATTTTTCTTGCGCTGGTGAGTGCTTTGTTTTCGAGTGCAATCAATTCTTTACTTGCTCTGAAATCATTGAGCGTCGGGCTTTCATTGTGGAACGTAAAGGCTAAATCAAGTCTTTCATGGAGCTTTTCAAAAGGCAGCCTGGTCATGAACACATCAAAAGTGCGGCCACCTAGAGCTCCGGTCTCATAAATGTAGGGCAGTAAGTTTTGAGCAATGACCACATGTGTTGCGTCAATTGGAATTTGCCGTGCTGCCGCCTTGGCGATTTTCTTGTCAAGCTGCAGGCTCAATTCAAATACATTGTTCTTATTCTTGGGCGCAAACCTGAGTTGAAGGGCTCTAAAAAGACCCTGAAATTGTGTTGCTTTGGTTTTTTGTGGATGTGCAGCAGCCCAGCTATATCTATTGGTTTTGATCCATCGATTTTTCTTCAAGGCTAAAATGAAATGGTCTGCTTTGGTAGCGGTTTGACTTACATACTTGTCGTATTCTGGCCATTTTTCGTCGAGGATAAAAGTGGTCGTGGCGATTTCTTGTTCCACACCTGTCTTGTCAGGATGTTTAAAACAAGCCATATTGCCGCATGAATAGCAATCATTGAGTTTGCTGGATGCCTTCCAAGACAATTTGTCTTGAACCGGTTCTGCTTGCTTTTGCGGACACCTAAAAGCCACTATCAAATGATCTGATGTGAGCTCAATTTCAATTCTGAAATCAAAAGAAGACTTGAAACGCAAATCAAGGTAATTCCATTTGACGGTCGCATCTCGGTCTTTTTCGGCAAGTGAACCTTTAATGACTTTAGTGTGTTTGTGCCTCTCCACTATTTCAAAATTGGCCCGCAGCGCAGCATCATACAAAGCATTTGAGAGTTGGCAAAGTCCGCCAGCAATTGTTGGCACAATACATCCTTCTCTGATTTCTCTACCAATCACATAGCCTTGACCATAGTTTGGATTGCCAATGTGTTTCCAAAAGCTAAACACTTCATTTGCCCCAACCTCAAGGCCATTTAACTTTTGAACAGCAATTCTCAAGTTCTCGATTTTACCCGCAGTCAAAATCCAGTTGTCTTTGTTGTCAAAAGGATTCCAGAGCTCGCTTTCAGAAATGGCAATGACAGGTTCATGCACCAAAAGACTTGTTTTGCTAAATTTTCTAGACGGGCCCAGCAAATTCTTGACAATACGAGCTGCTGTCAACACTGCTATTTTGAGTCGAAAAATAGTGTCGTTAACAAAATTGTGCTTTGCGGTCAGTTGCTTTTTCAACGGGGTCTTGATGTTGGAAAATAATTTTTTCAAAAATGAATTAAATCCTCTCGAAAATATCTTTCTTAAAATGAAAGCCATCTACTCTGAATGGTTGCTGGATTCTCACATTCTCTAATTCGGATATGATCTGATAGATTTGTTTAAAAGACCATTCGTTATTTTCATTAAGGCTATATTTCTTTCCATTTGTCAGGAACCTCAATTCATAACAAGCAGCCTTCAGAGAATTTTGCCGCACTAACTCAATAACTTGAACTTCTAAATTTTCATAATCTATCTTGATGACTTCTTCTTTATTAATTGCTAATCGGCACAAGATGATATTTTCAGGTGAAATGTCAATTTGATAAACAAAATATTTCACCCTAAAATGAAATACGACTAAACACGCCAAAATACCAATTCCAAATGGATACCGAGATAAAATGAGCTCCGAGAATGACTCCTGATCTGCTGAATATAAAAGAAAAATAAAAAAAACTAAAACGATGATCATGATTAACACTAGAAATCTACTTATTCTTTCTGAGTAGTATTCCTTTGTGATTTTGGAGGTGAAGCGTTGTTTTTCAGTCATTTAAATTTGGTAATCATTTTACTTTTGTGAAGCAACTGAAATAAATTTAGCAATAATTATTTTTTGCTTCGCTTCTTTATCCTTGTCGTCGTAACTAATATTGCGGGCCTCTTCATATATGGACATTAACTCTTTGCTCAGGTCAATGTCTATAATCATTCTCATGATATCTTCCGCAAGATAATAGTCAGCAAATGCTAAATTGTACAGCAAATGACTTTTAAGACGCTTATAACTTTGTTTTGAAATTAATTTTGCCAAACAAAGTTCACTGTAGCCAATTGTATCAGTGGCAAAAAACGCAGCATCAAGTCGCTGCAATTGTGACTTTGATAGGTGCTTATAAAATTGCGGGTCAGTTGAACGGTCATAATGAGACATAAAGTCGCCTTTTCTTGATAATTCATAGGCGCCTTCCCATCTGGTGAATTTATTTTCACTGCACTTTACTAACCATTCTACCGTGGCTGCATTCCTTTGATGAGGATTAGCTACTTTAAGAATCTCTAAGTACTCAATGATTCTAGTTCTGTAAGCACTCAACGCTGCTTCACTCAACATAACTTTTGAACCGTATGACAAGCCTTGGGTTGAAAAAGTTGAACCAGTCTCATTTTTATATAAGAAGGCAAGCACTGTACTTTGATTCAGATATATTGGTGGTGCCGGACAAACCATTCCCGCTTCGTATGAAACTTGTATATGGTTAGCATTCAAATCACCTTTCAAAGTTTCTTTGATATATAGATTAGCGAGACCTTCACCTCCTTCAGAATAAATTATATTCCCTCTTTTTGGTTCTTGATTATCGACTTTTGCAATAACGATGTACGCACTGCTTTCGATTAATTTGCGCAGGGTTTGCGGTTCTATTGGCCAAGCAAAAACAGTCTTTGTTATGCATTGCAAAAAAAGGAGGAGGAGTAGGTGTTTCATCGTTCGGCTGTTATTTGGCTTTGGTTAGAAACGATTTATTGTCCATGTTGCTTAATTAATGTCAAATCCAAACATAAAGTTGTTCAAGTGTCCACCTGAACTTTCAAGTCCAACAATGTCCATTAGTTCTTCCATATAACTGCAAACTCTTTCTCTGTCTTCGGTATCGAGTTGTAAATAAAGATCGGCAAATCGGTCAAGCCCTATTTGAATTGCATTTTGATATGCTTCATCTGTTGCAGCTCCTTTTTCAGCAAGTTTTTTAAAGTCATCTGCCACCAGATTAATTTTTTCGGTCAAAACCGGTCTGAGGCTCGGGTCACTCAATCCTGGATAAAAGAGTTTGTCGTCTTGTAGAAACTTCTCTTTGTTTTTAAATGCTGCAAATTTTGTCATTGTTTGCTCAGGTATTTTTGTTTGTCCTTGTCCGCAAGAAGTGAAAAGAAACAAAGTCAGGCCGATGATGAAGTTAATTGCTAATGTAAAGGGTTTTTTCATTCCTTCTCCATAAAATAAACAGTGTATTCTAGTACAGTTTTGAAGTAGTCTGCGAGGCTATGGTAGACCGTTTCACCGGGTCCCCAGGATGAAAAAACCCAATACTCCCAATTTGGATTTTCCTTACTCGGTGGAATTAAAAAGAAATATTGTTCTTCGTCAAAACCACCAACTTGAATGGCTGTTTTTAATTTTTCTCCGATATCAGCTGTTCCGGGCGCAGACCAAATTTCGATTAAATCGGGGATTGATTTTTTCAAATAAGTAACTTTTTCCAACGCACAAAAACTTGGATCTACGCCTGTCGCAAATAAGAATCCATTTGTGAGCTGCATAAATGCTTTATAGTCACTTGGTAATTCTATACCTAAACGCTTTTCGAGTTGGTTTATCGCTTCATTCGTTGCAGGTTCGAATCCTAGCCACTTTGCTTCTAATTGTTTTGGAGACAATTCAGCGTTCACAGTGCCTAATTCTATAGCATTTATGGAGATCTCTAGCAGTAATTCTTTCATTTGATACGATTATGTTTCACGTTGACGAACAAGAATAACTTTTCCATTTTTGAATATTATTTCAAACATATCTGGGTCAATGGAAAATAAACCGGGTTTAAGACCCAGGTAATAATTCCAGTTGTCAGATTCATCAAAATTACCTTCGTCACCAAGTAGTTTACGGACTTGTAATTTTGTCTTACCGATAAGCATTTTGCTCTCAATGAGATCTTCTGAAAGTTCGTATCGTTTTTCCTCGTTGGCAAACCATTTTTCTCTGTCAAAATCATTAGTCGGGTAATAGTTCATGCTATATAACCAAAGCGTGACAAGCCCAATGTAAATAAGTGGAGTTGTTAAAATGGTAGCTGTCCAAGTTGCCATTTTCCTGGTCTCTTCGACTTTAATTTTCTTTTTGATCAACCAGCGCCAAAGAAAAAAATTCGGAACACCGAGAATCAACAAAATGAAATATACTTCAATACTTACTCCCATTAGTGGCTATATTAGTTGATCAATGCGGTTTCTGAAAATCTATAATCAATTTATAAACCTTTCGCGCATCTTCAATGAGTTGAAATTCAGGGGTCTGATTTGCTCCTGGCATCCAATTCAGTCCATTTCTCCAATACATCAAAGGATTTTTTGGTCCAAAGCTAATGGTTCCGCTACTATTGCTTTTTTCTTCTAGTTCAATATCAGAGAGCGTTTTCAGATTGAGAGATTTAATCGATATCTTGTAGATTCCTGATTTAATGATGATTCGCTCCTCTGTTAAAGCATAAAAAGTGTTGGCTCTTTGTTTGGCATCTATGATGAAACGGCCAAAAACAAAAATGAGGCCGATGATGACAAATGGAACGCCGAATAAAGCGAAAAACGGAACTCCTGAAAGCAATGCCGAGACAAACCAAAAAATGGCAAATCCACACCAAAACAGACTGAAAGGAATTAAAAATAAGTCTGCTGTTCTAAATACAATGCCTTTCTTTGGTTGCCCAGTCCAGATGAGTTTTTCATTGGGGTCAAGATGTGCTTGAAATGCTTTTGATATGTCGGTTTCCATATTCATATTTTTGAAATTAGCCATACCAATAAACTTGGAAAATACATAGCCGGCTTGCCATTTTTCCGATACAAAAAATACATTTTAATCAAAGTGATTTCCTTGTACATCAAAAGATGAAAATTGCTATAAAAATGAATATAGGAGCTTGATCGGGTCGCATTTTTCAATCTGTCAATATTTTGGACGTATATTGAGTCACATAACTCCTAAGAAAGGAATCAATAAATTCTTCTGAATTACCTTTTTGTAAAAGGTCTGATTTCATTTTATTATAGTCTTCAGTTTGTTTAAATACTTGGAACTGTTTCTCTTTGAATTTTTCATATGCCTTGCTTTTAAATTGTTTTTCCTGTGTCAAGACACCTTTGTTTAATTCCAAAATTGTATAATGCTGGTATGTTGAACCGTAGCCCATGTGTACATAATTTACAACTTTGCCCTGCGGTAATACAAGTAACCCTGTATACCAATCAACTTGAATGTTTTTTTGGTCATCAAACACTTCATTTAGAACACTTTTCCAATTGGAGTTATTGCTCCCTTTTGAAGTTGTATCCCGGTATTGTATTTCAATGTCTTTGAGAAATAATTGGTTGTCTATAATCTCAAAAGTTGCAACATATCCGCGCCACAACGCTGACGAACGAACTTCACTTTTTGGCCTTTTATTGGGATTCTTTTCAAAATAAACTTCCAATGGATTGCTGTTTAAGTTATATTCTTTTCCATTGTAATTTATTTTGTCAGGAAACTGAGCTGTCGCAAAAACTTTTAGTCCAGAGAATAATGTAAAAATAATTGTCAAAAGTAGTCTCTTCATATTCAACAAGTTTGGTGTATCCATTCATATTTTCCATTTCTGTATGTGATCAGTCCGCCACCAAAATCGTTATTCCCTAATGCGATGGAGGGATTTTTGAGCGTTACTGTTATACTTTCAAGAATGTCGCCTTCTTCTGTTAACGTTACTTCAATTGTTTCCTTGTCTTCAACAAGGCCCCAGTAATCCCAATCGAACTCTGTCAAATGAGAAAACTGCTTTCCAAAACCAATCTTAACACGCTCTTTTGTATTTCCGTGAATGATGATGATTCCCGATGTTCCGTTCTCTTTTTTGTAAATCGCTTTGTCTAAAAAACCATCACCGTTAAAGTCTGCCGTTATTGTGTCGGTCAATTCAAATAATGTGGCTTTTTCAAATCCCTCTAACTTATGTATCTCGGCATTCAGTTCAGGGTTGGCAACTCCGCAACTTGTTGTAATCAGAAATGTTACTATGTAGATTAGTTGTTTCATAAATGCTTATTTAATGCGATGAGCGGCTTTCATAGACATATCAAAAATACTTCCATTCCAAGGATACAATCCATCCCTTAAATAGGTGTATTCCAAAGTTAATTATATACATGAGCCAATCATTATAGCAATCATTAAACGCGATACAATTGGTTTTAAAACAATATTTTTTAACCTAATGATCAGAAAGTAAGTCCCTAAAACAATGATCCAGAGAATGATGAGAAATAAATACATTAAACCACCTAAGCCAGCACCAAATGACAAAGGTCCGAAACCGCTTAAAAAAGCAATTAGGACAAAGTAAATGATGGTTAAAGTCAATATCCTATTATGTATTTTCATTGTAATAGCTTGTGTCGCTGTTGCTAATTAGAACGAAGTCTGATTCATTTTTCTGTCTTTCGTTGATGAAATTTGTTCATCTCATACGAGTAACTATACACCCAATTGTCTTGTCCACCGTTACAAATATTTACCCACTTTTCGTAGACGTAAATATCGTAATCTTCGGTAATTGGTTTGTCGATTCGAAGGGTTTGAATGATTTCTTGTCCTTGCAGCACAAAAATAGAGTCGTTTTGAAACAAGAGATACCTGTCATTGATTTTAATTGGCAACGAAGAAGTTGCGGCAATTTGCAGTTCGCTTGCGTGCGCAAGGTATTGGAGTGTGTCGTTCACGTAATCGAGTTTCAGATGGTCCAATGACCAAACATTTAGTTGGCTCGCTTCGATTTTCGACGTTTTGTTGTCAAGAAAAAACTGCTCGATTTGTTCAGAGATCGTTTCACCACTTACCTTCTGAAAGTCGCTCGTAAAGAAGGGCTTCCAATTTGGGTCGGCAAAATAATCTATGAATGTTTTGAGTTGTTGTATGGAAGCGAAACCTGAATAAGTCACAAAATAACCGTTTTTTCCTTGACTTATATTCAAATGATTGTAGGTTAAAAGAGGGTCGTAAAGTTGAATTTCAATTTTTTTGTTTTGCAATTGACCTGCTTGGATTTTCTCAGCAATGTAGTCGTTCAGAATTTGAGCGCGCGCTTTAAATAGCAGCGTTCGCGTCTCGTTATAGTTTGAGTAGTTCTGACACAAATAAATGTTCAGATGTTCTTCTTTGAATGTCTTTTCAACACATTCTGTCGCCTTGACAGTTTGGCTCAAAAGCGTGAAAAATAGGATTAAAAGTATTTTATTCATTGTGCGTTTATAATCTACCTGTAAACCAGTCGTAGCTTTTATTTGTAGTTAAGCATAGAAGGTTCTTTATTCATCATTCCTAATGAGACTACAATAAAACAAGCTAGTATTCCCATTGAAGGTATTGACATAGAAATCGCATAGTCCCAAACTTCTTGGTCGGAAAATGTACTCCAAGATGCAATTCTATCATCAAATAGTGGTACCGTTATTTTTACGATGGATACAGGCACAAAGTATGCTGCTACGATAAATCCTATTAAAAACGAATTTGCGCCTAGTTTTTTGAATAAAAGGTATATCGCCAGCAGTGGTAAAAATAAATATACCAATGAGGTCATAAATGTCTGTTCTATAATCAGACAATTCCAACATTCGTTTGATCGACCATATTCTGTAATCAAAACAATATATGGCTGAAATATGGATACAAGTCCTATGAGCAGAACAGATCTTTTTATTGCTTTATTGGTGAGTATGCTTTTCATAGTACATGATTTTCTCAACTAGGAGAAGAACTATTTTCTCATTTATCAAATTTAATATGCCAACTGTTGGTAATCAAGTTCTACATTGAATTTGATGGTGGCGCCAAGTGCTTTAAATATTTTAATGATCGTATCGAGTCGTGCATTTTTAATACTGTTCTCAATTTTTGAGATTTGCGCCTTTTGAACACCGACTAGTTTACCCAATTCTTCTTGTGTCAAGTTGCGTTCTTTTCTGGCTCGTTTAATTGCCTCACCTATCAAGTCAATGCTTAATTCATATTCGAAAGCATCTCTTGCAGGCGTTCCAATCTTCCCAACATGTTTATCAATCATTGCATCAAGACTCACCGTTGTCATTTTATTTTCCTTTTTCATCACCGTAACTTTCTAAAAACTTTTGTGCCTCTTCCAAAAACTCAACATTAAATTTCTTCTTCATTACAAATTTATATTTTTGTTTCCTTTAAAGGAAATATATTATTGATTATTATTCAAGATTTTTGAGATTTGTCTTTTCAACCAAACTTGGTATCACAATTTGTGATATCACGATTTTAACTCAAAACCCAATTCTCTTCCTTCCACCCTGCTGTACCTGCTTCTGGTCTTTTTGAATGAGGTAGTTGAGTACTTGCTCAATGTCTGTGAACTTTTGGCCGAAGCGCTGCTCGAGTTCAGAGAGTTTTTCTTGAAGATCTTGGTATTCGAGGGCCCACTGACGCATGAGGACGAAGGCGCGCATGATAAGAACACTCGTCTGAACAGCACGCTGGGAATTTAACACTGCGCTTAGCATTGCTACACCCTGTTCAGTGAAGGCAAAAGGTAAATACTTGGGATGATACCCTTTTCCTATTTCTAAGGTCACAGATTGTGACCTTAGAAGTTTCCATTCTTCTTTTGTTAATTGAAACATAAAGTCTTCTGGAAAACGGTCGATGTTCCTCCGGACAGCTTGCTTCAATGCTTTTGTTTCCACTTCATAAAGTTTCGCCAATTCATAATCGAGAATGACGCGTTTTCCTCGAATTTCGAGGATGCTATTTTTGATGAGTTCTAGTTCCATGATGATTCCATTTTTGTATTTTTTTCAAAACCCAATTCTCTTCCTCCCACCCTGCTGTACCTGCTTTTGGTCTTTTTGAATGAGGTAGTTGAGTACTTGCTCAATGTCTGTGAACTTTTGGCCGAAGCGCTGCTCGAGTTCGGAGAGTTTCTCTTGAAGATCTTGGTATTCGAGTGCCCATTGGCGCATGAGTACGAAGGCGCGCATGATGGAGATGTTGATTTCAATTGCGGTATCTGAATTTAACACACTTGACAACATAGCGACACCCTGTTCTGTAAAGGCAAAAGGAGCAAAGCGCTTTCATCCCCAACTTGAGGTCGCAAATTGCGACCTCAAGTTGATCCATTCTTCATGAGAAAGTTCAAACATGAAGTCTTCAGGGAAGCGCCTAATGTTTCTGCGGACTGATTCTTTTAATCTTTTGGTTTCAATACCGTAAAGTTTCGCCAATTCATAGTCGAGAATGACGCGTTTTCCTCGGATGTCGAGGATGCTGTTTTTGATGAGTTCTAGTTCCATGATCTAGCATTTGCGGCTGTTTATTCATTTAAATTCCACACAAAAGGCGGCCTGCGGCCGCCTTTTGGATCGTTTGGTTGGTAGGTTTGTTTAGGGTAGTACAACGAGGTCGTTGATTTCGACTTCGGTGACGAAGCGGCGCTGGCCGCCGGCGCGGTAAAAGCGACCGACGAGTTTGCCTTCGATGGCCAGATGAACGCCTTTTGCGCCATAGGTTTCGAGGACTTTTGTCCAGCGGCCCCAAGCAGAAAGAAGGTGCCATTGACTGCGCTTGCGCATGATGCCGTCGGCGTCAAGGTACTGCTCTTTGGTGGCTAGCGTGAAGCGGGTGATTTGTTTGCCATCAGGGAGCTCAACGGTTTGTGCAGGAGCGGTCATGTAGCCAATTAAATTGACATGATTCATGTGCAAGAGCGCATTGTTGTCAATGGTTTCAGGCTGCAGTTTCGGTGCGGGCTTGCTCATTGCTTAGTTTTTTAGGCTGAACCATAATGAAGTCATACAACTCGATGATTGTTGCGAAGCGCTTTTCACCAGCTTTATTTTCATATTGCTGATTGACCAACTTGCCTTCGATCACGACTTCCATGCCTTTTTCAAGTTTCTCTCCGACCTTTTCGGCAATTTTACCCCAAGCATTGATGGTGTGCCATTGTGTGAAGTCATGCCATTCGCCATTTTTGTCCTTGAAATTTTCATGGGTTGCCAAAGAAAATCTGGCTAACAAACGGCCAGACTCAAATTTGACAACTTCGGGCTGACCACCTAGGCGACCCATCAAACTCACTTTGTTTTTTAGTGCATTCATAATTGAAAAGTTTAAATATTGAGTTTCAAAGTTGCGCTGGAGGCCTTTGCTTATTCGGTTATTAAGTACTTAGTGTCGGATAAAAATGGAGGCGCATATGGAACGTCGCAAAAAACTTTAATTTTCAATGATTTATGCAACGTATTCAATAAAATTGCGTCTACTACGTTTGTACGAAAATTTACGAGCATGTCTAAAATCAAAAACAACCTTTATTTTAAAATTGGCGGCATTGTGTTGATCGCCTTGCTTTTACTCATCCCAACAGGCATGATCAAAAGTATCATCTACGAACGCGAACAAACACAGCAAGAAGCAATTGATGAAGTCAGTGAAAAATGGGGGGGCGAGCAAACGCTTCAAGGCCCAGTATTAACCATTCCTTACACGCGTTATGTGAAGGAAATCAATAAAGCAACCGGTAAAGAAACCTTAGTTCAGATTACCGAAAGGCTACACATTTTGCCGAGTAAGTTAAATATTCAAGCGAATGTGAATCCGAACAGGAGACACCGTGGCATTTTCGATATCGTTGTATACAACTCGATGATGCATGTCAGTGGAGAATTTACCAAATTAGAATTCAAAGACCTCGAAAGTAAGGGGCACGTTTTCAAATTCAACGAAGCGGTTCTAAATGCCGGAATTGATGACCTTCGAGGGATTGAAAAACAAATTTCATTAAACTGGGATGGCCAAAAAGTGTCTTTCAACCCTGGTGTGACTAATTCTGATGTTTTCTATTCAGGAATTAATGCGAAAGTGAATATCTCTCCTACTGATGACCACCTTTACCGATTCAGCTTTGATATCGAATTAAAAGGAAGCCAGCAACTCTATTTTACGCCAGTAGGAAAAGAAACAGATGTGGTACTCAATTCAGATTGGCAAACGCCTAAATTTGATGGCGCTTTCTTGCCAGACGAGCACAAAACAGACAAAAATGGTTTTAAAGCACATTGGAATGTTTTGAACCTCAACAGAAATTACCCGCAAAGCTGGACGGGTTCTTCTTATAAATTACGCGAATCATCATTTGGCGTAGACCTCAAGTTGCCAGTAGACAACTACCAAAAGTCGCATCGCACGATTCATTACGCACTGCTATTTATCGGTCTTACCTTTTTGGTATTTTTCTTCATTGAAATTTTCCAATCGGCTGGTATTCACCCAATTCAATACATTTTAGTCGGAATCGCTTTGGTAGTTTTCTATACCTTATTATTGGCTTTCTCCGAGCACATCGCCTTCAATGCTGCTTTCTTACTTTCGGCTTTGGCAACTGTTTTGTTAATCAGCATGTATGTAAGGGCCATACTCAGGTCTGTAAAAATGAGTTTATTTATAGCAGGGCTCTTGAGCATGCTTTACATTTTCATTTTTGTAATTATTCAACTTGAAGACTTGGCGCTACTGATAGGAAGTATTGGTGTATTTATCATTCTGGGCTTGGTCATGTACTTCTCTAGAAAGATAGACTGGTACAACCTTACCGCTGAAAAAACAACTACTCAGCGCGACCAAATTTCATAAGACTTCAAAGCTTGGTGCTGCAGCATGGACAAACCATTCATGACTGCGGCACCTTGTTTTTTAGCGTTAGCCATCAAGGCTGTTTCAGCCGGATTATACACTAAATCAATCACCAAATGCGCCTCCGTGAGGTGTTCAAATGGGATTGGTAAACAAGCCGTAATGTCCGGAAAAGTTCCGATCGGCGTACAATTGACCAGCACTTTACAAGAGCGCAACATATGCTCATTGATTTCTGAATAGGCATATATTCTATTTTGATGCTCAGGTGCTCGAGAAATATAAAAGACGTCTAGCCCCAGTTGTCTGAATACATGCGCCACGGCCTTAGCTGCCCCACCTGTTCCAAAAATAAGCGCGCGCTCGTGCTCAAAAGTCAAAAAGGGCTTAATACTTTGCGCAAAACCATAAGCATCAGTATTGTAGCCCACTGTTGCTCCATTTTCAAAAGACACCACATTTACGGCACCAATTGTTTGGGCTGTTTCATCCAATCGATCTAAAAAAGGAATGATACTTTCCTTGTAGGGAAAAGTCACGTTGAAACCTGTACAGTCCTGCTTCAACAGCGCTTGAACTTCTTCGATGCTTTCCAATTCAAAGTTTGAATAAGTCGCATCAATCTGATTTTTCTCAAAGTAATCTTTGAAAAAAGTTGCTGAAAACGAATGCCCGAGGGTTTTGCCGATGAGGCCGTAGTGTTGAGTCATGGTTATTGTACCGAAAAGATAATTGGTAAACGAAAATACATTGAAACTGGCTCGCCACCCACTTTGCCAGGCGTCCATTTTGGCATATTTCTTACTACACGAAGAGCTTCTTTATTACATGGAGGGCAATAGGCGGTCGACTTATGTATTTCTGCTTGCTCAACACAACCCTCTTTATTTATTACAAACTGTACAAAAACTTTACTGTAAAATTCCTCTGATCCGCAGCCTATTACTTCGTGCATATTGATGTTGTCTGCTATATATTTACCTAGGGCCTTTTGTCCACCCGGAAATTGAGCATCTTCCTCTACAACACTATAAATAGGATTCTTGGTAGTATCGATTTCTTTAACTGTAAGTTCTTGAGATAAAGCAAGAAAGCTTGTAAACAAAAAGAAAAGAAGGAAGCTTAGTGTTTTCATAAACTGAAGGTTCTTGCGGGTATTAAAAAGTAAAAGTCAACGGCAAGCGAACCGGACTCACAATAGGTAGCCCATTCATCTTTGCGGGCGTCCAATTTGGCATGTTTTGAACCAAGCGGAGAGCAGCTTTTTCACAAGGGATACAATTGCTTGTCGACTTTTCTATTACTGCATTACTGATAGTTCCATCCTTCTCAACATCAAATTTTACTATTACTCTATAGGAGCCGTATAATGATCCGGAAGAATCTATGATCTTATTGCGATTCAAATTTTCTACGATATAAACTTGCATTTTTTCGTACCCACCAGGGAATTCGGCGTCTTCAAGGGGCTCAACCAATACTTCATCTTCGGGCACCTCGACAGGTAAGGTTCGGCACGCGGTGAGGCTCAAACCAAGAAGGACGATAAAAATTCTTTTCATTCCACAAACATACAAATGTTTAACTTTACTGCATGCAAGGGCTCGTTTTGAAATCTACTGGAAAATGGTATCAAGTTTTACTTGAAGATGAGCAAATTGTGCAAGCCAGTATTCGTGGTAAATTGCGCTTGGAAGGGCTTAAAACGACCAACCCTATTGCAGCTGGTGACCGCGTCAATATTGAACCAGGTTCTGATGAAAGTTGGGCCATTTTGTCGGTAGAACCACGTCAGAACTATATTGTACGCAAGGCAACCAACCTCAGCAAGCAAATGCAAATTTTGGCGGCTAATGTGGATCGCGCTTATTTGGTGGTGACACTCAAGTCTCCGGTAACACAAATTGCATTCATTGACCGCTTTTTGGTGGCCGCAGAATCTTTTCGGATTCCGACTACCTTGCTTTTCAATAAAATAGACCTCTTCGATGCCGACGACACCGAGTATTTTGAGGCATTGAAAGTTATTTATGAAAATTTAGGCTACCCGTGCATTGGTATTTCAGCTGAAAGGCCAGAAACGGTAGCTTTCTTACGCGATGAAATCAAGGGAAAGCAAGTCATGATTTCGGGTAATTCGGGCGTCGGAAAAACCACGCTGGTCAATGCCCTCGATGCCAGTCTTGACCTAAGAACAGGCGAGATATCTAGAGCCCACGAACAAGGTAAGCACACCACCACTTTTGCCGAAATGCACGCTTTACAGACGGGTGGCTACATCATTGACACACCGGGTATACGGGCTTTTGGCTTGGTCGATCTTGAAAAAGAACATTACGCCCATTACTTTCCAGAAATGAGGGCCCTTTTAGGCGAATGCCGCTTCAATAATTGCAAGCACCTCAATGAACCGCACTGCGCAGTAAAAGCAGCTGTTGACAGCCAAGACATTGCACCGCATCGTTACCAAACCTACCTGCAACTCATGCAAGAAGACGCCTCTGACCCTTATCGCAGAAGTGAATTTTAAATCTTAGTTTCAAAATAGCATGCGAGTAGTCATTCAACGTGTTTCAGAAGCAGCCGTAAAAATCGACGGAACCATTGTCGGAGAAATATCAAAAGGCCTAGTAGTGTTGCTCGGCATAGCGCAAGAAGATACCGAACAAGATGCGCTCTACCTCATTCAAAAACTCATCAACCTGCGCATATTTTCTGATGCCGATGGCAAAATGAATTTATCGGTTCAAGACTGCGGCGGCGAACTTTTAGTAGTGAGTCAGTTCACCCTATATGCCGACACCAAAAAAGGAAATCGACCAAGCTACATAAGAGCAGCCAAACCCGAACAAGCCATTCCACTCTACGAATTTTTCTTACAAGAACTCCAAAAACAATTCCAAGGACCCATCCAAACAGGCCAATTCGGCGCCGACATGAAAGTGTCGTTAATCAACGACGGCCCAGTTACGATTATTATTGATTCGAGAGGGGAAAACTAAGACTTTGGATCAACTTCAAAAATAATCGGGATGCGTATCCAAACACGCACTGGTCGATCATACTTATACCCCGGAATCCATGCGGGCATGGCTTGAATAACTCTCAGCGCCTCCTTATTACAGGGCGGACACTTAATTGTTGCCGATTCGACATCGACATGAGTTATAGATCCGTTTTTTTCAACTACAAATTTGACAATTACTTTATTACTTATTGGTGCTTTTTGATCTGATACCCATTTCTCCACTTCGCCCCATCTTAAACTGTCATTCAGATATTTGACAAGACCATCAAAACCACCTATAAATTCAGGATCCGTATCGGCAGCGTCTTCAATCGTCAAAGTATCGTTTTGGGGATTATCTGTAGAAGGAGGGGGTTGGGAAAAAGCCACATTTGACAAAGCAAATAGTAGGAAGGATAATAGGAGCTTCATATTTTTGGAATGAATATTAAAAATAATAAAATTAAGTTGACTACGTATTTATCTCTATAACACAAGGAAATTTATACGTATTTTTGATTATATTTTTATACGTATGAATATTAAACTTACCCTTTCTGTTGAGGAGGAAATCATCGTCAAAGCCAAAGCATATGCCAAAGCAAATGGCAAGAGCTTGTCGCAA
>JBEBBE010000054.1:0-18276 GCA_041158525.1 Bacteroidota bacterium | reverse complement strand
CTTGAAATTGCTAATAATTGCTGGTATTTCTTGATGCGCGTGCGCACCATTGCTTGCGCGCCAAAGCTATTGAAACTACCACCGTATGCCGTTGTTTTGACCTCAAAAGCATCTTGTGCATATGCGCCAATATGCACCGCGCCAGTTAAAGCACTTTGACCAAATGGCAACACCGTTGGGCTCTTGAATATTTGAATTTCTGATACAGCAATGAGTGGAATAGGTAAATTAGCCGCGTGGTGCCCAGTTTGTGGGTCTGTCATTTTGAAGCCGTTCACTAAAATTAAACTTTGCTCAAAATTCCCACCTCTAATGCCGATGTCGGCCTGCGTTCCACTTAAACCTCGCTGACGAACATCTACCCCTGCTGAAAAAGATAAGGCATCAGCAATGCTCCTTGCAGGAAGGTTATTGAGCGTAGCTTGATTCAATTTATCGATACTCTGCATGCGCGTGGCAAAGTTGCCCCCAGTTCGCCCAGCAATCAGTTCAATTTGCTGCATGGTGATGGTTTTACCTATTCTTTCCAATTGTATGACCAATGAATCTTCTTGCATCTTTTGGATGACGAAGGGTTCTTGAGCAAATAAATTTGTGGTAAAACTTTGGAGTAGGCCAATAAAGATAATGGCGACAATTCTTTTCAAGACTGTAGTTGACATGATGATTTTTTTTTGCGTTGTTGACGTTTAAAAAACCCGCAAAAGTACGCAATCTAAATGGCTCAGCGCTTAGAAATCTTGTTACCCGTAATGTTACGTTGCAGATTGCATTTGTGACGACCCACTTCAAAACCGCGTAAGGCACTGTGTTTGGTGGCTCTACCCTGAACCCGTGCACGCCATAAGCGCCAAGAGCTGGGCTTGAGTTCGCGGCGCATCAGGGCAATCACCTCAGCCTCTTTTAGACCAAATTGCATTAAAATGGCATCAAAAGGCGTGCGATCCTCCCAGGCCATTTCGATGATGCGGTCAATATCTTGAATGTCTAAAGCTTTTTGTTTCATGACAAACAAGAAACAATAAGAAGGCTGAATTGTTTGACGAATGTGAAAGGCGTAAAAAAACAACACTTACCAGAAAAGATTTGCCAAACGTGTCAAAGACCCTTTACTTGGCGTAAAAAGTGGGAGAAAAACTGGGCTGAAGTCAAATACTGCTCAGATCGGTGCAGGAATCAGCGCACTTGATATTGCAATTCTTGGGTGGTAGGAAGTGCTCCACTGTAAGTAAATGCTAGCTTGTGTGTACCCGGCAGCAAACTTTTAAAATTGGCGTCGAAATGCAACTGACGTTGCTTGGCATACACCCAAAAATCAACTAAAGGCTGTTGCGTCTCAATGCTTAGAACAGCCGTTTTCAGAACGGGATCAACATTTTCAATTGTCAAAATGGGCTGAACGTCCGGAGCCTTCCTTTTCGGTATATAGGTAAATAGGCGTTCGTAGTGCTCATCTATAAGCACCTTCACAAAACCAGTGTAGGTTTCTGATATACCCATTAAAACTTGAGTTTTGTATTGTTGAACCGGATAAGTTTTGCGCTCTTTTCTTTGAAAAACACCATTTTCATTATAGAATTGAACTTCAACAGTAACTAGGGTGTCTTCTGGAACTTCGCTACACAACACCAAAAAGCGCGCGTCTTCTAGGTGTTTTTCAAGCACGGCAATTGACCTGTAATCGTCTTGAACGGCATAATGCAAAGCCTTCCAAGCGCCAAAATAATCAATACTTGACCACGTAGGTGCCGGCCAGCAATCATTGAGTTGCCAATAAATGGTTCCCATACAGCGAGGCGCATCAGATCGGTGCCCTGCGATCGCCATACTGACAGCTTTTTGTTGGGTCAGTTGTGAATGATAAACAAAAGCTTCAAAGTCTTTGGATTTACCATAATAATGCTTGGCGTGTTTTTCGATCATGCCATTGCCAACGTAAGATTTCTGGTGGTTTTTCATCACAGCAGAAGTCAAACTGAGGTCTTTTGGCAGCGCAAATTGATGAACAGTAGCAAGTTCCGGGAAACTTTGAAAACCATATTCGGCATTGAAGCGCCCAATTTTATTGGCAAAATCGGTAAGCGGATCTTTGCCATGCCAGACACCCCAATAATGCATGGTGCCGTGGTTGAAATATTCATCATTGCCCCAATTACTCAGTGGTGAGGTATGGATGTAAGGAAGATTCGTAAAGGTCTGAATTTGTGCAGGTAGCAAATCTAGAAATACGGCTTGATACGCGCTTTCAATCGTTTTTTGTGCGTTATCATTGAGGTGATACTGCAACTGAAAGCCCCAATTTTTCCAGGCTACATCCACTTCATTGTTGCCGTTGAAATACACCACCGATGCGTGGCTTGCCAAGCGCGGAATGTGTTGTTTGATTTCCTGACTCACCTGACTCATAAAGGCAGTATCTGCCGGATACATGGCACAAGCAAACATGAAGTCATGCCAAACCATAATGCCAGCACGATCACAAGCATTTAGAAAGGACTCGGGCGCATACATGCCTCCACCCCAAATCCTGACAATATTGAAATTGGCAACTTGCATTTGAGGCACAAGCGCTGCAAAAGCTGCATCGAGCTCAGGACCGCTGAAAATTCCGGGTGGTATCACATTGGCTCCTTTAGCAAAAATTGGTCGCCCATTGATTTCAAAAGTAAACGAAGTACCCCATTCGTCTTTTTGCTGTAAAACCTTGGCCTGACGAATGCCAAATTCAAACGGATGCGCTAAAACCAACTCATTGGCCTCATTAAAAACAAGTAGTGTGTCCTGGTACAAATGCGCAGTTCCCTGCCCCACCGGCCACCACAATTTTGGTTGATCAATGAAAACAACTTGATTGAATTGTTCATTGGCCTGAAATTGAAAAGTTTTAAAATATTGACTCTGAGCTTTAAAAGCACCCTTACTCAATGCAGAATTCAACTCAAACTTCAATAGCAACTGCGCACTTGAATCTGTCAATGCTAGCGTATTGACCAGCAAATAATCTATAGTTGCCTTTGCTTTTACGTCAATTGAAATTGGATAAGCAAAACCTAAAGTATTGATTCTCGGTGCCCAATCCCAACCAAAATGATATTGAGGCTTGCGTGTGTACGGTGCTACTTTTTCTTGACCGACATCATTTGGCGCAGGGTAAGTAAAACCATGTTTCTTTTCGGCGTCATGATGGTAACAAACCGGAGCTTCTATAAGAATTTCTAGCGTGTTATAACCACAAAGTAAATCGGCAACCTTGATTGGAATTTGATAATGCACAAAGAAATTGTCTGTGGAAGCCAACAATTTACCATTCAAATAAATTTGAGCATAGGTATCTAAATTTGGTATGTCTAAGCTTAACTCTTGAGCATTATAGAAGGTTTCATTCAGAAAAAATTGCGCCTTAAAATGCCACTGCTCCTCTTCTACCCATTGAAACAACGCTTCGTTTTCTCCATAAAAAGGATCAGGTAATTCGTTGGTTTTGATCAAAAACTCCTGAACAGACCCACGAACTCCGAAGGGAATCCACTCCTTTTTGAGCGGATGAAAAACCTCCCAATTGAGCACCATTTGAGCGTTGGTGGAAACTCCAAAAAAAAACAATAATAAAGAAAAAAGAAGTAAGTACTTCATGTTACCAGTTGCGGTCAAACTTTGTGTCAATAAGTTTGGTCTCTGTGTTGGTGCGTAATGCAAAATTGAAGCCCGCATAAATGGCATAGCCACCATAATTGCCGTCTTTGTCAATAGCTATAAAACCACATTGCAAGCCGGTGAGGTCTTTGTTTTTGCGAATGATGCGCATGCAAACTTCTTTACAAGCTGCTTCTGGACTTAGGCCCTGACGCATGAGTTCAACAACTGAATGGCTACCCGCTACCCTAACAATAGCTTCGCCTAAACCTGTTGCCGTTGCGGCGCCAACTTCTTCATCAACGAATAAACCTGCACCAATTATAGGTGAATCTCCGACTCGGCCATGCATTTTATAAGCCCATCCACTGGTTGTGCAGGCACCCGCAAGCTGACCTTTTGCATCCATGGCAATCATGCCAATGGTGTCGTGATTTTCGTGATTGATTTCAGGTTTTTTGAAAAGGTCCTTGTTTTCTTCGCGCCACTTTTCATAATCCTTCTGAACTTCGGGAATAGGCATTTGAGCCGTTTCAAAACCAAGCTCTAAAGCATATTTTTTGGCGCCCGCACCTACAAGCATGACGTGTTGTGTGCGTTCCATGACAGCCCGCGCTACATTAATTGGATGGGCAATTCCTTCCAAAAATGCCACTGAGCCACAACGCGAATCTCCGGACATAATACAAGCATCAAGCGTTACATGCCCATCGCGATCAGGTCTTCCACCAACACCAACACTGCGGTTCGTTAAATCGGATTCTGTAACCATCACTCCTTTTTCAACCGCATCTAAGGCTGAACCTCCTTCAGACAAAACTTTCCAAGCACCTTCATTGGCTGCTAAGCCGTGTTCCCAAGTTGAAAGTACAATTGGGCCCTTCGCTTTTCCTGAAAAGGAGTATGAAAGTGTTTGACTCGCTTTTGGTCGGTCAAATACGCTGAGTGCACTGAGCACGGCTCCGATGCGGATAAACTGTCTTCTTTTCATGTTTAGCGATTTTTAAGCTCGGCTGCCAACCAACGTTGAAATGCGGAAGCATTCTGAATGTGTTCTGCGCCTGAAGCTGTAAAATTGTGTGTTCCAGAATAATCTGGCTTGGCACACATAAAGATATAGTTGTGTTGGGTCGCGTTTAATACTGCATCGACCACGCCAACTGGTGGCAAGTAAATGGGCCCTGGAGGAAGTCCTTGAATTTTGTAAGTGTTGTAGGGGCAGTCAACATCTCTGTGAACCGCTAATAAACGCTGTACTCCTTTGAGTTGGTCTCCCCAACAGAACTTAAAGGTTGGATCTGATTGCAGTTTAATGCCTTGCTTGATTCTATTCAGATAAAGACCCGCAATGATGGGCCATTCTTGTGCATTTTTAGATTGCTCTGAATAGACAATACTAGCTAGCGTTACTGCTTCGCTTGGGGTATTCAAGCCAACTTTCTTGAGTTTTGCCAAACGCTCAGCCGTCCAGAAGTTCTTGAACTCTTTGGCCATCTGCTCGATGAACGCTTGCGGTTTTTGATCCCAATACATTTCATAAGTATTTGGGATAAAAAGAGCCGGAACTTGCTCGTAGGTAAAACCTAAGCGGTTCAATTCATTGACATCTTGAAAAGCAGCCATAAAAGCAGCGCTATCAGACTCGAGTTGTTGTTGTAATTTACCTGCGAGGTCATTGAGCGAGCGGCAATTTTCGAAACTGACTTTTACCGTTTGCTCTGCATTCCCGTTATGATTGCTATTCATTTTAAACCCATTCCAGATGTGTCGTAAGGCTGTTCCTGGTTCAATGATGTATTTTCCAGGCGCAATGTTTCGCGGATTCATGGCTTTGTTTTCACCTACTAATTCAAATGCAGCAACGTCATCAAGCACGCCTTTTTCTTTTAGCAAAGTTGCAATTGCCTCGATATTAAGTGACTCCACTTTTGAAGGAATAAAAATAGTTACCGAGCTGGTATTCGTTGACTTCTGGAAGGCTGCATAGTAATAACGAAGCTTTGGAAAAAGCAAGGCAACAAGGCCGATGGCAACAACACCTGTAATTAGAATTAATTTTTGTTTTCTAGACATAATTGATAAGTAAGTTCATCAAAATATTGGTTTTTGAAACGCAACCAATTGGTGCGCGTACCCGCATGCAAAAAGCCTGCTTTTTCAAAAAGCGCAACACTGGCTTGGTTATCGCCATGAATTTGGCAATATAGGTTGCGGAGTTCTAAAATTTCTGTGCAATATTGAATAAGAAGGGAAAGTGCTTCAGTGGCAATGCCTTTTCCTTTATCTTGATCTTCGGCAATTAAAATGCCTACTGCTGCATAACCGTGCTTGAAATTGACATCGTAAAGGTCAATGACGCCCACAGCACGTTTGTCTTGTTGGGTAATGATGACCAAACGCAATTGCCCAGATTTACGCAAATCAGATTGCTGCTCAATGAGCTGAATGATATCGAACATGGAAAAAGGCACCTCGGTATTGGAGACTTTCCAGTTTTTTGGATTGTTTTCCCAAAGAAAAACCTGGCCTGCGTCGTCTTTTTCAACGGCCCTTAAATAGATGTGCTTACCTACAAGGCTCATAAGTACCGTTAAAAATAAATTGCGCGGGGCCTGTTAGAAAAACATCGGTAAAGGAGCCGTCAGGTTGGGTTTGCCATTGAACCTGAAGATGGCCACCTTTGGTTTGTACCTTGACGCTTCCAGCTGAAATATTTTGCAATTGCGCATATACCAAGGCCGCGGCAGTTACACCTGTTCCACAAGAAAGTGTTTCGGCCTCAACCCCTCGCTCATAGGTAGCCACGCGAAGACCATCGTCGAGCAGCGACATTAAATTCACGTTAATTCCCTGCTCTTTATAAGTTTCATTGTAACGAATCTGTTTACCTAATTGCGCTACATGCGCACTTGAATGGTCGTTATCCAAACATATATAATGCGGAGAACCTGTGTTTAATTCGAAGTCTTGACCGCGCTGCTCAATAGGACTCACATCTGACATCTTGAGTTTAACTTCATCCTGACAAATGGAGGCTTCATGCGGGCCATCAATGGCCATAAAAGAAGTGTTTACCGATTTTAATTTCCCTAATGCTGCTGCAAAAGCAACCGCACAGCGGGCACCATTGCCACAAAAGGACTGCGTGCCATCTGCATTATAATAGATCACTTCAAAATCAGAACTAGGATGCTGGGCTAATAAAATGAGGCCGTCTGCACCGATGCCAAACTTGCGATCACAAGCCAATTGGATGTCAGGAATTGACAAATTGTCATATTGACCACCGAAGTTATCGAGCATGATAAAATCGTTTCCAGTACCCTGATATTTGCTAAAGCTTAGTTTCATTGAGGAAGAACAAAAATATTCAATTAATCCTTATAAATTCTTAACAAAATTTAACATTTTCTGAGCAATTTTTGGAACACTCTTTGCGTTTAGCTCAAACGAATTTAAAAACTGACAACATGACAATACTCAACACCTTAAAACTATTCGGAATGGGTATCCTAGGCGGAACCCTCCCACTCGCTACTTATGTCATTATCCAACACAATGCGTCCAACCTCTCTGATCAAGTAATAGACGGCAACAGAAACGCCATTCACCAAGTGGATTTCAACGGTGTGCCTAGTGGCCTTGACTTTACTTCTGCCGCAGAAAACACAGTACACTCCGTAGTACACATCACCACAAAGGTGGTGCAAACAACATTTCAACGCGATCCTTTTCAAGAGTTCTTCTATGGCCCTGGTGCTGGCGGCCGTGAATTCAAACAATATGGCGCTGGTGCTGGCTCGGGCGTCATCGTATCTTCACAGGGTTACATCGTGACCAACAACCATGTCATTGAAAATGCAAGCGAAATTCAAGTGGTCCTTAATGACAACTCAAAATACGATGCAAAAGTCATTGGCGCTGACCCTTCTACTGATATTGCCGTATTAAAAATCGAAGGTCAAAATTTCCCTGCTATTCCGATCGGAAATTCAGACGAACTTAAAATCGGAGAATGGGTGTTAGCAGTTGGCAACCCATTCAACCTGACCTCTACTGTTACTGCGGGTATCGTTTCTGCCAAAGCAAGAAACATCAATTTACTTTCTGAGCGCAGTGCACAAGATGTAGTACCTATTGAGTCGTTTATCCAAACCGACGCAGCAGTTAACCCAGGTAACAGTGGGGGTGCATTAGTCAATACGCGCGGCGAACTTATTGGGATCAATACTGCCATTGCTTCCCAGACCGGATCTTATGCCGGCTACTCATTTGCGGTTCCGATCAATTTAGTTGACAAAGTCATGCGCGACCTCATCGATTTTGGTATTGTACAACGCGGCTTTTTAGGGGTACAAATTGCAGATGTCACCCAAGAAGTCAAAGAGAAAAACAAACTACCAGACCTCAAAGGAGTCTTTTTAGCAAAAGTGACTGAAGGCGGATCAGCTGATAAAGCAGGCCTCAAAGATGGCGATGTCATTTTAAAAATTGGCAGCAAAGAAGTGAATTCAGTAGCCTCCCTCCAAGAAGAAATTGGCAAACGCAGACCTGGAGACAAGGTAAGTTTAACAGTGCGTCAAAAAGATGGAGACATCATTTCAAAAGAACTGGTGTTGCGCAACAAAGATGGCGATACCGAACTCATGAGTAAAGAAGAAATTAGTAAAAACTATGCCCTTGGTGCAACCTTCATTGAACTCACCGATAAAGAAAAGAAAGAACTCAATATTTCTTATGGTGTCAAGATCAAAAGCATCACAACCGGTAAACTCAAATCAATTGGTTTACAAGAGGGCATCATCATCACTAAAGTCAATAACGAACCTATAGAAACAGTTGCAGAACTCACAGAAAAACTAAGCGGCGTCAATCGTGGCATCTTATTAGAGATCATGGATGAGACCGGTAAACGCGACTACAGAGGCTTTGGTTTATAAAGACCCAAGCCTCCTTTTAGGCATCGTTGAAAAAGTTAAGAACTCGTTAATAACTCCATGAAAAAAGCGAGTTTCAGATTTTTTTAAACCTTTTTTTCGGTGTTACTTTGCCTAACAAGCAGAAGTCAACTTTACTTAGCAAAACACAGATAAGATAAGCGCATGAGACAGCTAAAAATTACCAAATCCATTACAAACAGAGAAAGTCAATCTCTGGACAAATACTTACAAGATATCGGTCGTGAAGAACTCATTACTGCCGAAGAAGAAGTAGAATTAGCTCGCCGCATCAAAGCCGGTGATCAAAAAGCACTAGAAAAATTAACACGCGCCAATTTGCGTTTTGTGGTTTCAGTAGCCAAGCAATACCAAAATCAAGGCCTTACCCTTCCTGACCTCATCAACGAAGGAAACCTTGGTCTGATCAAAGCAGCTCAGAAATTTGACGAAACCCGTGGTTTTAAATTCATCTCATACGCCGTTTGGTGGATCCGTCAGTCTATCTTGCAAGCTTTAGCTGAGCAAGCACGTATTGTACGTCTTCCTTTGAACCAAGTTGGTTCTTTGAACAAAATCAACAAGGCATTTTCTCGCCTAGAGCAAGAATTTGAGCGTCCGCCAAGTGCAGAAGAATTAGCAGAAGCACTCGAGGTACCTGAAGATAAAATCAAAGAAAGTTTAAATGTGTCTGGTCGTCACGTATCTATGGACGCGCCACTCACAACCAACGATGACGGTGGTACACTCATGGATGTCATGGCCAACCACGACTCTCCAAAAACAGACCACTCTTTAATGGCTGAGTCTTTGCAAAAAGAAATCGAAAGATCTTTAAGCACACTCACCGACAAAGAACGCGAAATCATTCGTCTTTTCTTCGGCATCGGCATGAATCACGGTCTTACCCTTGAAGAAATCGGAGCCAAGTTCAACCTCACCCGTGAGCGTGTACGCCAAATCAAAGAGAAGGCCATCCGCAGGTTGCGACACACCTCTCGAAACAAATTGCTCAAGTCATACTTAGGCTAATAACTTGAAGGCTACCTACATGTGAGGTAGCCTTTTTTATTGCCTTACCCTTTTTATTATCAATCATCAATCAACAACAACATGGAAACCAAAGACGGTTATGAAAAAGAGCTCAATTTGCATATTGAGCGAGAAAGAGCAGCTGTTAAATTGCAAAGCAAAGTCGGTGAATTGCTTTATGACAAAGGCATCGAGCTTGTACTTTTCCGCAATCATTTAACAGACACCACCATTTCTGAAATCCTAAATTTGCACGAATATGCAAAGAAGGTTGTCAATAAACCTATTGACGTTTTTACCACAGCAGCCTTAGCTGAAACCCTCATGACACTTGACATCCCGGCTTCTAAACTCGATATCGGTTTATTAGCAAGCGAATGGTTAGCTGGGCATACTGAGCAAAGTGGCATGGCGCGTTTTCTTATGGAGAAATTAGGGGGCATGCAAAGCCCACAAGCCATTGAACCAAGAGACGTCGTCCTTTATGGTTTTGGACGTATCGGGCGTTTGGCTGCACGTGAATTGATCAAGCAAGCTGGTAAAGGTCAACAATTGCGTTTGCGCGCCATCGTTACACGCGGTGCTTCAGATGCAGACATCATTAAACGCGCATCTCTTTTGCGCAATGACTCTGTGCATGGCGCATTCAAAGGTTCCGTTATCGAAGACCTTGAAAACAAGAGCCTCATCATTAATGGGCAAATCGTCCACATGATTGATGCTGCAAACCCTGAAGACATCGATTACACAGTATACGGTATCAACAATGCCCTGATCATTGACAACACAGGTGTTTTCACCAATCGCGAAGCACTTTCAAGACACCTTCAAGCCAAAGGAGTTGGCAAAGTATTACTCACTGCACCAGGTAAAGAAATTCCGAATGTGGTTTATGGCATCAACCAGGGAACACTTGATGTTGAGAACGAAAAAATCTTTTCAGCAGCATCTTGTACAACGAATGCCATCTCTCCAATTTTAAAGGTTGTTAACGATCATTTTGGCGTGGTAAAAGGACACATTGAAACGGTTCATGCCTACACCAATGACCAAAACCTTTTGGACAACATGCACAAGAAACCACGTCGTGGCCGTTCAGCAGCCGTAAACATGGTCATCACTTCAACAGGTGCAGGTTCAGCGGTTACCAAAGTTATTCCGGAACTTAAGGACAAACTTACTGCTAATGCGGTACGTGTCCCGACACCGAATGGTTCTTTGGCAATTTTGAGCTTGGAATTGAACAAAACTACCAACCTCGAACAAATCAATGCCGCCATTAAAAATGCCGCACTTCACGGAGAACTTGTTAATCAAATTTTCTACTCCTTTGACCCTGAGCTTGTTTCTTCGGATATCATCGGAAATACTTGTTGTTCTGTATTTGATTCAAATGCAAGTATTGTCTCTAATGACGGAAAAAATGTAGTTTTGTATGCGTGGTACGACAACGAGTTTGGATACACCAAACAAGTAATTCGTCTGGCCAAGTACATTACGCAAGTTAGAAGAGCGATATACTATTAATGAAAAAAAAGATCACCATTGCGATTGACGGTTTTGCTGCCTGCGGTAAAAGCACCCTTGCCAAAGACCTAGCAAAAGCATTAGGTTACACTTTTATAGACACCGGCGCGATGTATCGCGCCGTTGCTTTTTATTGTCTCGAGCATCAGCTCATCACTGAAAATGGCGAATTTAATGTCGAACAAATCACAGCAGCATTACCGCTTATTTCCATTGCCTTGAGCCCTGATCAAAAAGTTTGGCTCAATCAAATAGATGTCACCGAAGAAATCCGCACACCAAAGGTGGCTAGCATTGTTTCAAAAATTGCAGCTATTAAAGCGGTCAGAATAAAACTGGTTGAGCAACAACAAGCCATGGGAAGTCAAGGCGGCATTGTAATGGACGGCCGAGATATTGCTTCTGTGGTATTTCCAAAGGCAGAGCTCAAACTATTTATTAGGGCTTCAGATGAAGTCAGGACACAACGACGCTTGGCCGAGCTGCAGGCAAAAGGTGAATCCATGAGTGAAGCCGATGTTTTGGCCAATTTAAAATCAAGAGACTTACAAGATAGCACGCGCGAGGAAAGCCCCTTGATTCAGGTACCAGATGCTATAGTATTAGATACTTCAGCGCATACGCGCGAAACTCAGTTGGAATGGGCTTTAGATATAGCCAATCAGCTACTCGAGGAAGAATAATAATTGATATCGAATCTTAAGAATTCGATATCAAATTTCTTATTGATACCCTATTAAGGCAAAAACTGAGAAAGAAGACAACCAATGGTCAATGTCGTAGTTGCCTTTGCCAATGCTTTCTTGTGCGTAATCCCACATGTCATTCATGCTTTTTACCCAAAGCGCCTTAGTGTTTTCATCTAGGGTTCCAGCCGGCAAACTCGTGAGCATCCCATTCAAGCACCAAATGCGATTCAGGTGGTAGCCATCCCAATGTGACTCATAGCCGTCGTGCTTGTCTGTTTTCTTAATTTGTAAATCTTTTGCAACACTACTTGCATCAAGTAAGCCCGGCGCAAAGTTTTTGAGCCATTTTACGTATGCTTCAGGCTCATATACCTTACGCATCAGGTCTGTGACCAACAAAGATGCTGACATGAAATCATATTCGAAAGGCTCGGCACGCAACGGTGCTTTGGTCATGCTGCCAAAATATTTTTTACTCGCTTTCAAGACTACTTTTAACAAGTCTGCATCACCAAAAGAACGCGCGTAATCCAAGGAGAAAGACAAGTTTAACGCAGGTGCATCGTGACTACCTGAGATATTGACCTCTTTGATATCTTTCCAAATAACCTGTGAAGCAGCAGCGCATAGCTTGTGTAGCGGTGCTAAGTTTTGCAACCAACGTTGTGCATCTGGGTCATTCCAGGTATTTAATTCAGTTGCAACTTTTAACAACCATCCTTGCCCATAAGGAAATTCAAAAACGTACTGCTCTTTGTTGTTTTGAAAATACAAAAACTCGCGTTGGATATTTTCCTCAGTGAAACTTTCATTTAATTTTTCACGAATGGCAGCAGCCTCTGGAATCTGTGGATACGTTTTGAGCAATTTGACAAGTGCCCAGTGGTTGTGTACGGCACTGTGCCAATCATAGCAACCATAAAATGCAGGCCAAAGATCTTGTGGTGTTTGGGTATCACCTGGCTCTCTTAAAACATTGTAAAAATAATGCGGACTTGGTTTTTTGGTACAATCGAGAGAAAGCTGTGCAAAATAAGAGGCACCAGCTTCAGAAAGCGTAAAACGGCCATCGGGTTGATTGGTAACTAAAGAAACACTTGCTGTTTGAGCAAGAACAAGATGGGCGCATAAAAGCACCGCTGACATGAAGGAAATTTTGAGCATGGGTAGTTGAGTTTAAGATTTAAGCGGCTTTTTAAAACCGTTTTTAAAGATGGATAAAGACTCAGTACCAATACCAACTATGGATATAATATTGAGTGGGAATTCTAATAATACATGAGAAAAACTCAGGAAGAAAAGCAGGCTTAGACCCAAAGAGTAATCATAGGCATAAAACACACAAGCAGCCAACCAGGTAATGATGACGGCTAAAAAACGAACCTTAGGAACTTTGTGCCAACGGATGATTTCTGTTTTACTAAACCAATTGAGATAGTGGTATAAATAAGCAAATGCAATGAAGCGCATCAGCATGATACCGACTTCCGAATAATAAATTTGTGCATCCATTTCCTTTTTGGTTCTGGACTTCATCACAGATCTTGGCATCGGCTCAAAGCGATACTCATTGATGCTTTTAATGTATCTGCTAGAGGTATCAAAGAAATAAAGCAAGTGATCGTATTGAAATTGAGGCGCTAAATTCGAAATATTGATTGGCATCGGCTTGACTACAAAAGGTGCTCCTTTGATTTTTTTAAGGGAGTCCACGTGCGCTTCAAATTTGGCTGAATCAATGATTCCTTGCCCCACGAAGTATTTTTTATTTCCCTCTTTCGTAATAATATCGAGGTATTCTTTGTTGCTCAGCTTTTGCTCTTCAATGAGTTCAAAATGATCGAGAATCAGATAATTGGTGTTGTAAAAGCCATCGCCTTTGGCATAGTAGGCATCTTTACCAAACTTCGATAAAAAACCACCTTCTGATTTAACGGGCAGGGCGAATACTAAAATGACCGGAATTAAAACAAAACCCACCATTTGCCACATCCCAGATTTACTTCTGGTTTTGAGAGCGCCATAAAGCATAAATAAACCAGTAAACACATAAACGTGAATGAGTGTCGGAATTAGAGCTGTGAGTGCAAAAACGGTAGTGCTTTCTGAATTTTCAGCGGCACGGTCAGGGCTTAACCAACCGCCCACAAAAAGATAGAGCAAGAAAATGGCACCTATTTTAATCCAAAGATTCTTGACCAACGCGAATAAAATAGAGGCAAACAGCGCAAACACCAAGAGCTTGTCAAAAAGGTTCATCTCAACGAAATAGTCATAGACATCTTTGCTGAAACCGAAGTCTTTGGCAAAAGCAGCGTAAGAAAGCAATACTCCTACAATAAGTAAAACCATGAAATCCCACTTTCCTTTTGCGTAATATTGACGGTCATGCAACCAGCTGATTTCAGTTAGGTAATGCAGTGGCCCTAAATAAGCATAAGCCAATAAGAACGTTTCAAACGGAAAATAATAAGCCAACACTGCTGTAACGAGCATGAGGCCCACATTGAGGTAATTGATTTGATTTTCTTTTAAGGCGTTCATTGCTTGGCGGTTTAATTGCTACTTTACAAAAGTAAGGATTGCAGGGCTTTGAAAAAAATGATTAAGGTCATAAATCATGAGATAGAAAACCCTCCCTTACTCTTCCGAAAAAAGCGGAATTTGATCCGGGTTGTCGTCTTCGTTTTTGGTGAGGTCCCATTCCATTGAAGGCGTTTCTGCATCTTCAATTGGGTCTAATTCCTCTATGATTTCTTCCTCTTGCGCATTTGGCCATGGTTCTTTGCCTTCATCGATAGGATGCGTCAAGACAATTTCCTTGACCTTCATTTTGGTCAGTTGGTTGCCTTGCGCTTTCATGCCTTTCACATCGATGAGATCAGCCAAATTCAAGACCTGATCTGGTAGATTCTTGGTCTCTTTGAGCAACTTGTTAAAGACAATTTTAGCCTCTGGGCGATACGCGGTTGAAACCAAATCTAGGTAAGACCCAGGAGCTTCAGCAATGAAACTCACGCGTTTGTCTTGCGTGACCTCACAGGTAAAGCGCTTTACGTAATGAAGTTCTTTTTCAGCGTCGTAGTAAACTGCTGAAATTGGTCGATCCGAGATCCATTTTTCAATATGAATCATGTCTTCATCGAAGTGGGTGGCTAAATCGAAGCTGCTGAGTCGGTATTCACCCGTTTTGTAAAGTGTCAGGATACGATCTTCACCTTTGAAAGAGCCCAAGAATTTGCCGCGGCCTTCGTCATTGAGACGCCCCACCACTTGGTCGTACCAGATTTTTCTGGCGGCGAGCGTAGAACCCCCGACCTCTTTTTGTACAATTTTTTGGATGATTTCTTTGGTCACGCGGTTACCAGCAGAATTTCGTCCTTTGATCAATAATGCACCTAAATCAATGTCAAAACGCAACCTCTTGAGGTGCGGACGCGGCCTCAGCATGACACTCACGACTTCGCGCTCTCCGTTCGGATGCACACTGAAATAGAGCATTTTAGAACCTTTGGTGCCTTTTGTGAGGTCGTATTCGGTGTCACGAGTTATGGAATTGACATAAAAACGCTTCATCATGGTCGCTCCGCCTGTTCCATCTTGGTAGAACAAATGATAAATGGTGCGGGTGTCACCCTTTTTCCAAACATTTGCATAGATGAGTCCTTTACCGACAAATTTCTTGTCTGAAACCTTAGTAATCATCATTTTACCACTCGAGAAGAAGCAAATGATGTCGTCAATTTCAGAGCAATCACAGATGGCTTCGTTCTTTTTGAGGCCATAACCAATAAAGCCTTCGTCATAGTCGACGTAGAGCTTGCGGTTGGCGATGATCACTTTTGTAGCCGAGATGGTATCGAAGGTTTTGATTTCGGTTTTTCTTTCGCGGCCAACGCCAAAACGCTTTTTGAGATCTTTGAAGTACTCAATGGCATATTCAGTGAGGTGTTCGAGGTCGTGCTTGACCTGCTTCATTTCCTCTTCAATTTTCAGCAAGGCGTCGTCTGCTTTATCGGCATCGAAGCGCGTGATGCGAATCATTGGGATCTGCGTCAGCTTGTGGAGGTCTTCGTCTTGAATTTCTCTGACCAACTGCTTTTTGAAAGGCTTGAAACGGTCGTACAAATAAACATAAAGCGCTTCTCTGTCACTATACAACTTGAAGTCGATGTACATCTCGTTGTTGATGAACAACTTTTCAAGTGTCGAGAAATGCCAGAGCCTTTCGAGTTCGTCGAGCTTGATTTGTAACTCGAGCTGCAATAACTTAACAGTATGATCAGTGTTGACTTTTAAAATTTCAGTCACGCCCATGAACCTTGGGCGGTCACCGTCAATGATCGAAGAGTTGGGTGATACCGAAACCTCACAATCGGTGAATGCATAAAGCGCATCGATGGTTTTGTCTGGGGAAACACCAGGTGCTAAGTGCACAATGATTTCAGCCTCAGAAGAGGTGTTGTCTTCGATTTTTTTAATCTTGATTTTCCCTTTATCGTTGGCCTTGATGACCGATTCTATTAAAGAACCAGTTGTGGTGCCATAAGGTATTTCATTGATGATGAGCGTCTTGTTATCAACCTTTCTGATTTTTGCACGAATGCGTACACGCCCCCCTCTTAAACCGTCGTTATAGCCTGAGAAATCGGCCATGCCGCCATTCGGGAAGTCTGGCAGGAGCTCAACCTTTTTTCCGCGGAGGTGGTTGATAGACTGATCAATGAGTTCAATAAAATTATGTGGCAAGAACTTACAAGCCATCCCGACTGCAATCCCCTCTGCCCCTTGTGCCAGCAAAAGCGGAAACTTCATGGGTAGTTGTTCGGGCTCTTTGTTGCGGCCGTCGTAGCTCGCTAACCAATTAGTGGTTTTAGGATTAAAGGCAACGTGCAAAGCGAATTTGGAGAGTCTGGCCTCGATGTAACGAGGTGCAGCAGCGCCATCGCCAGTGAGTGTGTTCCCCCAGTTTCCTTGGCAGTCAATCATGAGGTCTTTTTGACCAATTTGAACTAAAGCGTCGCCGATAGAAGCATCTCCGTGCGGGTGATACTTCATGGTGTTACCAATAATGTTGGCAACCTTGTTGTAACGGCCGTCTTCCATTTCGCGCATGGAGTGCAAAATGCGACGCTGAACAGGCTTGAGCCCGTCATAAAGACTCGGGACCGCTCTTTCTAAGATCACATAACTGGCGTAATCTAGAAACCAGTTCTGATAAAGACCATTGAGGGGTACAATTTTATCGTCGAGGTGTTGTTTCTCGAAGGGATTATGACCGGTATCCTCAGCTGAATTGTCTTGATGTTCTAATTCGTCTTCTGCCATGTTTAAGATGCTAATTCGGTGTTTACTTCTTCAGCGCTATCTGCTTCATTTGCTGCAGCTATTTGTTCTGCGAGGTCTTTCTCGACACGCAAGTTGTCAATGATGAAATCTTGTCTGTCTGGGGTATTTTTCCCCATGAAATAAGAAAGAATGGAATCAATGGAAGCGTCTTTTGTCAAGATAACAGGCTCTAAACGAATGTTTTCACCGATAAAATGAACAAATTCGTCTGGGGAAATTTCGCCCAAACCTTTGAAGCGTGTAATTTCTGGGTTCTTGCCAAGCTCGGCTATAGCCGCTCTTCTCTCCTCTTCTGAGTAACAATAAATTGTTTTCTTCTTGTTGCGGACCCTAAAAAGCGGGGTTTGCAACACATAAACGTGGTTGCGCTTAACGAGGTCCGGGAAAAATTGCAAGAAAAAGGTCAGTAAGAGCATGCGAATGTGCATTCCGTCGACATCGGCATCGGTGGCGATAACAATGCGGTTGTAGCGCAGGTTATCCATGTCTTCTTCGATGTCAAGGGCGGCCTGGATCAGGTTGAACTCTTCGTTTTCGTAAACCACTTTTTTGGTAAGGCCATAGCAATTCAAAGGCTTACCTCTCAGAGAAAATACGGCTTGCGTATTGACATTTCTTGACTTTGTGATCGAACCACTCGCTGAATCCCCTTCGGTAATGAAAAGCGTGGTTTCTTCGCGGTGTTCATCTTTGAGGTCTGTGAGGTGCGTTCGGCAGTCACGGAGCTTTTTATTGTGTAGACTTGCCTTTTTGGAGCGGTCGCGAGCTAGCTTACGAATACCTGCAAGGTCTTTGCGCTCGCGCTCAGATTGCTTGATTTTCTTCTCAATGGTTTCAGCGACATCTGGATTGCGATGCAAGTAGTTGTCTAGTTTGTCTTTTAAGAAATCATTGATGAAAGCGCGCATAGACTTCCCTCCTGGTTCAATTTCTTGTGAACCCAATTTGGTTTTGGTCTGTGATTCAAATACCGGCTCAATGACCTTAACGGCGATAGCCGCAACAATTGATTGCCTAATATCTGATGCTTCGTAGTTTTTATTGTAGAAATCTCGGATGACCTTTGCCACAGACTCGCGAAAAGCGCTTTGGTGCGTACCACCCTGAGT
>JBEBBE010000053.1:0-6558 GCA_041158525.1 Bacteroidota bacterium | reverse complement strand
GGGTCAAAGTTGCCGTTTTGGTCAAAATCAATCCAGGCTTCACCAACTCCGGCATAATTGCCACCACAGGTGCCAAACTTTACAGAAATCGTGTAACTAGCGCCGGCATTGAGTGTAACATTAACATTTTGAGAGAGGTCTTGAAGCCCAACAATTCCTGGGCAACCTGTATAATTAATCGTGCCCACTACGCCATTGAGCACCACACTTTCGACATTGGAGTCAATAGTGCTGGTAGGGCCCACATTGGTACAATATTGGGCAAAAAACCCTTGACTTAGAAGCAGTAAAAGGCTAAGGTAGAAGTGTTTCATGTAGTAAGTTCTATTAGCAAGGTACGGAATTCCTGCTTAACACAAACTTAATACGGTCAGAAATTACTTGTTATTCCAGTGTGTCATGGCCATGGCTAAGCCATCAAAAACGAAACTTTTCACTGCTTTACTAGCAGTATCAATGCGCTCTGGCAAGGCTTTGTCTTCGTCTGGTTTCCAGGTACCTAGCACATAATCGGCTTGTTTGCCCTTGCCGAAGTCGGCCCCTACCCCAAAACGCAAACGCGCATATTCTTGAGTTTTGAGTAAGGCTTGTATGTCTTTTAAGCCGTTATGGCCGCCGTCACTGCCTTTACCCTTCATTCTAAGCGTTCCAAAAGGTAAGGCAATATCATCTGTGATGACCAAAAGTTGCGTTACAGGGATTTTCTCGGCTTGTAGCCAATAATTGACAGCTTTTCCTGAAAGATTCATGTAAGTAATCGGCTTGATCAGTATCAGTTGTCTGCCTTTGAATTTTGCTTCTGCTCGGTAAGCTGCTTTGTCGAGGGTAAACTGCACACCTAGATCTGCTGCCAATGCATCGAGAACCTTGAAGCCGATATTATGACGGGTTTCAGCGTATTCAGAACCCGGATTTCCGAGACCAACAATCAGAAATTTCATGTTAATTAAAAGGACAGGTATTACACTTATCTTTTGATTTCAAATAAAATAGTGCGCCAACAACGATATCGCGCTCACCAAATAAAAATGTTTGCTTGGCATGAGAATCGTAGTCGTTGGGCCTGGTTTTGACGCGGTACTGATGAATAAGGCCTCCAGAAATATTACCTGCAATAAAAACGTGTTTAAAAAACTCAGCGCGCAAACCTAAATGAGCTGATAACCCTAGACCAGATAAGGAAACAGTTTCCATTGATTTTTGACCCGCAAAAGTAAAGTCATTGAAAGAGAGAACTGGCCCTGCTCCGGCACCCATCATGGTGGTTAAGGCAAAGCGTCCTTTTTCAGATTGGTAAACTTTGAAAACATTGGTGAGCTGCAAATTGATGTAGTTAAGACCGTTTGTGTTTTCATAATGAAAGGTGCTTTCTTGTGTCGTGATAGAATCACCGCTGTAGGTCCCCGACCAACCTGTTACTGGATCAATACCCGGGTTAATGGTGCCACTCAGCAAGTAAGTTGGGCCGTGTTTCATGACGTATTTCATGTGCTCATAGCCCAAAGAAAGCGCCCAATTTCTTTTAATATTATAGCCAATTCTGACGTCGAACTGTGGTACAGTAAACATTTTCGGATCGATGTATTCACTGAAATCTCTTGAAGGTCTGTCTACAGCCTGAACACCTGCTAAACGAAAATCATAGCCTGGGCCAATGAAACGAATGGTGCTCGGGGTGTAAATACTGCGGTTGTAGCCCCAATAGAAAAACAGCGTACCTGGACCGGTAGATTTTTTTTGTGGCTTGTATTGTGCATTGGCTTGTCCTAGCAAGAAGAAGCTCAGTAGTACGATTAAAAACTTTCTCATCTGGTAATGATTTTAACCCATTCTTCTTGGGATAATATTTTCTCTAAACGATAATGTACGGCTTTGTCACTGCTGTACCATTCTACCAAACCAATATTTTGGGCAAATACACTGGTTCTTAAACCAATTTGCTCAGCTTCTTTTCGGGTATATGGATTCAAAGTAGTTGCTCTGATTTTATCGGTAAAGTATAGGCTCTTTGCTTTTTGAGAACCCATAAATTGGGCATTTTTGGTCGTCTTGTATTTTCTAAAGACTTCGTACAGAATCAATGTAGAATCTGTGAGTCCACTGAATTTGGAAGCAAACCAAGTTTCTTTGTTGAGATCGAAAGGAAAGAGTTGATTTTTATAAAGCAAAGCTTTTTCTTTACTCTGATTGCGGTTAACCACCATTTGATCTTGAACGCTTAAAGAATCAATGTTGTAATTGATGGCTTCGCGCAAGCGACCGTCGCTTTCATAAACCTCTACAATGAGGTGAGGGCCTACGGCGTCTTCAACGGTGTAAATACGATGGAATTCTTCATCTAGACCCTTTGCGGCATCGCGGTAAAGATAAATTTTAGGAAGCGTGTCTAAAGGATAGAAATACTCGGCTTGCGGATTGAGACTTGTATAGGCAGCTTGCGCATCTTGGTTATTATTGATGATCACACCAACAACAGTAGCGCCTAATACTAATCCTAAGATCCAAAGCCATTTTTTCATTTTGACATCTTTAAAAATGCAACTTCTTGCTCAGTTAGGTGGCGGTAGTATCCGCGGGGTAAATCCTTTTTCGTGAGGCCAGCATACATCACACGATCAAGCTTTAGTACTTGAAAACCTAATGCTTCAAAAAGTCTTTTGACAATTTGGCTTTTCCCAGACCTGATTTCTACACCTACCTCGTGATTCGTTGCTCCTTCAACATAACTTGCTTCTTCAACCCTCGTGCGTCCATCTTCAAGATCGAGGCCACGCATCAGTTTTTCGAGGTCTTCGCGGGAAACTGCTTTGTTGACCTCTACATGATAGATTTTACGTGCTTGGTATCTTGGGTGATTCAGTTTTTTGAATAAATCGCCATCATTGGTAAACAATAAAAGCCCTGTGCTTTCGCGATCTAATTTACCCACCGGATAAATCACTTCGCGACAAGCTTTTTTAACTAAAGACATTACTGTTTTACGGCCACGAGCATCTTCGATGGTTGTGAGGTAGCCTTTTGGCTTATTGAGTAGAACGTAGCGCTTGGTTTCTGCATTGATGGTTTCGCCATCGTATTGCACCACATCTGTTTTCTTGATCTTATAGCCAAGTTCTGTAATGATTTGGCCATTGACCGAAACCACACCTGTTTGAATCAGGACATCGGCTTCTCTTCTAGAGCAAACACCGGCATTGGCCAAGTATTTATTGAGACGCACAGCATCTTCATTGAAGGTAGGAAGTGGATCTCCTTTCTTCATTTTGATTTTGTAGTCGATGTATTTGCGTTTGTCGCGGGCAGTCACTTTAGCCCCGTCTTTTGCGCCTTGTACTTTGGTCTTTGAACCAGCTTTTACGGGGCTCTTTTTGGGGCTCTGCGCACTTGATGAACGCTTCGTACCTGTTGATTTTGGTTGTCTCATTTGGATACAAAGATAGACAAAAACGACGAGTGTCTTAGCGCTCCTGCAAGAGCAGGTCAATGTCTTTGATCAGGTCTGTTACTTCCTGAGGATTTGTGCCATCGTAATAACCCCTAATTCTTAGTTGTGGGTCAATTAAAACAAAGTTGTTCGTATGAATGAAATCGCTGCCGGCATCTCCTAAATTTTGGGCTTCAGCAGGCTTCAAGACAAAGAAAGACTTTCTTGCTAAGGCATATAATGCAGCCTTTTCTCCGGTCAGAAAATGCCATTGTCCAGTTTTGGCATGGTGAGCAGTCGCGTAGCGTTTCATTTGTTCAACTGTATCGACATCAGGGTCAACAGTGAAACTAAAGATGCCCACTTTGTTGTTGGTGGCAAATTTTTTCTGAACACGTTGCATTTGCGAATTCATGATCGGGCAAATGCTTTTACATGTCGTGAAAAAATACTCAACCACACTCACCTTTCCTTTCATGTCGGCCTCTGTGATGTACTTTCCGTCTTGATTTTGAAAACGAAAAGCGCCAATCCTGTGTCCCATTCCTATGCGCAGCATTTCAGGATCCACCATTTCTTCTTGGACATCAATTGGATTGATTACAGGCAGCGTCTTGGCTCTACCTCCTCCACTTAAAAAATAATAGCCGATCGGCACTAAAATCATAAATAGTATACCAATAAATAGAATCCGTCTCATGGTACAAATTTAGCGATTCAACAAATTGTAAACTGTGACTTTAATCAGTTGCTGACGCGCAGCTAGGTTTCCGTTCAAAATAGTGAAAGGTCGGTTAAAAGCGCTGAGTTCTCGTTGGTAGATGTCAAAAAGTCGATCGCGGTCTGAAGGGTTTTCACGCAATGGATCGGGCTCCCATGGGATATCTGGTGCACAAAGAAAATAGTGATCAAAGTGTTGCGTTGTCAAGGCTTGATGCAACTGCGTGTCAACCCTTTTGTATTTTTCTGCTGACCAAATTTGAAAAACATGCATTTCAGTATCGGCCACTAATGAGCCATCAGGCCACCATGCTTGCTGACCTTTCGCCATTTCAATGAGATCTGATTCTTCATAAAGCGGCCTTGTTTCCAAATATGTACGGGCATATTCTTGGGCAAGTGGCCAATTAAAAAATGCAGCACACCAAGTCGCAAGTGTTGTTTTACCACAAGACTCTGGGCCAGTAAAAGCTATGCGGATAATGCCTTTTTCCATTTTCTGAGTCCGTTGAAGGCTAAAATGAGGTAGCCAAAGTATAAGAAACTGCTATACCACCAATGTTCTAGGGCAAACCAGATGGTTCCTGTGATGTTGATGACAATCCAGATATACCAGTTTTCAAGGACTTTTTTAGTGGTCAACCATGTCGCGAGTAAGGAAAAAACAAAGAATTGCGCATCTAGGATTTCTACTTTGGCGTAAGGTATCCAAATAGTGGGGTCTAGAACTTTAAGCTTGAAATACATCACAAATTCAAGAAAGATAAAACCCGCAATTAAACTGAGAAATACCCATTTCCAAATGGCCTTTTGCATGGCGTAAATAGGCATTTCATTTTGGGTTTTTGACCAAGTAATCAGGCCATAAAAACCAAGAATGATGTAGGAGATTTGCTGACTAAAGAGCCCCCAAGTTGCAGTCCTGTAAAAAAAGAAGGCATAAAATGTGGCGCTTAAAATACCGAAGACCCAGCCACTCGATTTTTCTTTGGCAATAAACAGGACATAAATAAAGCCGAGGAGCGCAGCAATAAATTCAATAATTGGCGTCAAAAAGTCAAAACCAACCATGCTTAACGAATCACAAGGACTTTAGCAACTTTGTTTTCACCGCCCTGAACATTCATAGCTGTCCAGAAAAAATAAACGCCAGTCGGGACTTTCTCGCCATTTGAATTAAGCCCATGCCAAGTTGCAGTACCGCCATTCGATTGCGTTTTGTAAATGACGTTTCCGGCTGCATCTGTTACCTTGACATCTGAGTTATAGCGTATGCCTTGAAGTGTAATTGGGCCGTTGTAATCTGGGCGTACTGGGTTTGGAAAAACAGTCATTTGCTCATAAGTAGGATCTTCATAGGAGGCATCCACGCGCAAAGAAATCAGTCCTAAATCAGTAACAATATAAAGCTCACCGGTTTCATGATTCATTTCAATGTCGTAAATAGTGTTCGAAATGATCGGCGAGTTTTCGGTATTGTATTGTCTGATGATTTCGGTGCCGTCAGGGCTGAGTAAAATAAGACCTGCATTGGCAGTTGCCATCCATTTGCGGTTACCACCATCGACTTCGATGTCTGATATGTGTGCCTCGCCAAGTACATACTCAGTGTTCCCTTCAAACGGTACTTTAATACGCTGTGCATCGAAATCTCCTGGGCTGGCACCAAAAGCTCCATTCGCATTATAAAGAACGGCAAAGCCAGCTTCAGTGCCAATCCAAAGTTCACCGTCAAAGTCAGCAGCTAATGCTGTAATTTTATTGGAAGGCAAGTTTCCGAGAAATTCACCTGTAGTTAAATTGACATATTGATCATCGGAAGGGTCATCTAGGGTGCCATTGTGATTGAACCCTGCTAAACCATTAGAGTACGTTCCCATCCAGACATGGTCCTGAAAGTCGATTTCTAATTTGGTAGTCATTTTATTTGATGCCCCTGAACCCGTGAAATAACTGAGCCAAGTGCCATCTTTTTGTAATACTTTTAATGGTCTGTCTGTATAGCCATTTAAGCACCACAAATTGCCGCGTTCGTCATATTTAACCGAAGACACCAAAGACCAACCATTGCCAATAGAAACTGGTTCTAGTGGTGAATTAGTTTGGTCATAAACGAGGGTGTCGGATTCTGTAAGAACAGTTAGCGGTTTAAACGAATAGGTGCTGCTGGCAACTTCTTTCGGGTTTTTCGGGTTAACTGCAATGCTGATGAAATCCCACATTTTGCTTTCATCCCAAGATGTCACTTGAGGTGCGTTATGAGAGCGCCACTGTCCGTCTTCTAAAATATGAAGGCCATTTCTAGTAAATGCAGGCGCAATTTCAGCCTCTAACCTGCCAGAGCTAACAGCCAAAACTCCTTTTTGCCAATCCATGGCATAGACAAATCGATTGGCCAGGCCTTCAATCGGATA
>JBEBBE010000052.1:0-4052 GCA_041158525.1 Bacteroidota bacterium | reverse complement strand
GATACACAAATGATACATTTGCAAAATGCTAGATGAATTAAAAAATGAATTAGAGAAAACGTATAAAAGAAAAATCCGCGATAGAGGTGATTGTGAAGCACTTGTGCAGGATATTTATGAGAAAACGGGTGCCGTCATGTCCTATAACACCATAAGGCGCATGTATGGCTTGGCTGAATTTAGAAAACCTAGGGAGAGCACACTAGATTATCTGTCAAAATACTGTGGATTTCAGTCATATAAAGATTTTTGCCAACGGTACAGTGAAATTGATCAGTGGCCAACATGGGAGCATCTTTATGTAGTATTATCAGAGGTCGACCCTCAAAAAACAATTGATTTTTTGCGGTTAAGAAAGCGTCAAGAGGATCAATTTTCTTTGGCTTTCACAATCATTGTTCGTGAATTAATAAATAGGGGGGATTACGCGAAGCTTGAATTGATTTTTAATGAGCCGTTGTTTCAGTATAGTGTTTTACCCTATGATCAAGTAGCGCAAATCGGAGTTCTTGTTGGTCTACATTTTAGGAATTTTGATAACGAACAATTGGAAAGCCAATTGTTACTACTTCCGAATTTTAGGGATATTGTGCTGAAAATATTTGTCGACTACAATAGATTAAATGGGAAATATGGTCGTTGGATTGAGTTCCTTTATGCACAGCGAGAATTGGACAACGAAACCAAGACATTTGTAACAGCTATTTTAATTTGGAGAAATCACCTTAACCAACTTTCAGTTCCTCATCTTTTACTTCGACAATTACCAGAGCTTAGTATGGAGCAACATCCTATTTTATTTGGTAGATTATTTGGTTTGAAGCTTTTGAATTCATCATCAAAGAAGGAGCAGAAAAAGTTAATTTCTATTATGGAGGACCGACTGAAGTCGGAGGTAACAAAAATAGGAGAGTTGTTGTATATTCCAGTGGTTCAATCATTGGTGCTCAATTCAAAACCACATGATGATTTGATTATCAATTATCAGACATTGATTCATCAAATTAGCCATTGGTATCATGTTTCTTTAGTCGCAATCCATCGCATTTATCAGGTGCGCATATTAATCAGACAAAAAGAGTTTTCAAAAGCAAGGGTTATACTTGAAAATATCCCTTTTGGTCATATTAGACATGGCTACCGAGAATTCCTTGACGTATATATTTCTTTTTTCAGAATGAAAATTGCTCAAGGGTTAGCGGAAAATTTTGAACAACTACATTCTGATTTTACGCTTAATAGAAAACTTTTGACTTACCCCATCTTCACCGATGCCTACTTTGAAAATTATTTCGAAGATGAAAAAAGCATCAATTAATCCCATTCAATTGCTGATAAGCTTTTTTGTAGCGTTTTTTCTTGATGTTGTAGGGGATGTTGCGGGTTGCACGGCGGCAGACATCCATTTGCATTTTGCGTTTAAGTGAACCGAGTTGCCCTGAGATGCTGGTGTTGGCACTCCAGATTTGCGCATCTGTTTGGTTGTCATATAAGCGCAAGTTAATTTCAACGAAGTTCGTGATGGGCATGAACCAGCCATTATTAGAAAGGGCCATGGCAGCAGCTTCACTGACGGGTTCACGGATGTCAATGTTTCCCCACACGAGTGCGTCGACATGTAAAAGGCTACATAGCTCGGTATTGCTAATTGATTTTTCAGGAAAACCAATGCCAAACAACATGGAATTGACTTCGTCTGGAGGCATTACCTCGGCAAACATGCGCCCAGAACGGCTGTATTGTTCTAGCTGGCGGTAAACGCGCATTTGGATTTCTTCTGATTTTTTTCGGCAAAGCTCTAGATACTTTTCATTGTTCATCCAAATTTTGCGCTCAACTGTTGCGTTAATAGGCAGTACTGCAATGCGTTGATGATTTTGCGAAATGGGCACCACATCCGCGACTTCCTGAACGGCCACACAAGATGAGAGGATGAGAAGGAGACTGAAAAGAGCGATGAGCTGTTTCATTTTAATTTATTTTTTGGGTCTTGCATACGAAAATCGTTCCAAAAGTTTTGGGAGCGCGTACCCGTCAAGGCCGTTTATGGCAACTACGTTTCCTTTGTCTAATTGTAACCAGTTGTCTTCAGAAAGCAGTTCTTCTTCATAGAAAATAGCCTCAATTGAGGCAATGACATGGATACAGCCATTTTCTTCGATGAGGTATTCATTGACATATTTGCAGAGCAACTTGACAGGGCTACCTTTGACAAAAGGCACTGGGCAACCACCATGGTAAACAGGCTCCAGGTTGGTCATGTCAAACTCACTGATTTCTTCGGGGTAATTGGCCGAGCTGTGGTGTGCATCTGCAATTTGCTCCGACGTTATATGATTGACCGAAAAATAACCGTATTCTTTGATGTTTTTGTAAGTGTGGCGTGGCACGGTGGTTGGCCTCAAGATAAAGCCAATGAGTGCAGGGTCACTACCAAGATGTGTGATGCTTGAAAAAACGGCTACATTGGTTTTGCCGTCATTCGAAATAGTAGCGATGAGGTTGGCAGATTTATAGCCCGTGCAGCTATTGACAAGGTTGAGGCGCTCGATGCGGCCCATTTTTTCGATTTCAGGGCGGTCAATTCGGATTAATGACATAAAAAGTGTTTATTGCTGAACAAGCAGACTTTAGAAAGGTTTGAATTCCGGAATCAAAAAAAGGATACCGAGGCTGGTGCTGTAAGATGCGGATAATTGGTAGTCAACAAGGCCATAGCGCGTGTATTGCGTTTTCCATTGAAGGGCAAAATCTCTGGAGAAAAAATAAGTTGGGCAGAGGCTGATGCTGGCCTGGAGCATGTCGTCTCCTTTGAGCAAAAAATTGTCTTGAATTTGGATATTGCGGAGGTGGCTTAGGCCAACCCCGGCGGTGGCATATAAATAAAAAGGTGTGCGTCGGTTGCGGCGAATTCTCATTAAATCTTGGGTGAGTGTGGCGCTGGCACTTAAAATATTGCAATTTGCGATGTTGGATTTACTTAATTCTACACCAAAACCATGATTGCCCGCAGATTTATAGATACCCAATTCATAAATAGGCCCGTAATCTTGCATACCGTAATTGACCCCGCCTTGCAACTGACCAAACCAAGCATCCCAGCTTCTAGCGAAGGGTTGTGCTAAGGCTTTCTGAAAGGAAAAAACACAGAGTAAAAGCAGCAATTTTTTCATGTTTAAAGTTAAGCATTCAAGAGAAATTCACAACTCATGCAAGGAAATATGTAAGGAAACACGCACTAAAGAGCAGGAGTTTTGTGCTTTATTCACCTTAATAATTTCAGTCATGAAAAGAAAAATTACCTTACTCTCCGCAGGGTTTATGCTATGCCTTGGCATAGTGCGGGCACAAGTACCTTGTGCAGATGACCCCAATGGCTTTGTCGCCAGTAAGAATGTAGGCAGTACAAGTTCATATCAGCTAAAAATTGGTTTTGAAGAAAAGGCTGCCCAAACCTATGATTTCAATGGTACTGGCAAGATCATGAGTGTCCGTGTTTACGGCACGCATCAGACCATGACTTTCTCTGGCGTTCCACTCAAAGTGAGTGTTTACAATGTTGATGCCAATGGAAAACCCACTACGCTCATTTCGAGCATGCAGCACGTTTGGTGGTCTTACCCAGATAACAACAATGGGTATATTCAATTGAATTTTCCGGGTGGCGTTAGCGTCAGTACAGATTTTGCACTCACCGTAGAGGTATTAAATGCACCTCCTTTTGGGAGCACCTTCAATTTGAAATATACGGGTAACGGAGAAGGCCTTGGACAAGATCTCGCTTCTTTATCGGGTACTTCTACCGGGAATAATTGGGCCAGTGCCATGACAAGCTTTGCAAGTAATGGTGATTTTTACATCATTCCTACGATGTCTTTGCTCAATTTGCCGAGTTTCGATATCAATACAGCTTGTTTGCAGACCAATGAATTGATGACGATCACAAACACGTCTCAGTTGGCAACAGATAGCATGTTCAATCAAATTAGTGAAAGCACTTATTCAGGAATCAATCATATTTATTCTTGGGATTTTGGGGACGGAAGCCCTGT
>JBEBBE010000051.1:0-70103 GCA_041158525.1 Bacteroidota bacterium | reverse complement strand
CGAACAGAGAAGTTAAGCCTGCTTGCGCTGATGGTACTGCGGTTTTGATCGTGGGAGAGTAAGTCGATGCCGATTTTTAAAAGCCTCACAGAAATGTGAGGCTTTTTTTTTGCTTAAATTTACTACATGGGAATTGTCCAAACTGATGCTGTCAAAACTTCTTTCCTTTCTTTGATTGGATTGGTGTTGGGTTATTTAAATAAAGGCATTCTTTTTATCATGCTTTTTTCTACTGCTCAGGTAGGAGTAGTCAATCTGTTATTGAATGTTGGTTTGTTGTTTGCCCAGTTTGCAAATCTTGGAACCACTTATTCTACTTGGCGATTTTTCCCTTTTTTTCGAAACGAACAGAAAAAGCACTATGGTTTTCTACTGGCCAATAGTCTATTAGTCTTATTTGGTATTTTGGTTTTTGGTTCCTTATTGTATGGACTCAAGGATCTCGTGATTGAGACTTACCGGGAAAAGTCACCACTTTTCACTTCTTATTTTGATTTAATTCTTCCCTTAGGTATAGCGTTGGTATATTTTCAGTTGTTTGAAAATTACTTACGTGGCATGAAACAGAATGTGCTGCCTGTTTTTTTACAGGAGTTAGTGTTGCGTTTTTGCACAACGCTTGTATTGATTGGATTTTGGTTGAAGTGGCTGCAGTTCAATGAATTTATCTGGGTTTATATTTTTATTCATTTTATTCCAACACTGTATCTGCTGCTTTATTTATTGAAGCACAAGGAGTTAACTTTAAGGTTTTCTCACATTCAAATACCAAAGAAATTTCAAGGCATCATGTTTTCCTATACTGGTTTTAGTTATGTGAATTCCTTAGCTACTTTGTTGGTGATTTCAATGGATGCCCTCATGATTGCAAAATTCAAGGGGCTGTCACAAACCGGGATTTACACCACCATGCTCTTTTTAATTTCTGCTGTTATTTTTCCGTATCGCGCCATTTTGCGTGTGGCCACTCCTTTGGTGTCACTTCAGTGGAAGGAAAGAAATAAAGCTGGAATGCAAGAACTCTATCAGAAGAGTTCGTCTGTAGGTTTATTACTTTCTTTATTAGGTTTTCTTGGTGTTTGGATAGTCATTGATGAGATTTTCACACTGATTCCAGCCTATGCAGCAGGTAAATGGGTGTTTTTCTTTCTGATGATGGGTCGAATAGTCGATATGTATTTTGGTTTGAATGCTGTCATTTTTTCCACTTCAAAAAAATACAGAGTCGATTTATTCTTTACTGTCTTATTAATTGCTGGAGTCTATTTTGCCAATTTATGGTTGATTCCGATTTATGGCATGGTTGGCGCAGCAATTTCTACAAGTGCTGCCTATTTTTTTTATAATGTACTTCGGGGTTGGTATATCTTCAGGGCTTACCAGCTAAGTCCTTTTACACCAAGGCAATTGCTTTTATTTTTAAATGCACTTTTCGCCTTCTTTTTCTTTGCATTTTTGGATACAAATATTTTTGTTCAGGGTCATGTACAACCATTTGCGAGTTTTGTCGTTAAAGAGGTATTGTTATGTCTGATTTTTGTACTTCCAATTTATTATTGGAATCTTGAACCTGAATCAGTCAACTACTTCAAACAAATCAAGAATAAATGGCTCAAAAAATAGTAGCGTTTATATTATTTTTCTCCATGCTTCCGGCGATCAGTTCGTTGCGAGCACAAGCAATTGACCCTGATGATTCTTTTACATTTGAATTGAGCTTGCCCAATGCTATGGGAAACAAACCTTTTCAATTGATCATGCAAGGTTTGGTTCATGCCAATTTACATTATCAATATGCGCTTTCTTCAGGCCTGTATGCCGGAGCAGGTGTTCATTATTCTTATTTTGCGATCAATGAATTTAGGGTGCCTACCAAAGTATATGGGGGCATTCATTCTGGTGCCGCTTTTTTGAAAATGGGGCATGAAAAATTTTGGTCTGAACGTTTCGGAACAGACATTGGTCTGAGGGGAGGAGCAGTAAGAAGTTATGTGGTTTCTGATCAATTAACAGCCCAGGGAATAGCAGCTAAAGAAGTGAATTCTTTCTATATCGAGCCCAACGTAAGTTTGATCTTGAGTTCGGATGTGAATCAAAGTTTTAGATTAAGTATTGGTTTACCTATTTATGGCTATTCCTTTACACCTCAGTTAATTGGCTTAGAAAGTGATTTCGGATATGGCCCTGAAGAATACCTCAAAAACTCCACTTTTTTAAGTGTTGGATTTGGTTATACTTACTATTTGAATGGTAAGAAAAGTACCGCCCCAGGTTTCGACGATTAAGTTTGCAGTACCCCAACTTTGTAGTCAGGTAAATTGCCTTCATGACTCGCCATGTCAATTCCTAGGGAAATGATTTTTCTGGTTTCTTTTGGGTCAATAATGGCATCTATCCAGAGTCTGCTAGCCGCATAATAAGGCGAGATTTGCTCGTCGTAGTTTTTCTTGATGCGATCAAGCAGTTCCTTTTCACGTTCAGGGCTGATTTCTTCTCCTTTTGCTTTAAGTGTAGCCACCTCAATTTGTAATAGCGTTTTTGCTGCAGCCGCACCAGACATAACGGCAATTTCGGCTGTCGGCCATGCTACAATGAGTCTTGGGTCGTAGGCCTTGCCGCACATGGCATAATTTCCTGCCCCATAGGAATTTCCAATGACAACTGAAAACTTTGGTACCACGCTATTAGCCATTGCATTGACCATCTTGGCTCCGTCTTTAATGATGCCTCCGTGTTCACTCTTTGAGCCAACCATGAAGCCAGTGACGTCGTGTAAAAAGACTAAAGGAATTTTCTTTTGATTGCAGAGCATGATGAAGCGGGCAGCTTTGTCTGCTGAATCTGAATAAATCACGCCTCCAAATTGCATTTCACCTTTCGCATTCTTGACAATTTCACGGTTGTTTGCTACGATGCCAACACTCCAGCCATCAATACGGGCGTAGGCAGTTATGATTGATTTACCAAAGCTTGGTTTGTATTCATTGATGGAATCTGCATCTACAATTGCTTCTAGTAGGCTTTTTGTTGAATAAGGCTTAGAGCGATCTGCAGGCATGATTCCATAGACTTGTTCGGGGCTTATTTTTGGAGCGAGTGCCTCAGATCTTTGGAAATTCACTTTTTGTGGATGTCCAATGCGCGACATCAGGTCTCTGATTTTGAGTAAACATGCCTCATCATTTGGAACTTTGTAGTCACAAACGCCAGAAATTTCTGTTTGCGTTGTAGCGCCACCAAGTGTTTCGTTGTCAATATCTTCTCCGATTGCGGCTTTTACTAAATAGGACCCTGCCAGAAAGATAGTTCCGGTTTTGTCTACGATTAAAGATTCATCAGACATGATTGGTAAATAGGCTCCACCGGCAACGCAGCTCCCCATTACTGCAGCAATTTGGGTGATTCCCATCGCAGACATTTTGGCGTTGTTTCTAAAAATTCGACCAAAGTGCTCCTTATCGGCAAAAATGTCTTCTTGCATGGGTAGGTAAACACCCGCAGAATCTACTAAGTAGATAATCGGCAGTTTGTTTTCCATGGCAATTTCTTGCGCCCTTAGATTTTTCTTTCCTGTGATCGGAAACCAAGCGCCTGCCTTAACAGTCGCATCGTTAGCAACCACAATACATTGTCTACCACTGACATATCCGATGACAATAACAACACCACCTGCCGGGCAGCCACCGTGTTCTTTGTACATACCAAAACCAGCAAGCGCTCCTAATTCGAAAGAAGGGGTGTTGGGGTCTAGTAAGCGTTCGATACGTTCACGCGCGGTTAGTTTCCCATTTGCATGGTGTTTTTCTATCTTGGATTTTCCGCCTCCGAGGTGGATTTTATTGAGTTCTAGTTCCAATGCGCGAATTTTCAGGCGCATTTGATCTTCATTAAAATTGAAGTTGAGTTCTTGTGTTGAGGCCATGTGTTGATTGAGTTTCAAATATACGAAATGTGAGCTTTCTATCTTGCTATGTTGGGGCTTTTTCCTATTTTCATGCACGCAATTAAATAGACAAAAATTATGCAACAAGGTTCAGACACTACGGCACCAGAAAAGACTAAAAAAAACAGATTAACGCTTTACATTTTAGTTGCGATGATATTGGGTGGTATTTTAGGAGCCTTTGTCCACAGCAATTATAGTGCGGCAGCAGCAGCTCAATTTAGCACACATATCAAGTTGCTTGCCACCATATTTATCCGCTTGGTTCAAATGATCATAGCACCATTAGTTTTGACCACTTTAGTAGTAGGTATCGCAAAATTAGGGGACATCAAAGCTGTTGGCCGAATAGGAGGAAGGGCTTTAGCGTGGTTTTTCAGTGCCTCTTTTCTTTCTTTGATTATAGGCCTTTTGTGGGTTAATTTTTTAAAACCTGGCCAAGGTGTAAACTTATCAAATGTTGATCAAGCGACGGCAACGGAGCTCACTGAAAAAACGCAAGATTTTTCTGTTCAGCATTTTGTTGAGCACATCATACCTAAATCGGTGTTTGAGGCGATGTCTACCAACGAAATCCTTCAGATTGTTATTTTCTCAATATTCTTTGGGCTAGCCGCAGCATCTATCGGAGACAACGTCAAACCCGTCATCAATGCTTTAGATAAGACCTCTCATATTATTTTGAAAATGGTCAATTTCGTCATGAGATTTGCGCCAATTGGCGTTTTCGGTGCAATCGCAGGGGTTTTTGCTGTTAAAGATATTTCTGAATTGATGTTCACGTACACCAAGTTTTTCAGTTCTTTCCTCGTAGGAATCGCATCCCTTTGGTTTGTGCTCTTGTTAATTGGTTATTTATTTTTAGGAAAGCATTTAAAGACCTTGCTCAAACGCATTGTTAGCCCGCTAGTAATTGCTTTTGGCACCACAAGCAGTGAAGCGGTTTTCCCGAAATTAACAGAAGAGTTAGAGCGTTTTGGTATTAAGGATCGCATCGTTTCTTTCATGTTGCCCTTAGGTTACTCCTTTAACCTGGACGGCAGCATGATGTACATGACTTTTGCGAGTATTTTCATTGCCCAAGTTTATGGCATTCCGCTTGATACAGGCACTCAACTCACCATGTTACTCGTCCTGATGCTAACCAGTAAAGGTATTGCAGGTGTTCCGAGAGCTAGTTTGGTAGTGGTAGCAGCTACCTGTGGCATGTTCAATATTCCAATTGAAGGTATTGCCTTGATTCTGCCAATTGACCATTTTTGTGATATGTTCCGTAGTGCCACAAACGTGCTTGGTAATTCAATCGCTACAGCAGTTGTCGGCAAGTGGGAAAGTAAAAATGCCTAAAAATTACTGAAGTATCTTACTCAGTGTAGTCGGGTCAATATCGTGCTTGCCTTCAAATTCATGGATTTTAAATCCTAGATTTCTGTACGTTTGAAGCACATCTTCTTTTTGAGCTTCTAAAAAATAGGGGTCTTGATTTCCAATGGCAAAATGCAGAGTTCCTACTTGATCAAAATCTTGAACTGTGACATCTGGTGGAAATACACTAGCCCATAAAATGAGCGTTTCAAATAAATCAGGACTCGACTGATACAGTCTAGCTGCTGTTGCGCCACCCTGTGAGAAACCCAAAAGATAAATGCTTGCTGCTGCATTTTCAGCTTTTACTTTTTCAATTAAAGCTAACAGATAACGCGTATTTTCCTCGATGTCTTGCTCGCGCCACTCTTTCGTCATCCAAGATGCGCCCACGCGGCCACTACTACCTTCTAAATAAAATCGATGAGGACCTTCTGGCATGATCAGCCCATATGCTTGATCCAGTACTGCAAACTTTCTAGAAAAGAACTGAGCAAGTTGCCCATAGCCATGCAAGGCCACTAGTATCTTCGATTTCCCTTTGAGTTCGTTGCTGTAATAGCGGCGCTTTTGGCTAAATTCAACCTCTTGGATTTTTACTTTCATGGGCTAAAATAAAAATAATTTGATTCTCACATTTCAAAACAATATTGACTAAACATGATTTAAGACTTATATTTGAGGGTGCGAAAATTACTGCAGTACGGATTCCTATTACTGTTTGCCTATCAATTAGTGGGCTTTTTCGCATTTTTTGAAATCGAGCATTACCTTGTTCGCAAGCAAATTAAAAAAGCAATAAAGCTTTCTGTGCCTGAAAATCAGCTCATTCGTTTTCATTTCTCTGAAAAAGAAGCGGCACAACTTCATTGGGTTAAAGCCCATGAATTTAGGCTCAATGGACGTTTTTATGATGTGGTTCACAAAACAAAGAACAAAGGCATCTGGTATTATCAGTGTATCAACGATATCCAGGAAACTCAATTATTTGAACGGCTGGGCTCAGCAACGGCTCAAAACCTGAGCGATACACCACCAGCACATCCCATGAAATCTTGGTTGAAAGTGCTCAATGAACCGATGGAAGAAATTTCAAATGAATCCTTTTTGAAGATGAGCTCTTTGCTGTCACGACAAACCGAAGAAGTACCGAATTATCTTTCCTCAAATTACCTAGATCCATATCTAGCAAATGCATTCCCGCCTCCGGACTTTATTTAAATAGCTTTTAATTTTAATCAACAGGGTCTTTGTTTGTGCATTGACCTGCTATTTATTTAATCAAAAAACCATGAAAAAAAATCAATTTTCCTCTCGATTCAGAGAGGGTGGGCTTTCTATTTTAGGGGCTCTTATCTTTATTTTTAGTGCATTTCAAAGCATCGGGCAAAAATTAACCATTCAAGTCAATGACGCTTTTACCGCACAACCAATTCTTGGGGTGAAGGTTAAGACCGCTGATGGCATCTATTATACAAATAACAAGGGTGAATTTGCTTTTCAAAAGCAACCCAACTCCATCGAACTTTCACATCCAGACTACCTCACCATGATTGTTCCGCTGCAAGCCGATAAAAATCAAGGAGAAAATCAACAGATAGGAAAAGATGTTTCAATTGAAGTTGTGATTCGCCTAGAGCCCAATTCTCAAACGGAAGAAGAAACGGTGGTTTCTGCCAACAGATCGCAAGAGAAAAGGAAGGATGTTGCCCAAAAAATACAAGTCATGAGGGCGGGTGAGATTCAATTTCAGCAGCAAACATCTATGGCCGATGTTCTTGGGCAATCAGGTTTAGTGTTTGTGCAAAAAAGTCAGCTAGGTGGAGGAAGCCCAATTATTCGTGGCTTTGAAACTAATAAAGTGCTGCTTGTTGTGGATGGTATTCGTATGAATAATGCCATTTATCGCGGAGGTCACCTTCAAAATGTCATCACACTAGATCAAGCCAATATGGACAGAGTAGAGCTGGTTTTTGGCCCTGGATCTGTCGTTTATGGCTCAGATGCAATTGGTGGCGTGATGTCCTTTCAAACGAAAAAGGTGCAGTTAAGTACTTCAGATGAATTATTGGTCAAGGCAGGAGCTTACACGAGGTATTTTAGTGCTGCAAATGGTTATGCAGCCAATGCACAAGTCAATGTGGCCAATCGTCGCTTTGGTTCGCTTACTTCATTTTCATATGCCAATTATGGTGATCTCAGACAAGGTGCAAGACGCACTGCTGCAATCGGTAATTTGGGCGTTCGCAATTGGTATGTGGAGCGCATCAATGGGCAAGACAGCATGGTGACTAATTTGGATAGTAACTTGCAAGTTGGTTCTGGTTATTCACAATACGATGTGCTTCAGAAATTCTCCTTCGCACAAAAGCCAGGTGTTTTGCATCAACTCAACTTACAGTTGTCTAATTCAAGTAATATTGATCGCTATGATCGCCTGACACAACTTGCTGGTTCAAAACCAAAATTTGCTGAATGGTATTATGGCCCGCAATATAGATTACTAACAGCTTACACCTTAGAGCTATCAAACGCAACCAAGTTTTATGATCAAGCGAGATTGATAGCAGCTTATCAAGGGATCGAAGAAAGTAGAATAGATAGAAGGTTTAAGAAAAATACGCGTAATCACCGCATCGAGAATTTGAATATCTATACGCTGAATTTAGATTTGATGAAGAAAATTGGCAAGCATGAATTGCGCTATGGTGCCGATGCTTATTTAAATCAGATAAATTCTACTGCTTTTGCAGAGCAGATTATTACAGGAGACCAATCTGCTCTTGATACGCGTTATCCTGATGGAGGCTCGAAAATGCAAGGAGCTGCTGTGTATGCCTCGCATACTTTTGAGATTTCGGAAAAGCTGATATTGAATGATGGTCTGCGTTTGTCTCAAGTAGCTTTAAACGCTCAATTCATTGATCAAACTTTCTTCCCATTTCCATTTAGTTCGATCCAGCAAAATCACCTTGCCTTAAACGGAAATCTTGGTTTAATTTTCCTACCAGCTAAAAATTGGAAGTTGACCTTGAATGGTTCAACAGCCTTCAGAGCACCAAATGTCGATGACCTAACAAAGGTCTTTGAATCTGTACCAGGAAGCGTAATTGTACCAAATCCAAATTTGAAAAGCGAATATGCTTATAACGGTGAGTTAGGGCTTCAGTATGCATTGAATAAGCGATTCACAGTTGCCACTAATTTGTATGCGACCTATTTAACCAATGCACTTACGATTCAGAACGGAACCTTTAATGGCTCAGATAGTGTGCTTTACGATGGTGAAATGAGCGCCGTCCTGACAACAACGAATGCTGCCAGAGCTAGAGTGCTAGGTGCAGAACTTATGTTGAATGCAAAGATTGCCAATAACTTTTCGTTGCAAGCCACTTATAATTTCACGCATGGGCGTATCCTAACCGATACCATCCCTTATCCTTTAGATCATGTGGCTCCAGCTTTTGGTAAAGCTTCTTTGATTTATCAGAAAACGAAAGTGCGCGCTGAATTTTTTGTGCTGTATTCCGGTTGGAAAAAACTCGAAGATTATAATTTTATTGGAGAAGATAACTTTGCTTATGCAACGCCAAACGGAATGCCAAGTTGGTATACGTTGAATCTGCGATTCAATTATTCTGTAAATCAAAATTTCAGCATCCAAGCGGCCTGTGAAAATATCTTGGATACCAATTACAGAATGTTTGCTTCAAACATTTCAGCTCCAGGAAGAAATTTCATGCTAACGTTAAGAGGGAATTTCTAAGCGTAGATTCACTTGAAATTATTTTTACAAAAGAAAAGGCGGGGTATAAACTCCGCCTTTTTGTTTGAATAGAAATTTTAAATTGTGTAAATCAGCGCTGATCAAGGGTTGCATACTTAGCTTCCTTCGTCAAATAAAAGAAAGTATACTTGATCTTTTCAATTGGCTTGATGCTTGGGATAAACGTATTTTTATCTTCTCCTTGTGGCAATGCGCCCAACTGAGCCTCCATGACAAAGATATTCTTTTGAGGACCGTATGAGCCTGCACCAAATTCAAAGTGATACGCTTCTGTTACACCGGTGCCTAAGCCGTCAAAATTTTTAAATTGAAAAATACGACGTGGGGTATGATTGCTGACTGTATAGAAGTCTTTGTAACTCGCATTGCGAATGCGAAAATCAATGAGAATGTCTTTATAGTCTTCAGAACTTATATTTTCAAAAGTGACATTCAGCGGCAAAAGTGGGGAGGATGGAATGGCTATCGGTGGTGACAACATATCGAGTTTGCCATCAAAAAAGAAAAAATAATTGTAGTTGCCCATAAAGCCGAGTTCAGCGCGTTTGGCTGGGTTAGGGGAGGCCATGGCTTCTTTCATGGCAAAGTCTTTGCGATTTAAAGTAATGATGGCGTCTTCAATGCCATCTGCATCGAGTTGGGCTTTGTATATTTTATAGTCAAGTTGCTCGTCGGCTTGAATGCCAAGTTTGGCCCTCATCATGCGCTCGGCATATTGTGCAAGACTTTGTTTGCCTTTAGTGGGTAAATGTTCTTCTTGAACAGGAGCCGTAGTGTCATTAGTTTCATTCTGGCAAGCTGCCAAAACGAAGAACAGTGGATAGATTAATTTTTTCACAACGCAAAGATAAGCACAACCAAGATAACGTTTATTGACAATTTTTAGGGAGTTCAATTTGAAAAATGTTGAAAAAACGTCAATTATAATATTTAGCTTAAAGTATTGTTAATAAGAAAGATAACTAACATCATTTACTTTGTTGCATGAAAAAAAATGCTCAAAATGAAACTTTGAAATCAAAGTGGGCGTAAGAGCACCCAAAACAAACAAACATGACAACAAGCATACAATCACTCCGCACTAAATCACTTCGTCAAGCGAAGCTTAAACTAGATCAGCACCGTGAACTTGGAACGCAAAGCTCACTCAATATTTTTGAAGTTGCTGACTTACTAGACAGTATTCGCAACACAGAAATCAAGTTAATTGAAGAGCCACAAGCTTTTGCCTTGATTTTAAACTAATACCCAACTTCGATATTCAGCAATAAAATTGTTGTTTTTTAGATAGAAAAGACCGCTTGATGTGGTCTTTTTTTATGCAGTAAAGTTTAATGGGCAATCACACCGCTTCCTAATAACTCTTGACCTTGGTACCAAGCAGCAAACTGCCCAGGAGTAATGCCTTTTTGCAAAGACTCGAATAAAATATAATAATCAGTCTCTTTTTTAATCAGGGTGGCATTTTGAAGCGGTTGTCGGTATCGAATTCTTACCTGACAGCTTAGTAGGCCTTCATTTTCAAAAGCTTCATGCTTGTTAAACCAAGAAAGATCTTCTTTTTCAAGTTTCAAAGCCCAGCGATTGAGGCCTGGATGTTTTTCTGTCTGACCGCTGTAAACAATATTCAGCTTGGTATCTATGCCAATAACGAAACTAGGTTCAGGTCTGCCACCAATATGCAAGCCTTTGCGCTGACCAATGGTGTAATAATGCGCGCCTTGATGTGTAGTTACTTCAACGCCGTCTGAAATTTGATAATCAAATGCGGCTGCTAAAGCTTCAATATTCTCAAGCGTTGGTTGGAGTTGCTGATAAGTCTTGAATTGTTCGAGCTCAGGCGAAACCTCAATGATAGGACCTTGTTTGGGTGCCAATTGCTGCTGAAGAAAAGTTGGCAAGGCAATTTTACCCACAAAACATAAACCCTGAGAATCTTTTTTATTGGCAGTAACCAGATCTTGTTGCTCGGCGATTGCTCTTACTTCTGCTTTTTGGAGGTGTCCTATCGGAAAAAGTGCTTTGGCCAATTGTTCTTGACGCAACTGACACAAAAAATAAGATTGATCTTTATTAGGGTCGGCTCCAGCTAGTAAGCTAAATGAACCGTCTGTATTTTCTCTTTTTTGACAATAGTGGCCGGTTGCCACGAAGTCAGCACCTAGTTCTAGAGCGGCATTGAGAAAAACGTCAAACTTGATTTCGCGGTTACAAAGTACGTCTGGGTTTGGTGTGCGCCCGGCTTCGTATTCCTTGAACATGTAATTGACGATGCGTTCTTTGTACTGCTCTGATAAATCGATGACCTGAAAAGGAATACCGAGTTGTTGGGCAATGAGTAGGGCATCATTAGAATCATCGATCCAAGGGCACTCATCTGAAAGCGTCACGCTTTCGTCGTGCCAATTGCGCATAAACATGCCAATCACTTCATATCCTTGTTGTTGTAAAAGATATGCTGTTACACTTGAATCAACACCACCAGAAAGACCAACGACTACTCTTTGCATGTTGCAAAGTTAGCGCTTCTTGAGTGCTTGAGCGCTATTTTTCTAAAGCAATTTTCTGAAGGCAATTGAGGCCGTCAATGGCAGCGGAGACGATGCCGCCAGCGTAACCTGCACCTTCTGCAATTGGGTACAAGTTTGAAATATCGAGGTGTTTGAAGCTTACAGGATCTCTGGGGATGAGAACAGGTGAGGAGGTCCTGGATTCAGGAGCGTGCACCACAGCATCGTTGGTTAAAAAGCCCGGCATTTTTTGATCGAAATCGAGGAAGGCTTGTCTGAGTCGATCGTAGACAAAAGCAGGGAAGAGCTCTTTAAGATTAACACTCACAATTCCTGGTTGATAAGAACTGCGTGGAAAGTCAGTGCTCAATTTACCTGCTACGAAATCTTTGAGACGCTGAGCAGGTACCTTTTGTGTTTGGCCTGCCGCTTCCCAACAGCGCTTCTCTATTTCTTTTTGAAAATTCAGACAAACAAAAGGGTCATTGGCTTGGGCAAAATCTGTCGGTTCTATGCCAACCACGATGCCTGCATTCGAATAGATATTATTTCTTTTCGAAGGAGACCACCCGTTGGTAACCACTTCTTGCTCAGCGGTAGCGCATGGTGCAATAATGCCACCCGGACACATGCAGAAAGAATAAACTCCGCGGTCTTTCACTTGTGTAACCAAACTGTAAGAAGCAGGTGGGAGGTATTCGTCATTTTGCCTGCCGTGGTATTGGATGCCATCTATAAATGCTTGTGTATGTTCAACGCGTACACCTAAGGCAAAAGGTTTGGCTTTAATTTGAATTTGGTTTTGATGCAGCAACTCAAAAATATCTCGGGCGGAATGACCTGTGGCTAAAATGAGTTTTTGAACAGAAATCTTGTGTTTGTGGTTGATTTCAATATTGGTTATTTGGTCAGCCTTGAGCGACAGCTTGGTCAGTTTGTGTTCAAAATGAATTTCACCGCCAGCGTCCAAAATTTGTTCGCGAATGGCTTCAATGAGTTGCGGCAATTTATTGGTGCCAATATGTGGATGCGCATCAATCAAGATGTCTTCTTTGGCGCCAAACTGAACCAATAATTCTAATACCTTTTGTACATCACCGCGTTTTTTTGAGCGGGTGTAGAGTTTTCCGTCAGAGTATGTTCCGGCCCCGCCTTCGCCAAAACAATAATTGGAATCCGGATTGAGCTCGTGGTTCTTAGTGAGTTTGGCGAGGTCGCGTCGACGCGCCCTGATATCTTTACCGCGTTCGTAAATGATGGGTTTGATGCCGCATAAGATGGCTTCTAGCGCCGCAAAGAGTCCGGCGGGGCCGGCACCAATAATATGAACGCACTGAGCTGTTTGAGCAACTTTTGGAAAATTGTAAGGTGCAAAGCGCGGACCTAATTCATGGTCTATGGCGACCTCAAATGTGGCATTGATTTTAATCTGACGCTGTCGGGCATCAATGCTGCGTTTTTTCCAACGAAAATGAAGTTGTTGCTGGGCTTTGAGTTTGAGCTCTTTTCTGATTTTAGTGGTCAAAAAAGCAAGATCCTGTGCTTGTTCTGGGCTACAGGCGAATTGTATTTGCTCCATCATCCTTCGAAAATCAGGGAAAAGTACCAAGCTCGGTTATAGAGTTGGTCTATTGGGTTGGACACCGGTGTGTAATCTTGGATAAAACTGCTCTTGAAGCCATGGCTATATTTGAGTTCAAGGCCAAATTTAAAGTAAGGTGCAAAGAATTCTAAACCTGCACCAATTTGACCCTGCCAGTCATTTTTTTTGATTTTGACAAAGGGGTCATAAAAATTTTGCGAGGCGTCTTGCTGAGACTGCAAATCAATGGAATATTGCATGCCAAACAAAGAGTAGGCCGTGAAGTTGTTGTAGCGCTTGGTGCGAAACTGCAGCATCATGGGAAATTCTAGGTTAGTAGAATTGACTCTTTGGGTACCAACGCCGTTGTTGAACCAAATGGTGTCCAAACTCTGATATTGCAGCACTCTTTCTTGAAAAGAAAGGGTAGGAATGACGCGAAAACGAATGGTAGGTGTGCCAAGCTTAATGGTAGTTAATATGCCTAGCTGCCCGCCGGGTTGCGCTTCATTGGTAAGTGAAAGCAACTGATATTGGTTGTAGGCATTGGGTTTCTGCATCACGGTAAAATCAGAACTATTGACACCGAGCATAAAACCGAAATGAATAAAGCGCTTGTCAAAATTTTTATAACGCTGCTGTTTTTGGGTTTGTGCAAGCAACCCAAATGAGCTCAATAAAAGAAAGACAATAACTAAACGCATTGGCAGTTAACGAGTTGACTACTTTATTATTGTGTATTTGACTTCTGACCAATATAAATACTGGCGATTCCACCACTGAGGCGGATGGTTTGTTTGGTTTGAAAGCCTACTTTTTGCATCACGCTCACAAAATCAGCTCCTTCAGGGAAAACGGCAACGCTTTCAGGCAAATATGTGTAGGCCCTTTCGTCTTTGGAAATATACTTACCAAAAAGTGGAATCATGACATTTGAATAAAACGAAAAGAGTTGTTTGATTGGGAAAGTCTTGGGTTTTGAAAATTCCAAGACAACAGCGGTGCCGCCTGGCTTGAGTACTCTGAGCATTTCGCCTAAGCCTTTTTCTAGATTTTCAAAGTTGCGAACACCAAAACCAACGGTAATGGCATCAAAAGTATGATCCTCGAAAGGCATGTTTTCAGAGTCTCCGAGCTGCATTTCAATGATGTGATCAAAGGCTCTTTTTTTCATTTTGGTTTTACCAACCTCAAGCATGCCTGAAGAGATGTCCATTCCGATGATTTTTGTCGGCTTCAGTTTTAAAGATGCGATGGCAAAATCACCGGTACCAGTGGCGAGGTCAAGCATGACTTTTGGCGCTTGGTTTTTGAGTTGCTTCACTGCTTTTTTTCGCCAAAGATGATCGATTCCTAATGACAGAAAGTGATTGAGAAAATCGTAGTTCGCAGAAATGTTGTTGAACATTTGTGCTACTTCTTCTTTTTTGGATTTTCCGGAATCGTATGGTTTGACTACTTTTTCAGACATAATTAAGAGAGGTTTTGAAGTGCTTCTTCAAGTAAAAGTTGTTTATTGATGCTTACTACACCTGGGCTTTCGCAAACTAAGCCTCCAGCTAAATTGGCAAGTGCAGCAATTTGTTGTGGGCTTGCACCAGCGATGAGACACAAGCATGCCGTTGCAATGACGGTATCACCAGCTCCTGAAACATCTGCGATATTGCGCAAATGAGCTGCTAATTTGTGGTGAGTTTCACCATCGAAAAGTTGAACGCCGTGTTCAGACAAGGTTACAAAAGAAAGTTGGTTGCCCAGATGCTGTTGGAGTTTTTCAAGGGCCAAATTAAGCGCATTTGGTTCTTTGCTGTAGTCAAAATGAAGGTCTAGGCCTTCTTTGAGTTCTTTTAAGTTGGGCTTAAAAAGTGTGCAGTGCTGATAACTCAGGAAATTTTTCTTTTTGGGGTCAACGGCTGTGGGTATGTTTCTTTTATTGGCCTCGGCAATGATCCATTCAATGAGCTCTTTGGTCAGGATCCCCTTGTTGTAATCTTCTAGAATGACGCCATCAATACCTTGCGCTAAACATTTTGACAAACTATTTTTCAAAGCATTTGCTTCGGTGGTAGTGAGGTCGTGTTGGTCTTCGGTATCGATTCTAAGCAGTTGCTTGCTGCCTGAAAGCACTCTAGTTTTTATTGTGGTTTTGCGTTCTGCAGAGCCAATGAGCGCTGAGGTATCGATCTGAGCTTGTTCAAACAGATTACGAAGTTGTTCACTGGCGTTGTCTTGTCCGATGACGCTTGCCATGATCGGCGTGGCGCCCAATGCTTGTAGGTTGAGTGCTACATTTCCAGCGCCACCAATGCGTTGTTCTTCTTTTTGTAAATCGACAACGGGCACAGGTGCTTCAGGGCTCATGCGATTGACAGCACCGTGCAAATAGGCGTCAATCATGACATCGCCTAGAACAAGTACACGTTTGCCGTTAAATGAATCGAAGAGCGCTTGTAAAGACATCTTAGTTAAGTTTGGCTAAAGCTGTAGCAATGCGTTCAACCGCTTTTTGTAAGGTTTCTTCAGAGGCAGCATAGCTGATTCTGAAACAATTTGGATCACCGAAGGCTTCGCCACCCACACAAGCAACTAATGCGTCTTCTAAAAGATACATACAAAGCTCATCTGAGTTGGAAATCGTTTTGCCGTTTACTGTTTTGCCGAAATAAGCAGAACAGTCAGGGAAAACGTAAAATGCGCCGCCTGGGTTGTTTACTTTTAGGCCTGGGATATTTCTGAGGCCTGCAAGCACCAAGTTTCTTCTGCTTTCAAAAGCAGCGATCATGTCTTTTAAAATGGCAGGGTCAGCATCCATGGCAGCAATGGTAGCGCGCTGCGTAATTGAACAGGTAGCAGATGTAAACTGACCTTGAACTTTGTCGCAGGCTGCAGCAATTTCTTTAGGAGCACCAATATAGCCAAGTCTCCAGCCGGTCATGGCCCAAGCCTTAGAAACACCGTTTACGGTCACAACTTGGTTGTAAATTTCGGGGAATTGCGCTAGGCTTTCATGCTTGCCAATGAAGTTGATGTGCTCATAGATTTCATCGCTCATGGCAATGATTTGTGGATATTTGGCAAGTACACGTGCGATATCTTGAAGTTCTTCCTTGGTGTAAACCGAACCTGTCGGATTACATGGCGTAGAGAACATCAACATTTTTGTTTTTGGCGTAATAGCAGCTTCGAGGTCTGCACCCGTAATTTTGAAGTCTTTGTCGATACCTGCAGCAATGACAACCGGAACACCTTCAGCCACTTTTACAATTTCGAGATAAGACACCCAATATGGTGCCGGAATGATGACTTCGTCTCCGGGGTTGATTAAACTGAGTACGAGATTGGCAATACTTTGCTTAGCGCCAGTAGACACAACGATTTGATCTTTGGCGTAGGTCAGGTTGTTATCTCGGAGGAATTTGCGAGAGATGCTTTCGCGAAGATCGTCGTAGCCTGGAACAGGCGTGTAAGTAGTGTAATTATCTTTGAGTGCCTGAACCGCAGCATCTTTAATGAACTCTGGGGTATGAAAATCAGGCTCGCCAAGTGATAAAGAAATGACGTCTTTTCCTTGTGCTTTTAGTTCTCTACTTTTTTTTGCCATAGCAATGGTAGCAGACTCTTCCATTGCAAGTAAACGCTCAGATAATTGGATCATAATTGGGATTTGTGCAAAGGTAGTAAAATGCATGGAATTGGCTTATCTTTGTCACATGCGTATTGATATAATTACAGTACTTCCTCAGCTGCTTGAAAGTCCTTTTGCGGCTTCAATCATGCAGCGCGCTCAAGACAAAGGTTTGGCAGCCATCCATGTCCATAATCTTCGCGATTACGCCGACAACAAGCATCGCAATGTCGATGATTACCAATATGGGGGTGGCGCAGGGATGGTCATGAGCGTTGAACCTATTTCAAAAGCCATAGAAGCACTGAAAGCAGAACGCAGCTATGACGAAATCATTTACATGACCCCTGATGGCGATGTTTTGGATCAAGCGGCTTGCAATCAATTATCCTTGAAGCAAAACTTGATCATTTTGTGCGGGCACTACAAAGGCGTTGACCAACGCATCAGAGATCATTACATCACCAAAGAAATTTCCATCGGCTCTTATGTATTAAGTGGTGGAGAACTCGCGGCAGCTATTGTTGTAGATGCGGTGGTGCGTCTGATTCCTGGGGTACTCAATGATGAAACATCCGCACTCACTGATTCTTTTCAAGACAATTTATTGGCCCCACCAGTTTACACGCGTCCGCCAGAATTCATGGGCATGAAAGTGCCGGAGGTTTTGTTAGGAGGCAACCCAAAAGAGGTGGCAGCTTGGCGTGAAGCACAGGCTTATCAACGCACCAAAGAAAGAAGACCAGATTTGTTGGAAGAATGATATTTTAATCCTCAAGAATTTGAAGATTTGCAAATCTTAACAAAACGGTTTTAGATCCGTGTTGCGGGAAGAAAATGGTGGCTTTTTTATCGGGGCCTGCGCCTTCAATTTTGAGTACTTTTCCTTTGCCAAACTTATCGTGTGAAACATTGCTTCCGACCATGAGTTGCTCATAGTTGTCTTCGTTTTTTGAGGAAGAAGTACCTTTTTGTGTCACTTCTTTTAAGGAGCGAAGTTGCGGAGCGGGTGCACCCATAGGCTTGTTGAGCCCACCTGTAAAACCGCGATCAATGGCGCCGGAACCCATTAAAGAACGGCCGCCAGCTGGCCCACGACTAATCGATTCAAATTGGAGGTATTGCGCATCAATCTCATCGATAAAGCGTGATGACTCACACATGATGGGCTGCCCCCAGGTAAAGCGACTCGTGGCATAAGACAGCATGCAGCTTTTCATGCCGCGCGTGAGTGCCACATAAAATAAACGACGTTCTTCTTCTAGTTCCGATCTGGAATTGAGTGCCATCTGAGAAGGAAATAAGTTCTCCTCGAGGCCAACAATATAAATGTGTTGAAATTCAAGACCTTTGCTCGAGTGGATGGTCATGAGGCTGATGTGGTTGCGTTCTTCGGGGTTTTCTTGGTCGGCGTCGGTGAGTAATGCGACATCCATCATGAAGTCCGCTAGGGTGCGCAGTGTGCCATCTTCGTTTCCTTTGACAAATTCTTGAATACCAGCTAATAATTCTTCGATGTTCTGAAAGCGTTCGACTTCTTCAGGGCCTTTGTCTTTTTCAGAAATGAGTTCGCGAATGATGCCCGAGGACTTCGCAATGCGGTCAGCGAGGGTATAGGCATCTACTTTTTCAAGTTCAGCACCGAAGCTATCAATCATCGTGACGAATTCGTAAATTTTGCTTTTAGCCGCCGACCCTACATCGGCAGGATACTTGTGAAAGTCTTTGACGACCTCCCACATGCTGGTGCTGTATTTATTGGCCGCAATGATGATGTTTTCGACCGTTGTTTTGCCGATGCCACGCTTGGGGTAATTGATCACGCGTTTGAAAGCCTCTTCGTCATGGGGGTTGGCTGCTAACCTGAAATAGGCAAGCAGGTCTTTGATTTCTTTGCGCTGATAAAAAGACAAACCGCCATATATTTTGTAGGGCATGTTGAGTTTGCGCAGTGCTTCCTCAAAAGCCCTTGACTGTTTGTTGGTGCGGTACAGAATGGCGAAGTCTTGGTAGCGACCACCCTCAGCAGTTTTCTTTTCGAAAATGGCTTGGGCAATGCTGCGTCCTTCTTCGTTGTCTGTTAAGGAGCGTAAAACCTTAATTTTTCCGCCTTCTTGGTTGTCGGTCCAGACCGTTTTAAAAATTTGATCTTTATTTTTCTTGATGACACTATTGGCCGCTTCTACAATTGTTTTCGTGCTGCGGTAATTTTGCTCGAGTTTGTATAGTGCAAAATCAGGGTAATCTTTGCGGAAATTCAGGATGTTTTCAATGTTGGCGCCTCTAAAAGAGTAGATACTTTGAGCATCATCGCCGACAACACATATATTTTGATATGCTGCCGCTAATTTTTTAACGATGAGGTATTGCGCGTAGTTGGTATCTTGGTACTCGTCGACTAAGATGTACTGGAACTTTTGTTGATAGTAGTGCAAGACATCTGGAAAATCTCGGAGTAAAACATTGGTAAAATATAAGAGGTCATCGAAGTCCATGGCGCCCGCTTTTTGACAGCGGTTGGCATAGGCTTGAAAGACACGCCCGAGTTCAGGTCTGCGAGCTTGTTTGTCTTCGAGTTGGATTTCTTGATTGGCCATGTAAGCCTCTGGTGAAATCAGGTTGTTTTTAGCAGCGGAAATACGGCCAAAAACCATGCTTGGTTTGTAGGTTTTGTCGTCGAGGTTAAACTCTTTGATGATGTCTTTGATTAAACTCTTGGAATCTTGGGTGTCGTAGATTGTGAAGTTGTTCGGAAAACCGATTCTTTCTGCATTAAAGCGCAAAATTTTTGAGAACACCGAGTGGAAGGTCCCCATAGAAATGTTTTTTGCCTCGCCACCACCCACAATATGACCAATTCTTTCGGTCATTTCCTTGGCTGCCTTGTTGGTGAAGGTGAGTGCTAAAATATTGAAAGGATCGACGCCTTGTTCCATCATGTGGGCAATGCGATAGGTGAGCACACGCGTTTTGCCTGAGCCTGCGCCTGCAATGACCATGATAGGGCCGTAAATATGTTCAACGGCAACCCGCTGACTTTCGTTTAATTCGTCTAAGTAGGACATGAAAATTTGCTGTGCTCAAAAGTAGTGTTTTCAGACACGCTCGGTCCATTTAAAAAGCAGTATTTTTGCACAAATTTTTAGCGCGTTTTAAAACGTATTGAACAAGCGAAACCAAACTGCAGTATTTACGTACAGAACTCAGTTATTATTTGAAAAAGCATGAGAACCAAATACATTGATTTAATTGATCAAACCTTCGATTTTCCTCAGAACGAGTTTTTTCTTAGAGAAGATCGCTTATTCTTTCACGGAATTGATCTGATGCGTTTGGTGCATGAATATGGGACTCCACTCAAATTTCATTATTTGCCCCAGGTTTCGAATAATATTCAACGCGCTAAAGGGTGGTTTCGCGAAGCCATTAATAACCTTGGTTATCAGGGTAATTACTATTATTCTTACTGTACCAAAAGTTCACACTTTGCTTTTGTGCTCGACGAAGTCCTCAAAAACGATGTCCACATCGAAACTTCCTCTGCTTTTGATATTGATATTGTCAAAAGTTTGCATGCAGCAGGTAAACTCAAAGAAAAAAGTTATGTCATTTGTAATGGCTATAAACCAAAGCCATATTTGGATAACATCGCGCAGCTGATTGAGGAAGATCAATTGCGAATTGTTCCGGTTGTAGATAACATCGATGAGCTCAAACAATTGATCAGTTCAACGACCAAAGAACTAAATATCGGAATCCGAATTGCTTCAGAAGAAGAGCCAAAGTTTGAGTTTTATACCTCGCGTTTGGGCATTCGTTACCGAGAAATTGTGCCGTTTTACAAAGCTATACTCAAGGAAAACCCAAGAGTGCGCGTCAAAATGCTGCATTTTTTCATCAATACGGGTATCAACGATACGGCTTACTACTGGAACGAATTAACCAAGTGTTTACGCGTTTACTCTGACCTCAAGAAGCTATGCCCTGAGCTAGACTCATTGAACATTGGTGGTGGTTTCCCGATTAAGAAATCATTGGCCTTTGATTTTGATTATGCATACATGGTGCGTGAAATCCTCACACAGGTGAAGCGCGTTTGTCAAGATAATGACATTCCGGAGCCAAATATCTTTACAGAATTCGGATCATTTACAGTAGGAGAGAGTGGAGGTGCTATTTTTAGTGTTTTACACCAGAAACAGCAAAATGACCGAGAAAAATGGAACATGATTGATTCTTCATTCATGACGAACCTTCCAGATACTTGGGCTATTAACCAGCGTTTTATCATGTTGCCTATCAATCGTTGGAATGATGACTACGAGCGTGTCTTACTCGGTGGGCTCACCTGTGACTCCGATGACTACTACAATTCAGAGCAGCATTCCAATGCCATTTACTTGCCGAAATTCGATAAAAACAACACGCTTTTCATCGGATTTTTCAATACCGGGGCATACCAAGAAACAATTGGTGGCTACGGCGGTTTGAAGCACTGTCTGATACCAGAACCTAAGCATATCTTGATTAGAAGGGACGAAGATGGAAAAATTCAGACAGAAGTGTTTAGTAATGAGCAAACTGCACAAGATTATCTGAAAATTTTAGGTTACGAAAAGTAGGAGAAGCTTATTAGCGCTATATTTGCGGACAATTTTAGAGTAAGCATGAAAGTAGCCACGATTTATTTATTAGCCGCCAATCAATTTTCTAGTGCCATCCAAAACTGGGCTGCAGCCAAAGCTCAGGAACTTATTGTTGCGCAAGAAAAGCCTGCTGATTTTTTCGAAGCTACAGATAGCTTGCTCATTTTCAATCAGAACCAAGAATTGTCGGCTGAAATTTTAGAAGTTAAAGCGCTCTTTGATAAGCAGCAAAAGCCCGTTCATAAAATTGATATCAATGGTACTTTGCGCGTTGGTATTACCAACTTTGAATTGTGGTTAGAAACCAACAAAGTGAAGTCCTTACTTATTTTAGGTTCAGAAGAATTGACCAGCAATCCAAATTTGGAGCGCTACATCACGGCTTAATACCTTTCCTTGTTTCTTTTTTTTGCAATAAGAATGGTTTACATTCTAAGTTTTGCACCACAGTCCTTTTCTAGAGCTTGCAATATTTGTTGCATTGCTTTCTCAATGTGTTTGTCTGTAAGCGTTTGTTGTGCATCTTGTAAATAGAAAGAAAGGGCATATGATTTCATCCCTTCAGCTAAGTTTTTACCTTCGTAAACATCAAATAAATTGACAGCTTGTAAAAGCTTGCGCTCGGCTTTTTGCGCAGCCAATTTTAAGTCGTTGTATTTGATATCTTTTGCTACGAGTAGCGAGAGGTCACGGCGAACTGCAAATGATTTGGGCAGTTCTTGAAAGGTAATTTGCTGCTTGCGAATGGCATGCATGAGGTCGTCCCAATTAATGAGTGCGATAAATGGTCTTTGCTTGAGGTCAAAAATAGTTTGAATTTCTTGGCTAACCCAACCTAGCTGAGCCATACATTTACCGTTGATTTCAAACGAGATTCCATCTTCAAAATGAGGATCCTGAATTGCTGATTCAAGTACTTTTGTAGCAAGTCCGAGGCGTTCAAATAAAGACAAAACCTCTGCTTTTAAATCGTAGAAATTGTACTTAAGCGCTTTAGCATCTGTGTTTTGCCAATTTTCTTCTGAATGCTGGCCCATGAGTGCTAGCGCAAGTTGACTTTTTTCCTGGCGTAAGCCATCTATTAGATTGTAGTGCTGTCCAAATTCAAAGATGCGCAGGTTACTTTGCTGTCTGTTTTGGTTGTATTGTAGGCATTCTAATAAGCCAAATAATAAAGACTGTCTGAGTATCCCGAGATCTTGGCTCAGCGGATTCAAGATTTGAATGGCCTGTTCAGGTTTTGCACTCGAAATTTTCTCAGCGTAGGCAAGTTTGGTCAATGAATTGTTCAGGATTTCTGAATAGCCTCTTCCGACCAAGAATTCGCAGATGCTTTCTTTGTGTTTTTCAGGATAAAATCTTGGACGCACTGGCAAAGAGAAGTTCCATTTTTCTGGAAGCGGCACTTGGTTGAGTCCGTAGATACGCAAGATTTCTTCGATGACGTCTACAGGTCTTGTCACATCAACTCTATAGCGTGGCACGCGCAATTGTAAATGATCGGCTTGCTCTTCTAAAATTTCGAAATCGAGATCTGTTAAAATGCGCTTAATGAGGCTTGTGTCAAGGGCGGTGCCGATCAATTTTTTGACCTGTTGAAGATTGAGCTCAAGTGAAATAGCTGCTGCGGTATTTCCTTCAAAAGTAAATAACTGTGTGTCTTGTTTTGCTTCAGTTATTTGTTGAAGTAAATAAACACAACGTTTTAAGGCATAAAGCGTTAAGTCTGGATCAACGCCGCGTTCGAAGCGGAATGAAGCATCGGTGTTAAATCCGTGCAAACGCGCTGCTTTGCGCACACTTATCGCATCAAAAACTGCTGACTCGATGAGAATGTGTGTGGTGTTTTCATTGACGCCACTTTCTTTGCCACCCATAATTCCGGCTAAGCAAAGCGGGCCATTCTGATCTGCAATCAGCAATTCGGTACCTTGTAGTTCGTATGTTTGGTCATCTAGGGCTACGAATTTTTCACCTTTATTGGCCAGACGAACTGTTGCTGCTCCTTGGATTTTAGCTGCATCAAAAATGTGTAAAGGCGTTCCTAATTCACGCATCACATAGTTGCTGACATCAACTACATTGTTGATCGGTTTAATGCCTACTGCGCGAAGCCTGCTCTGCAACCAAGCAGGGGAGGCTTCAACCTTGATGTTCGTTAGTTCAATGCCGCAGTAGGCTTTGCAAGCCTCTTGGTCTTGTATAACGATCTGCAATGCACTACCGCTATTTTGAATTTCCGCAATTTGCGGCCAAATGAGGTCTGAACTCACGTTAAGTTGCGCATGCATGTATGCTTTGATATCGCGACACACGCCGAGGTGCCCCATGGCATCTGCTCTGTTTGGCGTAAGTCCTATTTCTAGTTGCGCATCGTTTTGTAAATCAAATAATTCAGCGGCAGGCGTACCAACAACAATATGCTTGTCTAAAACTAAAATACCGTCATGGCTACTACCTAAACCCAGTTCATCTTCGGCACAAAGCATGCCTTCGGATGCAACACCGCGTATTTTAGCTTTTCTAATTTCAAATGCTTGATCTGGTTGTGGGTAAAGCGTAGTTCCGACTGTTGCTACAAGTACTTTTTGACCTTGGGCCACATTTGGTGCGCCACAAACAATTTGCAAAGGTTCATCGGTACCTACATTCACTGTGGTCACTTTGAGTTTGTCGGCATCTGGGTGTTTTTCACAGCTCAATACTTCACCAACAACAACCCCCTTGAGTCCACCTTTGATGTCTTCAATGTGTTCGATTCCTTCAACCTCAAGGCCTGTTTCTGTCAAGACAGCATCAAGTTCTTCAGGAGAATAAGGAAAATTAAGTAAATCTTTGAGCCAGTTATAAGAGACTTTCATATTGGGGAATGATATTGACTTCTCGTTCTAGGGTTAGGCCGAAAAGTTTTTGAATTTGTTCAATGATTTGAGTAGATAAGTCCAAGATTTCTTGCCCAGTACTGCCACCGTAATTGACTAATACCAAGGCTTGTTTGTCATGGACACCGCAATTTTCTTTTCTAAGACCTTTGAAACCAGCTCTTTCGATGAGCCAGCCAGCAGCTAGTTTTACCTCTGTGTCGGAAACAGGGTAGAAAGAAACCTCAGGGTAATTGCGTTGAATTGTTTCGAAGCGTTCAATGGAGACAACCGGGTTTTTGAAAAAACTTCCGGCATTGCCAAGTACTTTTGGGTCGGGTAACTTTGATTGTCTGATCGCGATGACCGCCTGAGAAACATTTTGAATAGTGGGTTCAGTAACCCCCATTTTTTCAAGTTCTTGTTGAATGGCACCGTAACTCGTTTTGACTTCAGCTCGTTTGTGCAGCTTGAAAGTAACATCGATGATGATGTATTGATTCTTGAGCGCGCGTTTGAAAACGCTTTCACGGTAACCGAACTGACACTGCTGCTTGTCAAAAGTATGTATTTCGCCTGAGGCAATGTGATAAGCACTTAATTCGTGAAACACATCTTTGATTTCCACACCATAGGCACCAATATTTTGCATGGGGCTGGCTCCGACAGAACCAGGGATCAAAGATAAATTCTCTAGCCCCGCCCAATTGTGGTCGATGCAATGACAAACAAATTCATGCCAAACTTCACCAGCTCCAGATTTTACATAGACATTTTCAGCGTCTTCCTGAAGCAGTTGCATGCCTTTGATTTCATTGCGCAAAACCAAACCTTGGAAGTCAGCTGTGAATAGGATATTGCTACCGCCACCCAAAATTAATAAGGGAAGGTTTGGATAGGAAGCAAGTAAAGCAGGCAGTTGCTGAACATCTTGAAAGGAAGCAAAGTGTTGCGCCTGTGCAGCAATACCAAAAGTATTGAAGGGTTTTAAATTGAGCTCGTGTTGCATTTCTAGCTCAAAGTTAGAAATATTGTATAAAACAGCCCTATGCGCCGAATAATTCGACCTTGATTTCGACATCTTGTTTATGAACGGGGCTTTCTTCGATATGTCTTAAGATCAATTGAGCCGCTTGATCTCCTACAATTTTACCATCGTGGAAAATATAATGCAGTTGTTTGTGTAGAAATGGCATGGTTAATCCGTCCGAAAATCCAATAACAATCGTCTTTTTGGAAAGTCTATTTTCTTTAATAGCAGTTATTATTCCTAATAAGACCTCATCAGAAATGCCGAAAAAGGCAGCCGTTTGGTGCAAGGCAATTTGTTCATTGACAAAATCATAGGCGGCCTTCGCATCTTTGGCGTAGCAAATATCACAAATGATGTTTTCTTGGAGTGCTTTGTGAAAACCTGATTTTCTATTTTTAGAAATATTGAGTTCCTCAGGACCGAAAACTGCCGCTACCCGTTTTATTTTTTTGTCATTGAGGTAGTTTGCACAGGCTGCAGCTGCCATAGCATCATTGATATGAACAGAGGGGAAGTCCTGGCTTTCAAGCGTGTTGTCAAACAAAACCAGCGGGATTCCTAAACTTTTACAGCTAGTTAGGTGGTCTAAATTCTTTGTCTGGTTACTAAGAGAAAGCAAAATACCATCGACCCGCATGTCGCAACATTGCTGAATAGCTGCTATTTCGTTTTCGAGTTGATCCTCAGTTAATAGGATTAGCGTTTGGTAATTATTTTGTTTCAGTGTTTTTGTAATTCCTTCAATGACATCTGGAATGAAAGAACGATATATTTTAGGAAGTACAACTGCGATGAGTTTTGATTGCTTCTTTCTAAAGTTGGCCGCAAAGCTATTGGGCTTGAATTGAAGCTCTTCAGCGAGTTGCTGTACGCGTTGCCTGACCTCTATGCTGATATCTGGATGATTATTGAGTGCACGAGAAACCGTTGAAGGGCTCACTTTTAAAAAATTGGCCAAATCTTTAATTGTCATCGGTTTCATGTCTACAAGTTTGCCATTTTTTTAGGACAATTCAAAAAAATGTGAAAAAGTATTCAACCGCAAACGATTGCGCAAACGATTGCACAAACGATTGCGCAATTTTGAGCCTCAAATTCATGTTTTCTCAATGTTAAATTGCTATAAATTGGTCGAACCAAAACTAAAACTATGGAAAACAAAAGTTACTTAAATGTAAAAACACTAGCTGGGCTTTTAATGCTCCAGTTGGGTGTTGCACAGACCACCTTTGCCCAAGTTGGCAAAGAGAAGGATTCTGTCAAAAACATCAACGAAGTAGTTGTAACAGGTGTAACCAATCCTAAAGCAGCGCTGAGTTCATCTATTTCAGTATCGACATTGCGTCCTGATCAGATTGAACGTGCCGCTCCGCGCACAACTGCAGAAATTTTCCGTCAAATCCCTGGTATTCGTTCAGAATCTTCAGCTGGAGACGGTAATACAAACTTATCTGTTCGTGGGGTTCCATTAGCAACAGGAGGTTCTAAGTATTTATTGATCCAAGAAGACGGTTTACCAGTACTTCAATTTGGAGATATCGCTTTTGGAACACAAGATCAATTTGTTAGAGCTGATGCAACGATCGGAAGAGTTGAGTCTGTACGTGGTGGATCTGCCTCTACGCTTGCTTCAAACTCACCAGCGGGTATCATTAACTTTATTTCTAAAGACGGACGTCGTGAAGGAGGATCTATTGCTACTTCAATCGGTGTTGACTACAGAAATTTACGTCAGGATGTTGAATACGGAACAAAAGTAGGTGATGGTTTATATATGCACGTTGGTGGTTTTTACCGTCAAGGTGTAGGGCCACGCGACATCGGTTTCAATGGTAACGACGGCGGTCAAATCAAGGCGAACTTATTAAAAGAGTTCGACAACGGATATGTAAAAGTATACGTGAAAGCCCTCAGAGATCACACGGCAGCATACATGCCAATGCCAATGACAGTTAGCGGGTCAAATGATGCTCCGGTTTGGGGTTCAGTGACTGGCTACAACGCATTAACAGGTGGTTTACAAACGCCATTTATGTCGAATGTAGTGGCTTTGAACGAAGCGAATCAACCAGAAATGGTCAATGTACATGACGGCATGACTTCAAACTATACTTCAGTTGGTACTGAATTTAAGTTTGATCTCGGCAACGACTGGACGCTTACAGGTCGTTCGCGTTATGCAGGTGTAAATGGTCGTTTTGTAGCGCCATTCCCGGCTAACTTCGGAACAACAGCTGCTATTGCTGGCGGTTTAGCTGGAGCTGGAAATACTTACACATTGACGAACCAAGATGGTTCAGACTATCAAGGTGAGACTTTGATGTTGATGCACTTATTCAATACCAAATTGAATAACTTCAACAACATGACCAACGATTACAATATCAACAAGAAGACTTCTTTTGGTAACTTGAATTTTGGTCTTTACCAAGCAACACAGCAACTCAATATGTCTTGGTTGTGGAATTCTTACCTCATGAGTGCAGCAGATGCTGAAAATGGTTATGGTCAGTTAATTGACATCAACCGTATAGATTCTACAGGTGCTGCTACTGCCTTGACTGAAAATGGTCTAATGGCTTACGGTGTGCCTGCATGGGGTAACTGCTGCCAACGCAATTACAATGTTGCTTACAACATATTAGCACCATACCTCAATGGAGATATCGAAGTGACTGAAGCCTTGACACTTTCTGTTGGTGCGCGCTACGATATGGGAACAGCTAACGGTACCTATTCAGGTTCAGTACAATCGCCAATGAATGACATCAACGGTAACGGAACTGTTTCTGCAGTAGAAAACAGTGTTTCTATGATTGACAACAATAATCCAAATGTTGTTAATTACAACTGGAACTACCTATCTTATTCAGTAGGAGCTAACTACCAACTTGATCAAACGAGTGGTGTTTTTGCACGCTACTCTAAAGGCGGACGTGCAGGCGCTGACCGCGTTCTTTTCGGAACTTACTTAAATCCGCAAGGAGGTTTATCAGATCCAAATAATGTTGTTGACTTCACATCACAAGCGGAGCTTGGTTACAAAATGCGTAAGAATGGTGTATTGTTAAATGCAACTGCATTCTTCGCGCAAACAGATGAAAAGAACTTCGAAGCGACTACTCAAAAATTCTTTGATCGCACGTACAACGCAGTTGGTCTTGAATTAGAAGCTGGTTATACTGTTAAGAATTTCCAAATCTATGGTAACTTAACTTATACCAATGCAAAAATCGCTGCAGATGAAGTAACGCCTAGCAACGTAGGTAAAACACCACGTCGTCAGGCACCACTTATCTATTCTGTAACACCAGTATACAACATCAACAAGGATTTCCAAATTGGTGCAAACTTGATCGGTACAGGAAGTTCATTTGCTCAAGATAACAATGAGTTGGTCATGAGTGCTTATTTCTACTTGAATCCGTACATCAGCTGGACTCCAATTAAAAACCTAAGCGTCATGTTGCAATCAAACAACATTTTAAACGCAATGGGAGTTACAGAATCTGAAGAAGGTTCAATCACAGAAGGTACTACAAACTACGTAAGAGCTAGATCAATTGCTGGACGTTCTACAGCAATTAGCATTCGCTACCGTTTTTAAGACTGTGTTTTAGAGTGATAGAGATGAGGTGTAACTTTACACCTCATTTCTTTTTTATAGAGGGTCCTATGTACAAAGAACAAGCATTTCAAGTTTTAAAAAATAGCAGCACTGCAGCTGGTTTTCTCGCTACGGCTACGGGTGATGAAAATTACAATCGCGTTTGGTCAAGAGATAGCGCTATTGCAGCTTTGGCAATTTTGTTGCACGAGCGCGAAGAGCTTTACCCGTCCGTGAAGGCAAGTATCTTGACACTAGCGCAGCAACAAAATGACCAAGGACTCATACCTTCAAATGTTGCTGTTGCCGCTACAGAAAACGCAAGTGTTAGTTATGGCACATTAGTGGGGAGGGTAGATGCCCAAACATGGTGGCTCATTCAAACTTGTTTGTATTTATCAAAAACACAAGACCTCGAACTTAAAACCAAATTGAAAGCACCCGCGTTTCAAGTACTCAATTTACTAGATGCCTGGGAATTCAATGCACGACATCTGGTTTACACGCCTTTAGGTGGGAATTGGGCTGATGAATACATCTTGTCGGGTTATACACTTTACGATAACTTACTTCGTTATTGGGCCTTGAAACTTTGTTCAAGCTGTTGGCCTGAAGTACAGCAGCTTCAACAAAAGATCCTATTAGTAAGAAATGCCATTGAACATAACTTTTGTTCAACAAAGCCAACCAGCGAGCAAACCCTGCATCCAAGAATTTTCCAAACGCTCCAAAAACAGCAAATTCCATTTTTACCTGCTTGTTTTGATGCCGCTCAATATACATTACAATGGGATGCCGCAGCAAATGGCTTGGCTCTATTATTAGGTTTTGAAATCCCCGGTTTAACAGCCTACATCAAAAAGTTTGAAAGCGAGCAGCAACAAATTTTTATTCCGTCGTTTTGGCCAGTGATACAAAAACAAGATGCCGCTTGGGCTTTACTTGAAAACCAGTATAATTATAGTTTTAAAAACGAGCCTTACCAATTTCATAATGGGGGCTCTTGGCCGGTGATGTCCGGAATCTTAGCAATGGGCTTGCAAAAACAATCCACAGAACTTGCTCGTCAAATTGCTCAGAGTTATGAGCAGTTTTTAGAACAAACTGATACATTTCATTTCTCAGAATACATTTCAACCAATGACTTCAAACCAGGAGGGAAGCAACAGATGTGTTTTTCTGCTTCTGGATATTTATTTATGTGTGCTGATCCAGCACAAATCCTTGCAATCTTTTCATTATGATAGGAGAAAAAATTGATACTACCTTTCTGAATATCAGTGCAGCAGATCAAATTTTAGCTGCCTTTGATTTCTGGAAAAATACACAGAGGTCAGTAATGGTAATTGCCGGAGAATCTGGCAGTGGTAAGACGCACATGGCGACATCCTTGCAGCAAGCTTTGGCAGAAAAAGGATGTCAAGCACTTATTTTGCACATGGATGATTTCTTTAAATTACCGCCAGCAAGTAATCATGCAAAAAGATTGCAAGATATCGGGCATGTTGGTCCAGAGGAAGTTGATCTTGCAAGATTAAACAACTGTATTTCAGCATTTAAAAACGGCGCAACCCAGCAAATTGTTCCCTTAGTTGATTATTACCAAAATAGTAGCTCAGAAATAGAAATTGAGTTCAACGAGGTAAAGGTTTTGATAATAGAAGGTACGTATGCCTTTTATCTTGAAAATACTGATTTTCATCTTTTCATGTCCAGAGATTACAAACAAACCAAAGAGTTGAGGCTCGCGCGCAATCGCGGTTCTGAAGCACAGGACGAATTTGTAGACCGTGTTTTGGAGATTGAACATCAACTCATTTCAAAAAGTGCAAGTAAAGCTGATGCACTGATCGATTTTCATTTTAATTTAAAGCTCAAATGAAAAAAATATTTCCGCGTTTGAGTTTTTGGCAGTTGTGGAACATGAACTTCGGATTCTTAGGAATTCAGTACAGTTTTGGGCTCCAACAAACTGCAATCAATCCAATTTATATGCTCTTGGGAGCTAATCCTGACGAGCTGCCTTTATTGAATTTAGCAGGGCCAATGACCGGCTTATTGGTTCAACCGCTCATCGGTGCGCTAAGCGATAAAACCTGGCACCCAAAATTAGGACGTCGCAAACCATACTTTCTCATCGGCGCCATATTGTGCTCCTTGGCGCTTTTTGCGTTTCCTTATAGTAGTTCAATTTGGATGGCTGCGGGCTTACTATGGATATTAGATGCCGGTAATAATACAGCAATGGAACCCTACAGGGCTTTTGTAGCTGATGTTTTACCGGAACATGAACAGCGCCGTGGTTTTTTAATCCAGAGCTTTTTTACCGGTTTTGGTATTACACTTGCCAATTTGTGTCTTTATCTGTTGCAGAAGAGTGAGTGGCTTGGACAAAAAAGCGAAAACGGTTTGCCTTATTGGGTCTATGTAGCCTTTTTCGTAGGCGGTATTGCCTCCATAACAACGATTTTATGGGCGATGTATAAAACCAAAGAAGAGCCACCATCTGCAGAAGAATTAGCCGAACTTCAAGCGAGTAAAAAAAGTGCAATAGCCCCAATACTAGACATTCTCAGAGCAATCAAAGGGATGCCTCGGGTATTATGGAAATTGGCTATTCTTTATTTGTTTCAGTGGTATGCCCTTTTTATTTATTGGCAATTCTCAGCGCTTTCAGTGGCTCAAACTATCTATGATATTCCGCTCGGAAACAACATGAATGAGCATCCTGACTTTGAACAGGCTGTGAGTTTTTCAGGTCTTTTGAATGCCAGTTATAATATTGTTACGTTTGTTGTTGCGCTCTTATTGATGCGTATTTTGGCAAAGTTTGCGGCGCATAAGGTTCATGCAGTAGCCTTGCTGATAGCCGGGTTTGGCTTACTCAACTTCTCGATGACCCAAGATCCAACGATGCAAATCATTAATATTGTTGGTTTAGGTATTGCTTGGGCAAGTATCATGGGCGTACCTTTTTTAATGGTGGTACCTGAATTGCCTAAAGAAAAATATGGTGTTTATATGGGTATCATCAATATGATGATTGTTTTGCCAATGATTTTTCAAACCCTGACTTTTGGAAAACTTTATCATTTATTTTTAGGTCAGACTCCTTCAAATGCAATTCTTTTCGCCGCCTGTCTTTTCTTTATTTCAGCAGGCTTGAGTTATTTTCTTTTCAAGAAAAAAGTTAGTCAGCACTGAAATAGCCGCGATCAGTTGGCTTGATCCAAAAGAACCAGTCATAATAGGCAAGGTGGTGACTCTTGATAAAGCCTAGCTTACTTTTTGGATAAGTACTTGGGATATAAATGCGTCCACCTTTCGTTGGGTCTTTGAGTTGATCGAGGCCAGGAACAGCTTGTTGTGGGGCAATCCCATCTTGCAAAAAGATAGGGTCTGCTTCTGGGACGTCTGCATTGGCGCCATATTGCCAAACTTCTTCAAAAATAGACCAGTCACGGCTGGCGGTGCTTGCAGCCTCAGGTGATAAAATCAGGGCTTTACCAAAAGTTTGTGTTGGTGCAAGGATATCAATGATACCCAAAAAATAGGCATAGCCCATGCTATGGCAAACCACATGAATTTTGGTTGCTGGGTTTTCTTCAAAGTATCTGAGTAGGAGTTTTCCAGCTTTTGCGCCGTTTTCAACTCTGATTTCAAAACCATTAGGGTTGGGTTGGGTGTTTAAAACCCATTTGCTCTTGCGTCGGATCCAGCAAAAACGAGAAAAAATATAGGACCGCACTGCTTTTCCCATTCTGAGATGCGTAGACGTGCTTATCGGGTGGTGCGCATCGAGGTAAAGCGCTTTTGCTGCTGGGAATCTTTTTTTAATGGAGTCGTCTATTGCGTACCAATAGCCCGTTGGGTCTTTTTGGTGCAGCTGATTATTGGTGATTTCGGCGTCGTGCTTAGGCCCACGATAACCATTGATAAACAGGATATATTCTTGTGCTAGCATATGAGTAGACAACAGAAAAAAAAGAGGAATGAGCAAAAATTTACTTCCCATATTGATAGAAAATACCGCTGGCAAAGGCTGTCCAAAAACTCGCATTTTGCTCAGCTGTTTTTAATCCTGAATTGATCCAGGAATTACATGTAAAGAAGAGGCTATAGCGCCCTTTCGCTTGGTAGTAGGCATCGTTTCCTGTAACAACGCCCTTGATTTTTGGCCGAATCAAAATGGTTTTATGGTTCTGATAGACCAAGGTGCTTTGAATGTAATGCACCAATTTTTGATATTGTTTTGGAGTGATTTTTAAGCCAATAATTGGACGATCATCTAGGAGTTGTCTGTAGTAGGTGGCATGGATTGCTGAAGGCCCTAGACCAAAGGGCGTAGTGAGTGCCGTTTTAAGGGTGAGATCAGCCCAGGTAGGTGTATTCATGTAAAAAGTTTGGTCGCCCCAACCTATAGAGATCAGTTGGTTGCTGCTGTCCTTGAAGTCAGTGTTGGCAATAGGAAATTCTTGGCGCCAGTCATGGATCTCATTTTTGACGGGTAACACGAAGTCGGTGTGAACGCCAGATTTCATGAGATAAATATGGACGCTAGCGTTTTTGTAGATTTTCCCTTTACTGGGAATTCTAGAAAGGATAAACGTACAAAGCAAATAAAAAACAATAGCGCTACCCAAAAAAGTGAGGGTGTAGCCGGTCACTTTTAAGCTGCGTTTAGTGGCTCGTCGAACACGACGGGTTTGGTACCAATGTAATTTGCGTTTTTTTTGCTGCATATGTTCAAAACAAAGTTAAACTTTCTAGCATATTTGAAGGCCAAGTGTTTATTTTTGTGTTCCGTAAATCTACACCATGCAGCACAAATTTTTCCTTTTATTTTCGTTTGTTAGTCTTTTTTCTTTCGGCCAACAAAACAACAGTACGCTCAACGCTTCTCAGAAACTGACAGAAGTCTTGCTCAACGTAGATCGTTATTATGTCGACGCTCCTAATATTTCTAAGCTCACCGAAACGGCCATTGTTTCTTTGTTAGAAGAGCTTGACCCACATTCCACTTACATTCCAAAAGAAGAGCTTGACGATGCGCAAATGACAATTAACGGAAGTTTTGTCGGAATTGGTGTGCGTTTTCAACTCATGAAAGACACCATCAGTGTGGTTGCAACTATCCCAGGAGGTCCTTCGGAAAAATTAGGTATTTTACCTGGCGATCAAATTGTTCAGGTAGATGGTAATAATGTTGCAGGTATTGGCATAAAGAATGACCAAGTGCGTCAAAAACTCATGGGAGACCTCGGTACAAAAGTGAAGGTAACCGTCAACCGAAAAGGTAAACTCCTAGATTTCAATATAACCCGCGATAAAATTCCAGTCTTTTCAGTAGATGCTGCCTACATGATTGACAAAGAGATTGGCTACATCAAACTCAATAGTTTCTCAAAAACAACCGTTCAAGAAGTTCAGACTGCTTTGCAAACGCTCAAGAGTCAGGGTATGAAAAGCCTTATTTTTGATTTACAAAGCAATGGTGGTGGACTCCTAGATGCTGCCCACAAATTAGCAGACGAGTTTTTATCCGGCGACAAACTCATCGTTTACTCAGAAGGCAGGGCGCAACCGCGTTATGACCTTAAAGCCATGAAAAAAGGTCTTTTTGAAGAAGGACAACTCGTCATTCTCACCGATGAATATTCAGCAAGTGCCAGTGAAATTTTATCAGGTGCCATTCAAGATTGGGATCGCGGCTTAATTGTTGGGCGTCGAACTTATGGTAAAGGATTGGTTCAAAGACCAATGCCACTCACCGATGGTTCTGAAATCCGCCTAACAATTGCACGCTATTACACGCCAACTGGTCGTCATATTCAAAAGCCATACCAAGACACAGAAACGTATCGCAAAGACCTCAATCAGCGTTATTTAAACGGAGAATTTTTCCTCAAAGACTCTATTAAATTACCAGATTCATTGATGTACAAAACCCTCAAGACTAAAAGAACGGTCTACGGCGGTGGCGGCATCATGCCAGACGTCTTTGTAGCGCTAGATACTACAGAAAGCTCTTCTTATTTTGCAGATTTGATTCAAGGTGGTCATGTCAATAGTTTCATTTTCAAATATGTCAATGAGAACCGAGCAGCTTTAATGAAGTCTTATCCAAGCATCAAAGAATTCAAAGCGAATTTTGTCTGTGATGCTGCATTTATGGATTCCTTTTTTGCCTATGTAGCCCAAGAAGATAGCACCCTTAAATTCAATGAAGACGAATATCGCCGCAGTGAAAACTTAATTAAATTAAGACTGAAGTCTGTGATTGCACAAGATTTATGGGGTACCAATGAAATGTTTCAGATTTACAACGACACCAATGAAATCTTGCAAGAAGCTATTCAGCAAATTCAAAGCAAAAACTATAATAATTTTAATCTCGAAAAATAATACGATTTGAGTTTTAATGCGCTCAACAGCTAACACATCATTATAAATTATGTCTGACGATAAAAAAATAATCTTTTCAATGGTGGGCGTGTCCAAAGTGACACCTACCGGAAAGCAAATCATTAAAGATATTTACCTCTCCTTCTTCTATGGCGCCAAAATTGGCATCATCGGTTTGAATGGTTCGGGTAAATCTACAGTCATGAAAATCATTGCAGGCCTCGATAAATCTTATCAAGGTGATGTTGTATTTTCTCCTGGCTACACCGTAGGCTATTTGCCTCAAGAACCTGAACTAGACCCGAACAAAACAGTCAAAGAAATTGTGATGGAAGGCGCTCAGGAAATTGTTGATGTATTGGCTGAATATGAAGAGATCAACAATGCCTTCATGGATGAAGCCGTCTTGGCTGATCCCGATAAAATGGACAAGCTCATTGCGCGTCAAGGAGAAGTGCAAGACAAAATTGATGCACTCGATGCTTGGGAACTCGACACCAAACTTGAGCGCGCCATGGATGCCTTGCGTTGTCCGCCAGATGATCAGCTAATAGGCACGCTCTCGGGTGGTGAACGCCGTCGTGTAGCTTTGTGTCGTTTACTACTGCAGAATCCAGATATCTTATTACTCGATGAGCCAACCAACCACCTCGATGCAGAATCAATCGATTGGTTAGAGCAGCACCTTCAGCAATACAAAGGAACCGTCATTGCCGTTACCCACGACCGCTATTTCCTTGACAACGTAGCTGGCTGGATCCTTGAACTCGATAGAGGAGAGGGTATTCCGTGGAAAGGAAACTATACTTCTTGGCTTGAACAAAAAGGCAAGCGCTTACAAGAAGAAGAAAAAATGGAGTCTAAACGTCAAAAGATGTTGGCCCGAGAATTAGAGTGGGTACGCATGAACCCGAAAGCAAGACAGGCGAAAAGCAAGGCGCGCCTTCAGAACTATGATAAAATGTTATCTGAAGACAGCCGTGAAAAAGAAGCGCGTTTGGAAATTCCTATTCCAAATGGCCCACGTTTGGGTAACAATGTCATTGATGCCGTGCATGTTGCCAAAGCTTTCGGCGATAAATTGCTCTACGACGACCTCAATTTTAAATTACCTCCTGCCGGAATCGTTGGTATCATTGGACCAAATGGTGCGGGTAAAACCACCATTTTCAAAATGATCATGGATGAGTTAGCTCCTGACAAAGGAGAATTTACAGTTGGTGATACCGTTCAGATTGGCTATGTTGACCAATCGCATAAAGATATTCATCCGGACAAAACTGTTTTTGAGGTCGTGTCTAATGGCCTTGAATTTGTTGAAATTGGCAATCAAAAAATCAATTCAAGGGCTTATTTGTCAAAGTTCAATTTCAATGGCTCTGATCAAAATAAAAAAGTAGGCGTGTTGTCTGGTGGTGAAAGAAACCGTTTGCACCTTGCCATGACACTTAAAACTGAAGCCAACGTGCTTTTACTCGATGAGCCCACCAACGACATCGATGTAAATACCTTAAGAGCGCTAGAAGAAGGTATCGAGAATTTTGCTGGTTGTGCTGTGGTTATTTCCCATGACCGTTGGTTCCTAGATAGAATTTGTACCCACATCTTAGCTTTCGAGGGCGATTCTCAGGTGTATTGGTTTGAAGGCTCATACTCTGACTACGAAGAAAACCGCAGAAAGCGTCTTGGCGATGCTGGGCCTAAAAGAATTCGATACAGAAGTTTGGGTTAGTGGCAGCTGCGCTCTTTCCATTTGAAATGGTGTGCTTTAAGTAAGGTGTCGTTTTCCTCATTTAGTTCAGGCATTTGTTCTCTGACTAACTTTAAATCTGGTTGCCCGGCATCTACCCACGCGGTGTACCACACAGATGCCACCATCAGTATGGCTGCGCGCATGCGCCGTTCAACCATGCCATTGAGTTTGTCATGATACATTTTGCAAAACTTCCTTGAATAAACGCGTGTCATGGTCGTGCCGCGTTGCTCAAAACTGTATTTTTCTGCTTCTGGTATTTGAGTGCTACAGAATTTTTCCATTGAAAACACAGTGTCTAGTGCGGCGTGTGAGCCTGCTATAGCCTTCCAAATTGCTTTTTGAACAGATGGAAGATACTGTGCCGGACCAATCCAGTAATTGTATTTTTCGGCTTCGAGTTCAACAAGGCGGCTTTCCCACAAGCCATGGATGCCATACTGATTACTGAGTTGACCATTATAATTTTGGGTGGTATGCAGCGGCACATGTGCATCAGCGATGTAATGCCCGATTTCTGCTGCATTTTTTAATATCTGTTTTAGATTTTTTTGCTCAAAAGCTTTTTGTAAACGGTATTTCATTTGAACTACATGCCACGGCACAATACCATGTGCAAGGAGTGTGTCTAGCCCATGACAGTCTATGGCTTCATTCCAGTTTTGTGGGAGGTTCCAAAAAGGATGCTCTCCTTTGTTGTAATAATGATCGAGGTCGATGAAATGGCGCGCAGCCTCGGCTTCTTGAATATAACGCCGTTGATCTGGGGCCACAGCTTGCGCTATGAGTACCTCATGATTCGAAATAAAAAACTGCTGAAGCTCTAGTGGCAGCAAATAAACAGCAAATTCATTGATGCGCTGATGACCCGCAAAACCCCATTGGGATTTATTTTGTGTTGAGGTTAGCAAAAAGGGTAGGCTACAAAGCAGGAGTAGCCAAAGAGTTTTTTTAAGAGAGTTGAACGAGTTTGCCATCTTTGAGTATTGGAATGACCTCCGTTTGGTTCGGAGTCAGACAATACTTGATGTCTTCATTGAGGTTGAGATTTTTTAAGCGTCTGCGGTGCGAGCTCGACTTCAAGTAGCCAAAGTAGTTGTCCTTGGCTGAAAGGTAGAGATACTTGGCTGCAATGGAGGAGTCTTCGTCAGAAATGTAGTTCCCTGTTCCGATTAAATACTGACAAATTGCCCCCGCACAGATCGTATCTTCTAGGTTGAACTTATCTTGCCAGCCTGAACAGAGACAAAGCACATTTTTATCTTGGGTGGCTAGCCACTTGCAAAGTGCGTCAAGATTTAAGAAAGACCCAACCACAACAATTTCAGCATCTTTGGCAACGTCTAATGATTTGGTGCCATTCGTAGTGGTAAGCACGACGTCTTGTCCTTTGAAATCTTCGCGCATGTATGAAAACGGCGAATTACCAAAATCAAAACCTTCTACAATTTGCCCTTTGCGTTCGGCACCAGCTAAAAATCCCTTTTGTTTGTAGGCCCATGCTTCTTCTACAGTAGGCACTGGAATAATCGAGTTGATTCCGTTGTCAAAGGCAGCGCAAATGGCTGATGTGGCCCTGAGTACGTCAATGACAACCACAATTTCAAATTCATCTTTATAATAAGGGTATTCACCGGGCGTGAAGCAAACTTCAACGTGTTTTCTTAAATCCATGCTACAAAGTTAAAAATAATGCAATAAAAAAGGGGAGCCGAAGCTCCCCTTAGATTGAAAGGATGTTAATGATTAGAATCTCCAACCAATACGAACAGATCCATGAGCTGCACCAATGTTGGTGTAAGTCATTTTATTTCCCAAAGTGGTAATTGTTTGTGTACCAAGTGGAGTTGTGATGTCTTGTATCGTGTTTTCATTTGTTCTAGTTGTACTTGTGAGGTTCAACTCAAGACCTAAATAAAGGTTATCTGCTACGTAGTAGTCAAAACCTGCACCAAGTCCCCAGCTAAATGTACCGTAACCACCTGAAGCAGCAACGCTTATTCCTTGAGTATAAGCAAGGTCACCAGTAGCATCATAGAAAACATTTGTCCATGCTTGTTCTTCAGAACCTTTGCCAAAACCAACATTAGCTGTAAAATATGGAGACATTTTGTCTGTTCCAGCTAAATGGTATTCAGCACCGAGCTTAAGATCCCAAGCACTTCTGTCAATTTGTACAGTACCAGTTTTACTTGGGTCGGTTGCATCTGCGTAAGTGTGCGTTTCATGACTTGGTGTATTGACTACAGAAGAGCCATCTCCGCCAAAACCGAATTGTACACGAGCTGCGATGTTGTCGTTGACAAAATAACGCAAGCGCAAAGAAGGCGCTGTAAAGTTCATACCATTACTGGTATTTAAGTTAGCAAGTCCTTCTAATGAATAACGTGCGTCATCACTAGCAGGCTTTTGAGCAAACAATGACCCAGTCAATGTTAATGCTCCTACAAAAATCATTAGTTTTTTCATAGTTGTTTGTTTTATGGTTTGACCGAATGTACGCAATCGTTTGCGCAATTGTTTCAAAAAAAGACGCACAACTTGCTGTTAATAAGATATTAAGCTTGGGTGTTTTTGGCCTCTAACTCTTGTTGTAGCTGTAATTGATACATGTCAAAATAGGCTCCTTTTTGCGACATTAATTCGGAGTGTGTACCTGACTCAATAATCTGGCCGGCTTCCAAAACAATGATTTTTGTGGCATTTCGGATGGTTGAAATTCGGTGCGACACGATGATTGTCGCCCTATTTTTAGAAAAATGCTCGAGTTCTTTGAGTATAATTTCCTCCGTTTCAGTATCGACAGCACTCAGGCAATCGTCTAAAATCAGCAATTTAGGGTCTCGAAGCAAGGCGCGTGCAATTGAAATGCGCTGCTTTTGGCCGCCACTTAAATTGACCCCGCGTTCACCAAGTATGGTATCGAAGCCGTGCTCGAAGTCTTCGATGTTGTGTAAGACATGCGCACTTTTGCAAACGGCTTTTAGTTGTTCTATGCTTGGCTCTGGTTGGTTTTCTGAACCGAATTTTAAGTTGTTTGCAATGGTGTCTGAAAATAAAAAGACATCTTGAGGAACCAATGCAATTTCTTTTCGGTATTGTTTCAAGGAAAGTTTGCGTAGTGAGTTGGTGCCGACTGCAATTTCTCCTGATTGCGGATCAAAGTGCCTGGCTAATAAGCTGCAAATAGTTGATTTACCGCTTCCTGTTTGCCCTACAATAGCCAATGTTTCGCCGGGTTTTACACTGAAGCTGATATTGTGGAGAACCGGATTTGTTGCATTTTCATATTGAAAAGATACATTTTCGACGTGAATGCCTTGATTCAAGTCTGGAGCCAGTTGTTGGTCGTCGGTGATTTTTGGTTTGGTATTCAAGAACTCATTGATACGTTGCTGTGAAGCAGCAGCACGCTGAATAATAGAGGAAATCCAACCCAAACTAGCAAAGGGCCAGGTAAGGTTGGTGACATACATGATAAACGCAACAATGCCACCGACCGTCATCTTTTTTTCAAAGGTGAGTAAGCCTCCGTAGTAAATGGCTATCATAGAGCTCAAGCCAATTAAAAAGACGATTGTGGGGCTAAAAAATGCATTGACAAGCACCAAGCGCATGCTTTGTTTTTTATAACGCTCTGCCGATTCGGAAACTTTGTCAGCAACCTGTTGCTCGCGTTGGTAGGCCTTAATGATGCGAATACCTGAAAAAGATTCTTGTGCCAAGGTGCTGAGAAAAGATTGTTCTTTTTGAACTTCCAGACTCATTTTATTCATGGTGGAAGACACTTTGTAAATGAGGATAGACATCAATGGAAGCGGCAGTAAGACAAAAAGCGTCAGGCTCGGAGAGATGCTGATCATTTTGGTGACAATCAGGATAAAAGATACGATTAAATTGATGGTGTACATGATGCCAGGGCCAGCATACATTCGGACCAAACCAACATCTTCAGAAATTCTGTTCATGAGGTCACCGGTAGCATTCTTTTTGTAAAAGCTTTGATCTAGTGCTTGGTACTGACCATAGATTTCATTTTTTAAATCGTATTCAATGAAGCGCGACATCACGATAATAGTCTGGCGCATTAAAAACAAAAAGAAACCCTTTAACAAGGAGAGCCCCATGTAGATGCCTCCAAGTTCAAGTGCAAGGTAGAGGTAGTCGGCTTTTGTTTGTAAACTTAAGTGATTCTGAAAACGGTCAATCGACTCACTGAAGTAGGCAGGCATTTGCACCCCGAAGTAGTTGCTAATCACGGTGAAAATGATGCCGAGTAGAAAGCGCCATTTATACTTCTTAAAGTATTTGTTGATGTATCGAAGGGACTTCATGGTTTTTTTCTACTTTTGCCAAGCTATTTGACTTGCAAATTTACGTCAAATAAGAATTAGTGAACGAACTCATTTCAAAAACATGTCTGATTTGACAATCTCTCCGTTGGCAGATTCCTCTCTGAATCCCATCCTTCAACCCATGGCAGCCATGGGACACGAACAAATTCTATTCTGTAATGACAAAGCAACGGGTTTAAAAGCCATCATCGCTGTACACAACACCGTACTCGGACCTGCTCTTGGCGGTACCCGTATGTGGATGTATCAAAACGAGCAAGAAGCGCTTACTGATGTTTTGCGTTTGTCTCGTGGCATGACCTATAAAAACGCCATTTCGAACCTCAATTTGGGTGGTGGTAAAGCAGTCATCATCGGTGACTCCAAATCCATGAAATCTGAAGCATTATTCAGAAGATTTGGTCGTTTTGTCAATTCATTAGCAGGATCTTATATTACCGCTGAAGATGTAGGTATCTCTCCTGAAGACATGGTGCATGTCAGTAAAGAAACCAATTATGTAGTTGGCTTACCAGGAAAAAGTGGTGATCCATCACCTGTAACGGCCTTTGGTGTTTACATGGGGATGAAAGCCGCTGCTAAACACCAATTTGGTTCGGATAGCTTAGCTGGTAAAAAAGTAGCAGTTCAAGGAATCGGACACGTTGGTGCTTACCTTGTTGAGTATTTGGTGGCTGAAGGTGCTGATGTCACAATTACTGATATCAATCAGGAGGCCTTGCAAAAACTCAGTGCACAACATGGTGTAAAAGTGGTGGCGCCCGATCTTATTTATGCTATTGACATGGATATCTATGCGCCTTGTGCACTAGGAGCTACTGTCAATGATGAAACCTTGAGTCAACTCAAATGTGCTGTCATTGCTGGTGCAGCCAACAACCAATTAAAAGAAGAAGCCAAGCACGGGCAAATTTTAATGGATCGCGGGATCATTTATGCCCCTGACTTCGCACTGAATGCTGGTGGAGTCATTAATTGTTTTTCAGAAGTAGAAGGTTTGTCTTTAGAATGGGCCAAACAAAAAGCTGAAGAAATATATACTACCATTGACAACATTTTAATTCGTTCTAAGCAAGAAGGTTTGCCAAGTTATCAGGTAGCCAACAGAATTGCTGAAGAGCGCGTACAAGCAAAAGGCAGCCTTAATATCTAATTATGCTCAATAGAAGACACTTAAGAATCAAAGTACTGCAGGTGCTCTATGCCTTTTTTCAGAGTTCAGATGCTGATCGATCAAAGGCTGAAAAGGAGTTGCTGCTTTCCATTGAGCGCATGTATGACATGTACTTGTTTTTGATGTTGGCCTTACCTGAAATGAAGCGCGCCGCTTTGAACAGACAAGCTGAACTCAAGAAAAAAATGCGTCCTACACCTGAAGAACTCAACCCGAATACCAAGTGGGTCGATAACACTTTGGTGTTGGCCATTGAAAACTCTAAAGAACTTTATAAAGTTTCAGAGGCGCGCAAAGTCAATTGGTTAGGCGCTGAAAATCAAGAGATTTTCAGAAAGATGCACCTCAATCTATTAGAGACAGAATTGTATTTTGAACACATGAACAATGGACAAGAGGGAGACGAAGAAGATCTCAACTTTGCCCTTCAGGTGTTCAAGCATGAAGTAGCTAATTCAACCCTGATGCAGCACTTTTTTGATGAAAAATCAATTTATTGGGCCGATGACCTCGATTTATGTGCTTCAATGGCCATCAAAACCATGAAAGCTTGGAAGCCCGGATCTGCGTTTGAAATTATGCCGCTTTTCAAAGAAAATGATGACGAGCGAGATTATATCCTGACCTTGTTGCACGAAACCATCAAGCGTGACGAAGCCCATGAAAAGGATATTCTGACCCTTGCTGAGAACTGGGAACTCGATCGCATCGCCAAAATGGATATGCTGCTTTTAAAAATGGGCTTAACTGAACTTCAGGCTTGCCCAAGTATACCAACAAAGGTGACGCTCAATGAATACATTGAAATCTCTAAATTCTACAGCACACCAAAAAGCAATGTTTTTATCAATGGAATTTTGGATAAAGCCATTGAAAAACTGACCCAAGAAAAGCGCATTCAAAAAGTAGGTAGAGGTTTATTAAACTAATTGTTAAAGAAATTACTATGAGCGCCATTCGTCTGTTTTCATTCACCAGTTTACTTTCAATTTTCTTACTGAGTTGTCAAGAAAATGAAAACATTGAGGTTGGGCAGCCAACAACCATGGATATTCCGCAAAAGGTATTTTACGCGGGCACGGTCATGAAAGGAGAGCGCATCAAGGCTTCATTTAAAGTGATCAATACGGGTTCGTATCCATTGGTGTTCGGAGAGGTAAAGCCTTCTTGTTCTTGTACAGTTGTAGGTAAGCCTAGCAAACCTATTCAGCCCGGTGATTTTACAATTATCAAAGCGGAAATCAACACTGACGAGTTGCATACTAAGAATATTCATAAGGCAATTACGCTCATGACCAACACGGAGCCGAATATTACCATCTTGGAAATAAAGGGTCGAATAAAATAACTACATTTGTACGCAAATTAAAAAAGAAACTATGGGAGCTGGAGCTAATCAATTGGTCATGATCGTCTTAATGATAGGCGTATTTTATTTTTTCATGATCAGACCACAAATGAAAAAGCAAAAAGAGCTCAAAAAATTCCGTGAAGCGCTCAAGCCAGGTGACAAAGTGGTCACTATCGGTGGTATTCACGGTAAAATCCTAGAAATTTCAGATGCTACTGTACTTATTCAGTCGGAAGGCACCAAAATCAGACTAGACAAAGCAGCTATTTCTTCTTCTATGGAAGATACGCTGCAAGCGAAATAATAAATCTTTGGGGATGTAGCTCAGTTGGCTAGAGCGCTTGACTGGCAGTCAAGAGGTCGTCGGTTCGAGCCCGATCTTCTCCACAACAAAAGTCCTCATCTTGGGGGCTTTTGTTATTTTAGCACCATGCAAATCACGAAAATCAATGAAGACAGCACTTGGTTGCTCCATTTGGATGGGCTCAAAGTCCTTATTGATCCTTGGTTAAGTCCATCTCAAATAGATTTTCATCCGTGGTTCAGTCGGCAGTTTCATAATCAGCCACAAGTTGCTATTGAAACGCTTCCGCAGCCAGATTTCATTTTCATTTCTCATCCATTTACGGATCACTGCAACAAAGAAACCCTTTTGCAGTTTGCTACTGATACGCCGATCGTGGCGCCGGCGTCAGTATTAAAGAAAATTCAAAAATGGCATTACTTCAATACCTTTCTTAGTTTAGATGAGGCGCCATTTACGCTCCGACAACTGAAAACCAAGCGAGCTTTAGTCCATAAGGCTTTTCAAATCAGTTCCAAGGAAAAGTCCTTGATTTATGCGCCTCACGGAGCAGTTTTATCAGAAGACAGCCATGCCAATGTATTGATCACGACTACCTTAAGTTACCGCCTGCCATTTTTTATTGGTGGCACCATCAACATGGGTTTGCAAAAAGCATTGGCCTTGAAAGAAAAAATAGGCGCAAGCTATCTTTTAGCCACTCACGACGAACAAAAACGAGCAGAAGGATTCGTTTCAAAAGTTGCGAGTATCAAATTCGAAGCACATCCAGAGGTTCTTTCTCTGGAGGTGGGTGCTACGTTTATTGTTGAATGATGTTATCAATCAATCTTTAGAATAAGATAACTCCCATTGGCTAAGCTCACATAAAGGGTATTCCCGATAGTGGTCATGCTGAGGCAATTGCCGTTGTAGATTTTCTTCCAGGTTTTTCCACCGTTTTTACTGCAGTCAATGCCATTGGTGCCACAAGCGTAATAGCGTTCATTGACATTGATTACGCAAGATCGATAGCCACTCGGGCCTTTTTTGGGTGCTTGCCAGGTTTTGCCAGCGTCTGTCGAATAATAGCAGGTGTTTTTTGCTTCATGAGGAGCTAAGTAGTTTCCGCCCACGGTTACGATTTTATTTTTGTCAGAAAGTGCTATGGCATAAGGGCCACAAGTAGGGCAGGAAGGATAGGGAAGTGCTGAAATTTCCCATGTTGCTCCTTGGTCTGGGGAATGAAAGAAGCGGGCGCTCAGGCCTCCTGAAACAAAGTAAAAATGCCCATCCAAAACTTGATTGGTTTGTCCGCTGGCTGCATACGCCGCTTCGCCCTGCTTTGCTTGAATTTTAGCAGGTGTAGGTTCCCAATTGAGGCCTCCGTCCAAGGATCGAAAAGTACAAAACTCATTGGCTACAGGGTCTCCGATAAGGAATAAGGTGTCGTTGTCAAAGGCAAGCCCGTCAAAGAAGATGGGTTGACCTTGCCAATCCAAGTGGACTACTTCTGGTTGGCTTGCTCCGCGTGCAATTCTAATCAGATGGCTTGTGTTGTTGCTTTGCATGGCTAGCAGAAATCTAGAGCTATAGGCAAGATCTCTGATTTCCCGATAATTACTATCGAGCTGAAAGGTTTGGATGGTTTTTAAAGACGGGCTCAACACGCGAATATTCGCCAAGTTTGATCCGACTACTATTTTTCTAGTGGGTAGCGTCATTAAAGCCCTTTCATGTTCTTTTTTAGCGCCAGGCGTTCTTGGAATGTAAACCTCGATCTGTGCTGCCGCATTAAAAGAGAATAGCACTAACATAAAACGTAACGTGAGGGATTTCATGAGCCAAATGATTTAAAATATGAATACGAGAATCTTTACTTCTTTATGCGCAAGCTACCTTCTGAAACGCTCCTCAAAACGCGCTTTGGCTTGCGTCTTTAAAGTGTTTAAGTCTGCAGGCGCTTGGCGCTTCCAGCGTTTGTGAGACCACAGCCATCTGCTCGGGTCTTGTGCAATAGCAGTTTCAAGAAACGATGCATGTTTTTCGGTAATATGGCCGTAGTCAAGGCTTTTTGCATCTTGAGTAATTACTTCAAATGAAACCTTATAAAAACCTCTTTTAGAATTTGTTATGTTTACATATACAACAGCACAGTCATAGGCATTAGCGAGATACTCGGGGCCAAAAATGATAGGGCTTTCAACGCCTAAAAAATTCGTCCAGTAGGCTTTTTCTGCGCTAGCAGGTGCTTGATCAGCTAACACCAAAAGCACAGGATTCTTCTTTTCAAAAGCCATTTTATAGTTATCCTGATGAACAACTGTAAGACCAAATCTTTCTCTTTTTTGGGTGAGTTTTTTGTCCCAGAAAGCAGCACTAAGGGGCATCCCAATACCATAGCAAGGTTTGTCGAACCAGAGCGCCGTTGCACTGATGAGCCACTCCCAATTGTTGAAATGGCTTGAAACTAAAATGATGGGTTTATCGATTGCTTTGAGCTGTGCTAACGCTGAGACATCAGCAGGTGAAAAATGCTGATGGAGGTCTTGAGCAGCGAAACTGAAGTTTTTGATGGATTCAATCAGGACGTCTGCTAAAAAATCGTAGTAGTCATTGCACAAAGCTTTGATTTCAGATTCAGGTTTCTCAAGAAAGGCTAAGCGGAGGTTATCCAAGATGACTTTTCTGCGATAAGGAAGTATGTTTTTAAAGAGAAAACTGATTGCATCCGAAAGTAAATAAAGCCAGCGCAGCGGGAGCAAGGACAGGGGGTAGGCCAATAAGTAATAAACCAAAGCTGCCATTAGAATTGGTATTTATCTTTCCACCACACTTGAATTTGCCTCGCTAATTCTTGTTCTTTGGCACTGCTACCCGGATGAATGAAGTTGGTACCAGCAATTTCTGAAGGTAAAAATTCTTGGTCATAGAAATTTCCCGGATGATCGTGGCTGTAGTTGTAGGCTTGTCCGTAACCTAATTCTTTCATGAGTTTTGATGGGGCGTTGCGCAGGTGCAAGGGCACCGAAAGGTCTCCGGTTTCTTGGACCAATGCTTGGGCTTGATTGATGGCCATGTAACAAGCATTGCCTTTTGGAGAGCCTGCTAAGTAAATGGTGCATTGGCTCAGGATGATTCTTGATTCTGGCCAGCCCACATTTTCTATTGCTGAAAAACAGGTGTTGGCAATGAGTAAGGCATTGGGGTTGGCAAGGCCGATATCTTCTGCCGCTAAAATAACGAGTCGGCGTGCAATAAATTTGGGGTCTTCTCCGCCTTCTACCATTCTGGCGAGCCAATAAACGGCTGCATTTGGATCTGAGCCGCGCACAGATTTGATAAAAGCGGAAATGATGTCGTAGTGCTGCTCGCCGTCTTTGTCATAGCGTGCGAGGCTTTGCTGGGCATTTTGCAACACGACTTCATCAGTGATTTCAATTTTTGCCTGCCCTTGAAAAGTACCGATGATAATTTCAAAAACGTTGAGTAATTTTCGGGCATCTCCACCGGAAATTCTGAGTAAAGCGTTGGTTTCCGTGAGTGTAATTTCTTTCTGCTGTAAGATGCTGTCTTCCTTTAACGCTCGATTTAAAAGCGCGAGTAAATCTGCTTTACTGTGCTGCTCTAGGGTATACACTTGGCAACGCGAAAGCAGGGCTGAAATGACCTCGAAGGAAGGATTTTCAGTGGTAGCGCCAATGAGTGTGACGATGCCTTTTTCTACAGCGCCCAACAAGGAATCTTGCTGTGCTTTTGAAAAGCGATGAATTTCATCAATAAAAAGTATGGTGCCTTTGGGCTGAAACATCCCGCCCCCTTGTACCTGTGCAATGACATCACGAACGTCTTTAACGCCTGAAGAAATGGCAGAAAGGGTGTGGATAGGTCTTTGTAAATGAGCTGCAATTAAAGTGGCAAGGGTAGTTTTTCCGACCCCGGGTGGCCCCCAAAAAATCATGGAGGGAATCACTCCGGCTTCAATTGCCCTGCGCAATGCTGCGTTTGGGCCAAGTAAATGCTGCTGACCAATGTAGTGGTCGAGCGTTTTGGGCCGCATGCGTTCAGCTAATGGAGCATTCATTACTCAAAGATAAGCAAACTAATTTTAGTATCTTCGTGGCAAAACACGATTCAATGAATGTCTACCTCGACAACGCAGCCACTACGCCTGTAGCCCCAGAAGTAGTGGAGGCAATGGTTCCGGTTCTTTTACAAACTTTTGGTAATCCATCCTCGACGCATGCTTTTGGCCGTCAAGCCAAGGCCCTTCTTGAAAATTCAAGACGTCAAATTGCAAAATATTTAAACTGTGCACCTTCAGAGCTCATTTTTACTTCTGGAGGCACCGAAGCAGATAACATGGCCTTGCATGCGGCTGTTACCCAAATGGGCGTGAAGCGCATCATTACTTCAGCTGCTGAACATCATGCTGTGGGGCATACTGCTGATGCCTTAAAAGACCATGAGCACATTGAAGTTGTGAATTTGACACTCGACTCAAAGGGAAATATTGATCTCAAAGAACTCGAGGCTTTATTACAAGCACCCCAAAAAACAATTGTGTCCTTGATGCACGCCAATAATGAAATTGCCACCTTGTTGCCGCTTGAAAAAGTTTCCAAGTTATGTCGTCAGTACGGTGCGCTGTTTCATTCTGATACAGTTCAAACCATGGGGCATTACGCTTTTGATTTACAGTCTTTAGACATCGATTTCATTACCTGTGCAGCACACAAATTTCATGGCCCAAAAGGCATCGGATTTTTATATGTGAACAAGCAAACAAAAGTAGTTCCTCTCATTCATGGCGGGTCTCAAGAAAGAGGTTTGCGTGGTGGTACTGAAAATATTGCAGGTATTGTAGGTTTAGCCAAAGCCATGGAATTGGCATATACCGATCTTGAAGCGCATCAAAAACACGTTTTTGGGCTGAAGTCACACATGATGGAGCGTCTCAAAGCTTTATTTTCAGATGTTGCATTTCACGGAGAAACCAGTTATGAAAATGCGCTTTACACCGTGCTAAACGTTTGTTTACCGGCTACTTCAAAGGCCGGGCTTTTGTTATTTACACTTGATTTGAAAGGGGTTGCCGTAAGTGGTGGCTCAGCTTGCACCTCAGGCGCTACCAAAGGATCGCATGTTTTGGAGGCCATTGGCGCAGACATGAGTAGGCCTAATGCACGCTTTTCATTTTCCAGATATACAACGCGTCAAGAGATTGACTACGCGCTAGAACAATTGGAGGCTGTTTATCAAAAAAATCTGTAACTTCAGCTTATGCAGCAGCGCCCCAAAGTACTTTGTTTATCGAGTTGGTACCCCAATCAACTCAAACCTACTGAAGGAAATTTTGTAGAGCAGCATCTCAAGGCCGCTAGCCAAATTGCCGATGTTGCACTCATTCATGTGGTGCTCTCTGATCAGCATCAAACCATCACTATTCAAGAAAAAACAGCGCCATACTACCAAAAGGTGATTTACATTCCGCGCAGTAAAGTCTTCTTAGTCGGGAAACTCATTGCTTATTTCCAACTGCTCATGGCTTATTGGAAACACGCGCTTTTGACACCCATTGGTAAGCCAGATCTGATTCACGGTGCAGTGTTGTATCCGGTTGGCCTCATTGGCCTTATGCTCAAATTGCGTTTCAGAAAGCCTTTGCTTTTTACAGAACACTGGACTTGTTACCATGAATACACGCAGCCGCAGCCGAGTCTTTGGCAAAAAATGATGCTCAAATTTATCGGTAACCGCAGTCAATTGATCTTGCCTGTTTCCCTTGATTTAGCTGCCGCCATGCAGCGTTTTGGCATCAAAAGGACAATGAAGGTAATTGCTAATGTGGTCAACACGGACCTTTTTGTTCCGCAAGCTCAAAAAGCGCATGCCAACTTTCGTTTTGTGCATGTGTCCTCTCTAGACCCAATTCAAAAAAACTTTCATTTGTTGGTCAATGCTTTTTACGAACTCAAAAAGCAGCAAAACAATGTGGAACTTCATGTCGTTTCAGACGGAGACTTCGAGCCTTACAGAAAAGCACTTGATGGTTTAGATTTTACTTCATCTATTCATTTTCATGGCCCACAAGACCCAGAGGGCGTAGCGGCTATTATGCAGTTTGCCGATGCTTTTGTGCTCAGTAGCCGATATGAAAATTTACCTTGTGTACTTCTTGAGGCGCTGGCAACTGGCACGCCTATGATCGCAACCAATGTGGGGGGCGTAGCTGAAATCATCAATCCAGGGAATGGAATTTTAGTACCTTCTGAAGATAAAAAATCACTCTTAGCAGCCATGCAAGCAATACAACAGAAATCCTATGATGCAGACCAAATGCATCAAGAAGCGGTCATGAAATATAGCCAAACTGCTATTGCTGCGCAGTTAGCAGCGGCTTACCAACAAGTGCTCTCTTAAGATGTTTCGAAAAATAGCTGCAAATTTTGGGGTGCGCGTTGGTTCAGCGCTACTCAATCTTGTTTTAGCTATTTTATTTTCTCAAGTTTTAGGCCCGGAAGGCAAAGGCGAACAAAGTTTATTACTGACAACTGTAGCCATAGTGATCATCCTTGATGGTCTGGTTGGTGGCGCTGCCTTAGTGTATTTATCTTCGAGGCTGAGCTGGAAAAAACTACTCATCGCATCGTATTTATGGTGTTTAGTAGTGTCGGCCTTGGCCTATTTTAGTTTGCAAACAATTTTTAATTTATCGAAGACGCCTGCTTCCTCAATTGTTATACTCAGCGCTATTAGTTCATTTACTGCCGTCAATTCTTCCTTGCTCTTGGGTAAAGAAAAATTGAAAGCCTATAACCTGATTCAGATTGCTGTACCAATCCTGACGCTTATGGTCGTTTTGTTGCAATATCAAACGTGGCAAACCATTTTTTATGAAGGCGCCTTATTTTATGCTTATGCAGGCTCCTTTTTACTGAGTTTGATCTTTTTGGCAGCCAATTGGTATCAAAATGAATCAAGTGTTTCATGGCTTCAAGTCTGGCGGCAACTTTTTCAATTTGGTCTGATGAACCAATTGGCGCATGTACTACAACTACTCAGCTTCAGAATCACTTATTATTTGTTAGCTGCCCAAGGTGCACATGCCGGGGTAGGCCTGATGTCAAATGCTAGTTCAATTACTGAATCAATTTGGTTGGTGGCATCTAGTATATCACTTTGGCAATATGCCGTTATTTCAAATTCTTCGGATGTTCAATATAACCAGCAAATTACTGAAAAACTCGCTCGTTTTGGCATGTTGGTTTCTTTGCTCGTATTAATTGTATTCTTATTGTTACCTACTGAATTCTACAGTTTTGTATTTGGCAAATCTTTTGGCGGAATTCGTATACTCATGTTTACATTGGCGCCAGGCGTATGGATATTTACCTATGCACTTATTGTTGGGCATTATTTTTCCGGAATCGGTAAATACAGCGTCAATGCACTTGCTTCTGGTGTTGGGCTTGTTGTTTGTTATTTCAGTTCTTTGTTTTTAATTCCGCATTATACCGAGACTGGGGCTGGTTTAGCCATGAGTGTATCCTATATTTCAACAAGTATGGTGGTGGCCTACTTTTTTTTCAAAGCGGGTGGCAAACTATCCATTTTTCCGAATTTTACAGAAATAAAAGTGCTGTTCGCGCGTTTGTTTCGGGTCGTAATCAAAGATACCAATGTCTAAAGTTTTTAAATTTCTCAAGGGTTTATCCTTACTCGTTCAGAAGCCTTACTTAATCAATTTGATCCTCAAGGAAGAAGGGCTTTTGGCCGCAGCATTTAAAAAGCGTTTTCCCAATTTAGAATTGCAGGAAATAGATGTCTTCGCATGGCCAGAAATCCAGCAAATTCAGTTAAAAACGATGTCTTTTTTATCGGGTTCATCTTTGCCAACAGATTTTGCCTTATTACAAGTGCTGTGCTCGAAATATCAGGTTGAAAATTACTTTGAAATTGGTACCTGGCGCGGAGAAAGCGCTGCCAATGTAGCTCCATTTGTTAAGCAGGTTTATACGCTCAATCTGTCAGATGCCCAATTAAAAGACTTGGGTTGCGAGGATGCTTACATTCAAGCGCATCGTACGTTTTCTAAAAACCTTCAAAATGTCGAGCACTTATATGGTGATTCAGCAAGCTTTGATTTAAGCGCCTACAAAAACAAGATGGATCTTATTTTTATTGACGGAGACCACTCTTTGGAGGCGGTAAGGCGAGATACGCAAAGAATGCTGCAACTTAGAAATGACCAAAAAAGTATTTTGGTATGGCATGATGCAAAATCAGATACTGAATATCCGCGTTTTGATGTCCTACAGGGTATTTTCGAGGGCTTGCCTCAAGAAATGCACGCGAACGTGTATTTAGTGAAACACGCTTTGTGTGCGGTCTATTTGCCAGAAGGGCACCCCAGTGCCAAGCTGAGTTTACACGAAAAACCCAACAAAGTTTTTGCTGTTACTTTGAATCGGGAAGCTTTCCCAAATTAAAGATCTCTAGCCAAAGCAGGTAAGAGCAGCAACGAAAAACAAAGGCTTGCGCTTCGTTTTCTGTTCCATGATCAAGTATCATCGGAGCTTCTTTTTGAAGCTTTGGCCAGTCAACAAAATCAAAAGGATCCAAAACGTATTTTGTGTGGAGTAGTTCGATCCAATAGTTTTTGGTTTCCTTCAGCCACGTGCCTTGGGGTACAGAAAATCCTTTTTTATCTTTTCTCCAGGTAATGCTTTCGGGTAAAATAGCTTGCATGCTTTGACGGAGTGCATGTTTGGACCAGCCCTCGTGAATTAGCTTTGTTGGAGTAAGTGCTTCAACTTCCTTTACAAGGAAAAGTGCATCTGCAAAAGGAGTTCTCGACTCAATGCTGTACTGCATCGAACAGCGGTCTTCCCAACGCAATAAACCTTTTAAAGCAGGGCCTTCTCGGTATGCTTTCAAATGGGCTTGAAGTTTATTGTAGGGTTTTCTCTTGAGTGATGGTGTCGTTTTGAGGTATTGAAATGCTACCTTCTTTCTTTTGAATATGCCATTTGTGAAAGAGTTGGGTAATATGCTGAGCACATCTTGAGCCCACTCTTTGAGGATGTATTTGGAAGTTGTCGGAGAATTTGAAAGCTTTTTCCATTCTTTAATGAAACGCTTGATGCGCCCACTCAACAACAGTTCTTTGAAAAAGGTGGGGTAAAACACCTGATAACCTGCAAATAATTCATCACCACCTTGTCCGTCAATTAAAATCTTGATTTTTTGAGTGGCTGCGGCTTCCATAACAGCACTTTGGGCATAGGTACTGCTTGAAAGCAAAGGAATGTCCTGATGATAGATTAAATCTTGAAGCTTGCCGAGTAGGTCAGGGGCAGTGACTTCTTTTTGTATCCAATTAACTTGTGTTTGGTCAATCATTTGTTGTGCCCAACTGCGTTCATCAAGTGGAGAATCATGAACTGCTGTAAATGCATAAATTCCGGCGGAAAGACTTTCGACTTTTTTTGTTTTTTGCATTTGATTCGCTAGCCCCAGTAGAGTGCTCGAGTCGAGGCCGCCAGAAAGACAAAAGCCTACAGGTACATCTGCGCGCAAGCGGCGTTCAAGTGTTTGCTCAAGTGCTGCTCTGATGCTGGTATACGGTGCTTCTTGGTGTGTTTTGTAAGCTTGTTGTTTGTAGCTGTGGTCGGTTAAAGAATAGAGCAGGGATGTGCCGGGTAACAATTCAAAAATATCTTTGAAAAAACCTTCCGCATCAAGTTCTATTTGGGCCTGGGCTAAAAAGTCCAAAATGGCCTTTGGATTTGCTTGGGCCTTGTAACTAGGAATACTGAGCAGTGCTTTGATTTCAGAAGCAAAGCCAAAATGTGCGTCGTTATTTAGGAAATAAAAAGGCTTCACACCAAAGGGGTCTCGGGCGCAAAACAAGGTTTGTGCTTCCCGATCAAAAATACAGAAAGCCCACATGCCATCTAAATAGCTGAGGCACTGCTCGCCATAATAGGCATAGGCTTGTAACAAAACCTCCGCGTCTGACTGCGTTGAAAATTGACAACCTTGTTTTTCTAAATCAGCCTTGATTTCTAGGTAGTTATAGATTTCTCCGTTGAATACCATGCAATAGCGCTCTGAAAAGCTCATGGGTTGGGCTGCAGCCTCACTGAGGTCAATGATGGCCAAGCGTCTGTGTGCCAGACCTAATTTTTCTGGTTCAAAAACTTGAAGCCCCGCGCCATCGGGCCCCCGATGCGCAATTTTGAGGCTCATGTCTTCTAGGACAGCGCGCTCGAGGTTTGCCGCTTTCTTTTCAACCAAGCCAGCAATTCCGCACATTAGGGTTTGATATTTTGATCGAGTAAGTAAACAAAACTTGCAATGGCAGCTGCCCCAAGTTCGAGTTCTCTTTTGTTGACAGATTCAAAGACATCGCTGGGTGCATGGTGGTAATCAAAGTAGCGCTGTGAATCGGGAACGAAGCCAAAAAGTGGAATGCCAGGATAACTTGTCTTTAGTGGGCCAATATCGACGCCACCGTAGCCTTTTTCAAAAATGTGCAAGTCATAGGACTTGAGTTCGGGTTCAAAACTTTGAAGTAAACTCAAGTATTGATCCGGGCCGTCGAGGTTAAAACCACGAGGAGCAAAGCCCCCACGATCGCTTTCTAAAGCCGCGATATGCTGCTCGCCATTAGCCAGGCACCATTTGGCGTATTGCTGACCACCCTGGTTGCCATTTTCTTCATTCATGAAAAATACCACCCGAATGGTGTGCTTGGGTTGGTAGCCCAACGTATTTAAAATACGAAGTGCCTCTAAGCAATGGATGACGCCTGCTCCGTCGTCATGTGCACCTTCGCCGGTATCCCAAGAATCAAGATGGCCGCCAATCGTGATGATTTGCTCAGGGTTCTGGCTGCCTTTGATTTCGGCCATGACATTAAATGAAGGCGCATCAGGGAAATCACGGCAATCCATTTCTAAATAAAATTGAACTTTTCCTTTGGTAAGTGCTTCAGACAACGCATCGGCATCTTGTGTGGAAAGGGCTGCTGCCGGAATTTTTGGAACCTCTTTCTCGTAATGCATTGAGCCTGTATGCGGGTGCTGATCAATCGGTAAACCTAAAGAGCGAATGACCACTGCTTTGGCTCCGAGCTTGCCCGCTTCAACTGCACCATTTCCTCTGATGGCATAACAAGCCCCATAAGCCTTAAATGTCTGGATTTGGGCTGCATCCATCTTTTGATTCAAGAAGACGATTTTGCCAGCAACCTCTTTGGGTTTGGCATTTTTCAAAGCGTCGAGGGTCTTGAATTCAACAACTTCGGCCTCGAGTAGGCCGTTGGTTCCGATGGAGCCCCCCAAGGCTAATAGGTGCAGTTTTTGTGTGCTCGTATATGAATTGACCACTTTGAACCAAGCACTTTCTTTGGTGCCGCGTTCCCAATGTGGAACCGTAATGTCTTGTTTGGTGACCCGGTCAAAATGGTACGCGTTCATTTTTTCATAGCTCCAATTGACCGCCATTTCAGCTTCAGCAGAACCCGACAAGCGCGGACCAATTTGTTTGCATAATTGCCTCAGGTTTTCGTAGGCCTCGCCCCTGAGTAAGGCTTCGTCATAAATTTGGCGAATAAAAAGACTATCCTGCGCAAAGTGGCAAAAAGTAATGGCCCAAAAGAGCAAACCAGGTACCAAACGAATTTTCATGTATAGAATTTGGGTAAAAGTACCAATTTCCGCCAAACACAGCTTGCTTTTGGCTATCTTTGCACCTGATCTAACAAAACATAAGAATGGCTTTAAAATGCGGTATCGTAGGCTTACCAAACGTCGGTAAATCCACATTATTTAATTGTTTGTCTAACGCAAAGGCGCAGTCGGCAAACTTTCCTTTTTGTACAATTGAACCCAATCTCGGTACCATTTCAGTCCCAGATCCACGTCTCGAGCAACTCGAAGAAATTGTCAATCCTGAGCGCGTAGTCCCTACAACCATGGAAATTGTCGATATCGCAGGGTTAGTGAAAGGCGCCTCAAAAGGGGAGGGTCTTGGCAATCAGTTTTTGGCTAATATCCGAGAAACAGATGCCATCTTACACGTTTTGCGTTGTTTCGATGACGGCAACATCATTCACGTTGATGGCAGTGTAGACCCCATCCGTGATAAAGAAATCATCGACATTGAGCTCCAACTCAAAGACCTCGATTCTATCGAGAAAAAAATTCAAAGTTTAGCGCGCGTGATTAAATCTGGTGACAAAGATGCGGTCAAAGAAAATGAGCTTGCGCTTCAAATCAAGGCAGGCTTAGAACAAGGAAAGTCTGTCCGTGGTTTGGGTTTCAGTCAAGAAGAAATGGATATCATTCATTCTTTTAACTTGATCACTTCCAAGCCTGTTATGTATGTGTGTAATGTGGATGAAGCTTCTGTAAAAACAGGGAACGCACATGTGACGCGCGTCAAAGAAGCCGTTGCAGCAGAAAATGCAGAGGTGTTGGTCATCGGAGCAAAAATCGAGGCCGATATCACCGAGCTTGAAACCTATGACGAGCGTCAGATGTTTTTAGAAGAGTTAGGCCTAGAAGAGCCAGGAGTAAATCGCCTTATTCGTCAGGCTTATCATTTATTGAATCTACAAACCTATTTCACGGCAGGAGTTAAAGAAGTACGTGCCTGGACCATCCGCAAAGGCATGACAGCTCCGCAAGCAGCTGGTGTGATTCACTCAGATTTTGAAAAAGGATTCATTCGTGCCGAAGTCATGAAATTCAATGACTACGTGACACTAAAGTCTGAAAGTGCGGTCAAAGAAGCCGGTAAATTCAAAGTTGAAGGTAAAGAATATGTGGTGGAAGATGGTGATATCATGCACTTCCGCTTTAACGTTTAATTCGCTTAATTGATCCTTATGGAAATCACAGCCAATCAAGTTCATCTGAAGTCTTGGGTTCATGTTCCCCAAAATTCAGATTTTCCCATTCAAAACTTACCGTTCGGAATTGTCAGTGAAAGTGCTACTCCACAGCATAAATTTGTGGCAGTACGCATTGGTGATCACGTCCTGAATTTAGCCGCAATGGCTGAGTTTGGTTATTTTGACGCTTTGCCTTTTGCAAAATCCGATTTTCAGCAAGCCTACTTAAACTCCATGATGAAGCACGGTAAACTTGCTGTGCGCGCTTTGCGCAATCGCATTTCCGAACTGCTAGAGCAAAACAACACCGACTTTCAGAACAACGCAAGTCATCATAGTGCCCTTATTCCGGTTGCAGCCTCCGAGAGTCATTTGCCGGTTCAAATTGGCGATTACACCGATTTTTACTCATCAAAAGAACATGCTACCAACGTAGGAATCATGTTCCGAGACCCAGCTAATGCTTTATTGCCAAACTGGCTTTGGATACCAGTGGGTTATCACGGGCGCGCTTCATCGGTAATTCCTTCTGGGCAAAACATCATCAGACCCAAGGGGCAGATCAAACCCGATGACAACGCGGACCCAATTTACGCAGCATCCCGACAAATTGATTTCGAACTCGAGATGGGCTTCATTACCTTTGACGGCAAACCATTAGGGCAGCAAATTTCTACCTCAGAGGCTGAAGACTTTATTTTTGGCTTGTGCCTGTTCAACGACTGGTCAGCCAGAGACATTCAAAAATGGGAGTACGTGCCACTAGGGCCTTTTTTAGCCAAGAATTTTGCGTCCTCAATGTCTTGCTGGATTGTCACCCTTGATGCCTTGGTGCCATTCTCTACTCAGACTCCAGAACAGCATCCAGATGTCTTGTCTTATCTTCAATTTGAAGGCAAGAAGTCCTATGATATTCAATTAGAGGTAGCTATCGAGGTTCCTCAGCACCCAGAGCAAGTGGTTTCGAAATCTAATTTCAAATACATGTACTGGAATATGGCACAGCAACTAGCACATCATACCGTAAACGGTTGTAATGTGCGCTGTGGAGACCTCATGGGTTCTGGTACCATCTCTGGCCCGACACCAGATTCTTACGGGTCCATGCTAGAGCTCGCTTGGAAAGGTACCAAACCAATCGCTATGCCCGATGGTTCTGAGCGCCGTTTCATTCAAGACCACGATACCGTAATTATGCGCGGTTTCTGTCAAAACGAAGGCGTAAAAATCGGCTTCGGAGAGGTACGCACCCAATTGTTGCCAAGTAACTAATGCGCTACGACGGTTCCGGACATATTGACCTAGAACAAGAACGCATAGAAATTCTCAATGCGTTCAAAGGCTTACTACGAGCAACCAAAGACAGAAGTCGGGAAGAAACCAAACTCATCCGCAAGGCTTTTGATATCGCACTTGATGCGCACAAAGACATGCGCCGCAAATCGGGCGAACCTTACATTTATCATCCGATTTCTGTGGCCCGAATTTGTGCCGAGGAAATGGGCCTTGAACCTACAGCTATTGTTTGTGCGCTGCTACACGACACCGTTGAAGATACGCATATAACACTGCAAGATATAGAAGATCTATTTGGATCTACGGTAAGAAAAATCATTGATGGCCTCACTAAAATACCAGAAGTCTTCGATGAGAATACCTCTATTCAGGCTGAGAATTTTAGAAAAATGATACTCACCATTTCTGACGATTTCAGGGTGGTGCTCATTAAGTTAGCGGATCGCTTGCACAACATGCGCACGCTGCAAAGCATGAAGCCAGAGAAACAACTCAAAATTGCTTCTGAAACCAAGTTTCTTTATGCTCCTTTGGCTCACCGTCTTGGTTTATATCCAATCAAGTCAGAGCTCGAGGATCTTTCAATGAAATATTGCGAGGCCGATGTCTACCAAGAAATTGAGGCCAAGCTGAAATCCACGCAAGACGTTCGAAATCGTTTCATCCGAAGATTCGTAGCGCCTATCCGTACAGCCTTGCAAGAACAAGGTTACCAATTTGAAATCAAGGCGCGCACCAAATCTATATCATCTATTTGGCGTAAAATGCAAACCAAAGACATTCCGTTTGAGGAAGTTTTTGATGTTTTTGCGCTGCGCATCATTCTTGATACGCCTCCAGCCAAAGAAAAATCAGATTGTTGGCGTGTTTATTCGGTTGTAACAGACTTTTATCAGCCTAGCCCTGAAAGGCTCCGCGACTGGGTTTCAACGCCAAGAGCCAATGGTTATGAATCTTTGCATACCACCGTGATGTCTCCACAGGGGCGATGGGTAGAAGTGCAAATCAGAAGTGCCCGCATGGACGACATCGCGGAGCATGGACTAGCCGCACACTACAAATACAAAGAATCCAAAACCGACGAAAACAAGTTTGATCGTTGGATTGCTGAAATCAGAGAATTACTAGACAACCCAGATACCAGCGCCATTGATTTTGTCAATGACTTCAAGCTCAATCTTTTCAATGACGAAATTTATGTATTTACCCCAAAGGGTGAATTACGCGTTTTGCCAACAGGTTCAACCATTCTAGATTTCGCCTATGACATCCATACTGAAATTGGAAACCATTGTATCGGTGCAAAAGTAAACAATCGTTTGGTGCCGCTGAGTTACCAATTGCAGAACGGAGATCAGCTTGAAATCCTGACTTCTAAAAAGCAAAAACCCAATGACGAATGGGTGCGCTTTGTGGTTTCAGCAAAGGCCAAACAGCGTATCAAACAGGCGCTCAATGAGGAGCGTAAGGTGATCATCGCTGATGGAAAAGAAATCCTTGAGCGCAAACTCAAGCAATTTGGCATTCATTTCAATCCTGAAAATATTCGCGCTTTAGAAAGGCATTTTCACCTAGATTCTACTGGTACCTTATATTTTAAAGTTGCGAAGGGTAAGCTTGATCTTGCACAACTCCGGGAACTAAACATCCAGCAAGGTTATATCGTGTTGGAACGCAAAATTCGTTCTAAAAAAATCAAGGGCTCTGATGATAGTTTATTGCATGAGGGTATCAATACGGATACCGACACGATCATCATCGGAGAAGATTTCAAAGGTTTTGATTACACCTTGGCTAAGTGTTGTAGCCCAATTCCGGGCGATAGTATTTTTGGTTTCATTACCATTTCGAGTGGGATCAAAATTCACCGTTTCAATTGCCCGAATGCGATGCATTTGCTATCTAAGCTGGCATACCGTTGCTTAAAGGCTACCTGGCAAAGTAGTGCACTTGTTGAACGCGTAGCGGCCATCCGGATTATCGGTATTGATCAGTTAGGTTTGGTAAACCGCCTTACTGAAATCATCTCCCGTCAGAACAACATCAACATGAAGAGTATTTCTTTTGAAACCAACGATGGTGTTTTTGAAGGGCGCATCAAGGTACTAGTTTACGACACTGCCCAACTTGAGCAACTGACCCGTAAGTTTGAACAAGTGGAAGGGGTTAAGAGCGTGACGCGCTGGGATGCTGCAGTGGACAACGAAGAATTGAGCTAACGAAGGTCTGATACCTTCAGCGGTCGCAAATTTGGATTCCATGAAAAATTCTTAATCCATCTTTCTTTTTGATCTATTTGATCCATTGGGAAGAAAATCCCTTCTGGTTGCTCAAAATAGGTGATCCCGACTATTTCTTTGCCCGCAATATTGATTTCCAAATATTCTGAGTACAACCTATTTAATCCTTCGCGCTGAATTTGCAAGGTGCTGTCATTGAGTTCTTTTTGAGTTTCCGGATAGAAAATGGTCCAGGCTTGACCAAGTGCTTCGACAAAATTCAATTGGCCTGTGCTGTCGAAATAGGCATTGAGCTCTCTAGCTGCCAACTGATTGTATAAACTATCGGTCTCGAGCTCCATTAAGATGCTTGCCTTATCGGTGAGTTGAATTTTTTGAAGACTGCTGTCTTTTAGGAAAATGTGCGCTTGTTGGGCTTTGAGCTCAGCGGTGTTTGTCCAGAGGATGGGCTGCTCTTCTAACAAGAGTTCTTGTGTTTTTAGATCAAATTGCGCATAATCAGAACGGCCTTGTAGATTTTCATTTATAAATTTAAAATTCTGATTAGCAATAATATATTTGTTGTTATTTAAACTATCTCTTGATAAATATAAGGTGTCTGCTGTCCAGTATAGCGTGTCTTGTTCAAGGCGTTTAAAGCCTAAAACAGATCCTGTCATGTATCCTTTGTGGTCGGTGTCAGAAAGTAACGCATGTTGACCCATTAAGGCAAAATTTTCTTTGGTGTCTTTGTAAAAGACGTTTCCAAAGGCTTCGTAATCATTCTTCTTGGTATTGAAAAATAAAGTGTCTCCCTTTATGAGATGTTGTTGGTGAAAGACCTCTGCTTGTTTGTAGAGTTTGCCATATTCATCTTGCACATGAAACCAGCCTTTTTGACAATAAATTTGAACAGTATCGTTGCGCAGTTGGGCATTACCAAGAAAATAGAGCTTTTGCTGCTCATAGGCAAATTGTAAGGTATCTGCCTTGACATCGAGTTGGCCTTTTTTATAATGAACTTTTCCGCTGAAGAAAAAAGAGCCATTACCAGGATAGAAATACCCGCGTTGGCAAACAATGGATTCATCTGATAGGATGGATTCAATTTTACCAGAACTTCGAAAAATGGCCCTGCCGCGTTTGGCATCGTAGTCCATAGAATCGGCACTCATTTTATATGCGTTGTCTCGGGCTTTTACATGACCCCAAAGCTTGGCATATTTCTGTTTTTCGGCGTAGTATATCGAATCAGCATAAAGATTGATGCCACTTTTTTGAATGTGGACATTTCCATAGGCTCGCACTTCTTTTCCACCCTCGTTGTAGTGGGCAGAATCGCAGTACATCGTATTGCCTTGATAGGTGAAACTTACTGTCCCGACCAAGCGGTGTATGCCATTTTGAATGGCGTAAACTTTCTCGGTGCCGGGTAGCAGTTGGAGTGTGCCCTGTCCAAACAAAGTTCCCCAACATACTATTGCCATCATGAAGATTGCAAAACGCATTTGAGGAAGTTTGGTCATTTTTAGTTTTGAAGTGTCTGTTTGCGGTCCGGACCGACAGAGATAACGCGAATTGGAACGTTTAATTGCGCTTCTAGGTAAGTCACGTAATCTTTGAGTTCCTGAGGCGCATCGTTAAATGATTCGAGTTCAGTGAGGTCACAGTTCCAGCCAGCTAATTTTTCATAGACTGGTTCAATGTGAAGATCGGTGACGTCAAAAGGAAAGTCAGTTACTTTTTCTCCGTTAATCAAATAATGTGTACAAACGTTGATGTGTTCAAAGATGCTGAGTACGTCACTTTTCATCATGGAAAGTTCAGTTACCCCATTGATCATGATGGCATAGCGCAATTGAACGAGATCAAGCCAGCCGCAACGGCGTGGACGCCCAGTTGTAGCACCAAATTCACGGCCTTCTTGACGGATGAGTTCTCCGACTTCGTCATTGAGTTCGGTAGGGAAGGGGCCACTACCAACACGTGTACAGTAGGCTTTGAAGATGCCGATAACCGAACCAATTTTAGTTGGCGCAATACCGAGGCCTGTACATGTACCTGCAGTAACTGTATTAGATGAAGTTACAAAAGGGTAGGTGCCAAAATCGATATCTAGCATGGTGCCTTGCGCGCCTTCAGCCAATACCTTTTTGCCACTCAGAAGGGCAGTATTTAAATAATGCTCAGAATCTACGGCTGTGAGGTCTTTGAGTAACTCAATGGCTTCAAACCATGGTTTTTCAAGAGTTGCGAGGTCATAGGTGAAGTCATTGTGGTGCTTAAGGATGCCAACGTGTTTTTCAACGAGCGCAGCGTATTTTTCTTTGAAGTTAGGCGAGTGGATATCGCCTACACGCAAGCCATTACGGCCTGTTTTGTCCATGTAGGTTGGGCCAATACCTTTTAGCGTTGAGCCAATTTTATCTTTGCCCTTGGCCTGCTCAGAAGCAGCGTCGAGCAGCTTGTGTGTTGGTAAAATTAAATGTGCTTTTTTTGAAAGCAAAAGTCTTGTTTTGAAATCGATGTTAAATGGTTTTAATTTATCGAGTTCAGCACTAAACACAACAGGGTCAATCACGACGCCATTACCTACCAAATTGATGACATCCTTGTGGAAAATTCCAGATGGGATGGTATGCAAAACGTGTTTGATACCTTCAAATTCTAGGGTGTGACCAGCGTTTGGTCCGCCTTGAAATCTAGCGATGATATCGTAAGAAGGTGTGAGTACATCTACTATTTTACCTTTTCCTTCGTCTCCCCACTGTAAGCCTAATAATACGTCTACCTTCATGATTGTGTTTGTTCAAAAAACTTTTTAATTGATTCTAAATCTTGATAAATGGCGAAAATGTGTTGCATCCTTGTTAGTTCAAAGATCTTGTTGAGTTGTTCGTTAGGTCTGTAGAGTACGGTTTCGCCAAGATTCAAGCGTGCGCGTGTCAAGGTTTTTACCAAGAAGGCAATGCCCGTTGAATTGATGTACTCTAAGTTTGATAAGTCAATCACTAAGTTCCAGTTAGTAATTTCGTCTAGTTTTTCAATAGCTAATTCACGGTCGCTTTCTGTAAAGAAACGACCTTCAAGTTTGAATAGACAAAGATTGCCATGTGTGCTTAAACTGACTTCCATATGCGAACTATTTTTTTTGAGTGCCATAGAAATAGAGAGAATGATGCTGCACATCTACTTGGAAAAGTTCTTCTATTGTGGCTTTGATTTGTTGAATTCTTGGATCGCAAAATTCAATCACTTCACCGGTGTCTGTAAGGATCAGGTGGTCGTGTTGTTTGGATGCATGGGCTTTTTCAAATTGCGCGATATTTTTACCAAATTGGTGTTTGCGCACTAAATTACAAGCCAATAATAATTCGATGGTATTGTAGAGCGTTGCTCTTGAAACACGGTAGTTGTGATTCTTCATTTTGATATAAAGAGATTCTACATCAAAATGCCCTTCGTATTCATAAATTTCTGCAAGTATGGCAAAGCGTTCGGGTGTTTTCCGATGACCATTTTGCTCGAGATAAGCGGCAAAAATATCTTTGACTGTAGCCGAAATTTGACTTGTTCCCATTTTACGCCCTAAAGTTAGTTATAAATTTTAGACGAAATAAAAAAGGGGGCCGAAACCCCCTTTGATTTGATTGAAAAGCTTGGCTTATTCGCCGCGCTCCATTTTTTCTTTCAATTCAGCAAGTGCATCAAGGTCACCAAGAGTTGATTTCTCTGAGTTTTGGTTGATTGCTTTTACTGCTTGGTCAGTGTTGCTTCCAGCACCACCTTTTTTACCGCCTTTTGAAGTAGTTGTCGGTTTGTCTTCACCTTCTTCAAATAAACGTGTATGAGAAAGAACGATTTTCTTCGCGTCTTTGTTGAATTCGATTACTTTGAAATCAAGTGTCTCTTCAACTTTAGCGTTTGAACCGTCTTCTTTTCTAAGGTGCTTAGATGGGCAAATACCTTCTACACCGTAAGGAAGTGCAACAATTCCTGACTTATCTTTCATATCGATGATTGTACCGCTATGAACTGATCCTTCAGCAAATGTGTTTTCAAATACATCCCAAGGGTTTTCTTCAAGTTGTTTGTGACCTAAAGAAATACGACGGTTGTCGCGGTCGATTTCAAGTACGAGTACTTCCATCGCGTCACCAACTTTACAGAATTCAGATGGGTGCTTGATTTTTTTCTGCCAAGAAAGGTCAGAAATGTGAATTAAGCCGTCAACACCTTCTTCTAATTCAACAAATACACCGAAGTTAGTGAAGTTGCGAACTTTAGCAGAATGACGTGTACCTACTGCATATTTGATTTCGATATCGTTCCATGGATCTGGCATCAATTGTTTGATACCCAAAGACATTTTTCGCTCTTCGCGGTCAAGGGTAAGCACAACTGCTTCAACGCTGTCTCCGATTTTCAAGAAATCTTGAGCAGAACGCAAGTGCTGTGACCAGCTCATTTCTGAAACGTGGATAAGACCTTCAACGCCAGCTGCGATTTCGATGAATGCACCGTAGTCAGCCATAACAACAACTTTTCCGGTTACTTTGTCACCAACTTGTAGGTTTGTGTCAAGTGAATCCCATGGATGTGGTTGAAGTTGTTTCAAGCCTAAAGCAATGCGTTTTTTGTCGTCATCGAAGTCGAGGATAACCACATTGATTTTTTGATCTAATTCTAACATTTCTTCTGGGTGCGTTACGCGGCCCCAAGAAAGGTCTGTGATGTGGATGAGTCCGTCAACACCACCGAGGTCGATGAATACACCGTAAGAAGTGATGTTTTTAACGATACCTTCAAGAACCTGTCCTTTTTCAAGACCAGAAATGATTTGTTTTTTCTGTTCTTCGAGTTCAGCTTCGATAAGGGCTTTATGTGAAACGACAACGTTTCTGAATTCTTCGTTGATTTTAACAACTTTGAACTCCATGTTTTTACCAACATAGATATCGTAGTCGCGGATAGGCTTCACATCAATTTGTGAACCTGGTAAGAATGCTTCAATTCCGAATACATCGACAATCAAACCACCTTTAGTGCGACACTTCACGTAACCAGTAATGATTTCGCCTGTACGTAGTACGTCGTTAACGCGAATCCAAGCACTGTGCATACGCGCTGTGCGGTGAGAAACGATAAGTTGTCCAGTTTTGTCTTCTAAGCAATCAACGTAAACGTCAACTACATCTCCAACTTTTAAATCTGGGTTGTAACGAAATTCGTTAGCAGCAACAACTCCTTCAGATTTGTAACCAATGTTGATGATTACTTCTTTTTTGTTGAGCATTGCAACTGTCCCTTGGATTACTTCTTTTTCGTTGATAGAAGTAAGGGTTTTTTCGTAGCGATCTCCGAGTTCAGAGCGTTCTACCTGATTGTAACCGTCCAATTGGAGCGCTTCCCAATCAAAATCTGCAGTTCCCTGCTTTTCAATGTTCTTTGCCATGTGGCTTTCAAATTTGTATTTTTAATCCCCATCGATTAAAAAGCTGTTTAACAATAATAATAGGCGCAGAATGGGCACGCCGTTCCATACGGAGGCGCAAAATTAGCAATAAATCTCGAAATCACAAGGTAAAAACACTTAATTGTCACTGATATTCAGTGGGAAATGCGCAAAAGTAGCCAATTCTGCCCCTTGACTCATTAAAGAATCGTGCCACAAGGTATCACTGGGCTTACTCAAAATCGTCGCGTCATCGTATTTTGAAATGCAGACCCAAGCGTGTTCAGACATTTCGTCAAGTAGTTGTTGTGCTCCCCAGCCGGCATAGCCAGAAAAGAATCGGACGCGGCGTTCAGGGTGCTTCTCTTTTTTCATGGCTACTAACAGTTCATCCCAGTTGCCGCCAAAAAATAAGTTTTCGGTGAGTTGTTTGGCATCGCTCAGCGCTGAAAAGTTGTGGAGGTAAAATAAACTTTGTGTATCAACCGGGCCACCATGATAAATACGCATGGAAAAATCAAAGTCATTGAGAATTTCGTGGGTATGAGTCTCCGAAGGATGGTTCAGTACAAGCCCCATACTTTCATCGTTGTCGTGGTGTACTAATAAAATTACCGCACGCTGAAAATACAGCTCATTGAGAAAAGGTTCGGCTATTAAGAGTCGACCTGTTTCTGGTGTAATTTTAGTACTGAAAAGATGTTGTTGGGTAATTTTCATGAGCGCACAACAAATAAAATGAATATTTTCAGGCTATGCAAGTCTCATTGTTTTAATTTTGTCTTATGAAATTTGCAGCAATCGATATTGGCACAAATGCAGCGCGTCTTTTAATAGGTGAGGTGTTGGTCAGTCAGTCGGGCTTGCAAATACAAAAACTAGGCTATTACAGAAGCCCTTTACGCTTAGGAGCTGACGTCTTTGGTAAAGGAAAAATTGGGGCTACAAAACTCAAGCAGTTCATTCAGACCATGCAAGCTTTTCAGTTGCTTGCTAGCGCTCATCAAGTCACAGAGCTCAGAGCGGTAGCTACTTCTGCGATGCGCGAGGCATCCAACAATAAAAAAGTAGCCAAAGAAATTTTCCAGACCACAGGTTTGCAAATTGAGGTTATCTCAGGTGAAGAAGAAGCCAAACTTATTTTTTCGGCTTTTGAACTACTGCATCTTGGTCAAAAGACCCAATATATTGTTGTTGATGTCGGTGGGGGGAGTACAGAAATCAGTGTTTTTGAAGATGGTCAAAGGCGTGCGTCCAAATCTTTTGAGCTCGGAACATTACGCATACTCAACCAAAAAATTGATTCAAATATATGGTCTGATTTCACAACCTGGATTCAAACCCATGCAAAAGTCAATGAACCGCACCTTGTTTTCGGTACCGGAGGCAATATCAACCGCGCGCTCAAAATGTTACCCAACAAAAAAGATAAAATTTCAAGAAAAGACTTGCTCCAATTGCATACTCAATTGGCCTCGCTTTCTATAGACCAACGCATCGAACAGTTTCAACTGAAAGCAGATCGTGCAGACGTCATTGTTCCGGCCTTAGAAATATATATCGCTGCGCTTACTGCTCTTGAGCAAGATCAAATCGTAGTGCCAAAAATAGGCCTTGCCGATGGCATTTTACTTGAACTCTTTCTTAAAAATACCACACTTTAAAATGGCACAAAAACCTGCAATCCCTAAAGGAACTCGAGATTTTTTACCTTCAGAAGTCGCTAAAAGAACGTATCTTTTTGATACCATCAAAACGGTTTTCAAGCGCTATGGTTTTGCACCTATTGAAACGCCAAGTTTTGAACTTTCAAGTACACTTTTAGGCAAATATGGCGAAGAAGGGGACCGTCTGATCTTCAGAATCTTGAATTCCGGCGAAAAAATGCGCAAAGCAGACCTCGAGGCATTGGCACAAGATAATCTCCCGCGTTTTGCCAATTCATTAGCCGAAAAGGCGTTGCGCTACGACCTCACTGTGCCGTTTGCGCGCTTTGTTGTACAGCACCAAAACGAATTGCAATTCCCTTTCAAGCGCTATCAAATTCAGCCGGTTTGGCGAGCAGATCGTCCGCAGCATGGTCGTTATCAAGAGTTTTTTCAGTGCGATGCCGATGTCGTCGGTTCTGATTCCTTATTGCATGAAGTTGAGTTCATTCAAATTTTTGACGAAGTACTCACTGCCCTGCGTTTACCTGGCTTCGACATCCAAATCAATAACAGAAAAATATTAACGGGTATTGCCGAAGTATGTGATGTTGCTCAGCAAATTGTTGAGCTCACGGTTGCCATTGATAAATTAGATAAAATAGGTGAGGAAGGTGTGTTCAAAGAATTAACAGAAAAAGGCTTTTCGGACCTCACGCTTCAAAAAATTCAGCCGCTTTTTGAATTAACAGGAAGCAATCAAGAAAAAATAAAACATCTCAGAACATTCTTAGCTTCAAGTAAAGTTGGCCTCAAAGGTCTAGATGAACTTCAATATGTATTGGACAGAATAGCGCAACTTGGCCTCGAAAAAGGCACGCTCAATTTTGATGTTACGCTAGCTCGCGGTTTAAATTATTACACAGGCGCTATTTTCGAAGTGAAAGCACAAGGTGTCAAGATGGGTAGTATTTGTGGAGGTGGGCGCTACGATGACCTCACCGCGCTTTTCGGCCTCAAAAACTTATCTGGGGTAGGCATTTCCTTTGGAGCTGATCGCATTTATGATGTCCTGACAGAGCTGCAGTTGTTCCCAGTTGATCTCGAAAAATCCTTAGATATTTTAATCGCCAATTTTGAACCTGAAACTGAGTTAGCGCACCTCCAACTTTTGAAAAAACTACGCGCCTTGGGTGTCGCTGCAGAATTGTATCCGAGCGCAGCTAAGCTTCAAAAACAACTCAAGTATGCCAATGATCGCAAAGCTAGATTTGTCATATTAGTGGGCGAAGAGGAAAGGCAACAAGGTAAACTCACCCTAAAAGATATGGAAAGCGGCTTGCAACAACAGTTGTCACAAGCCGAATTACTTACCAAATTCGAGCCACTCGCTTAACGTCGTTTCTCATTTCGCGTCCTTCTTCAATTTGGAAGGCTTCAAAAAACTCAGGGCAGTTTTTAAGTGGGCCGTTTACTCTGTACATTCCTGGTGAATGTGGGTCAGTCGCTAAACGCTTTTTCATTTCGGCCTCTGTGTACTTAATTTTCCAAAGCTGCGCATAAGCAATAAAGAAACGCTGCTCAGGTGTGAAGCCCTCGCGAAGTTCTTGTTTTTTGTATTCGTCAGTTCTTTTATAAGCGTAAAATGCCATGGTTAAACCACCGAGGTCGGCAATGTTTTCACCCATGGTTAAATCTGGGTTGACACAGTGGTTGTCCATCGGGCAGAAGCCAGCAAAAGTAGCACCCAATAATTTTGTCTTTTCTTCAAAAGACTGACGGTCTTCTTCGGTCCACCAGTTGGTGAAAGAACCATCTGCAGCAAATTTACTACCCATGTCATCAAAGCCATGTGTAAATTCGTGGCCAATGACCATCCCGATGCGGCCATAATTAACGGCGTCTTCTGCTTTTTCATCGAAGAATGGCGCTTGCATGATACCAGCCGGGAAAGCAATTTCATTGAGCAAAGGATGGTAGTAAGCATTGACCATATGAGCTGGCATTCCCCATTTGTCTTTGTCCACTGGTTTTCCTAGTTCAGAAAAATTCTTTTGAACGCTGTAACGGGCCATTTCTTTCACATTCATGACATACTGCGCCGCATCAAAGTTGAGCATTGAGTAGTCCTCCCATTTAGACGGATAGCCTAGTTTTCTTCCGATCGAGTTGAGTTTTTTCAAGGCTTCCTGCTTAGTGATGTCTGTCATCCAGTCTAATTTTTCAATGCGCTCACGGTATACAATCAATAAGTTGTCTACCATCTCGTTGACGCGGTCCTGTGCCGCTTTTGAAAAGTGCTT
>JBEBBE010000050.1:0-6424 GCA_041158525.1 Bacteroidota bacterium | reverse complement strand
AAATTTCATCTGATCGACAAGATCTTTGAAGTAGGCCGCGCTCCAGATGGCTAAATTACTGTCGTCGTAGATAAATCGGACAACATCCTCTTTAATAGAAGAAATGCTTACGTTTTCAATTTTTTGCTGCAGTAAGTTGTTGATTTGATCGGATGTAATCTTGGTGTCCTTCCAATCGTTTGAGGCAATAGCTCTTTGTAAAAAATGATTCGTATCTAAAGGGATACGTTGCTTAATATACCATTCGAGGTCATACCAATCGCGACCTTTTACGCGTTTATTCCATTTTCGAAAAAGTAATGCGTGTAATTTACCTGCAAATAAAGAAGGTCGAGTGTAGCATTTGACGTAAAATGAGAAAGGCCGAAGCAATAATTTTTGTTCGGTTTTAAAACCTACAGGAGGGTTTCGGTCAATTTCAATTTTGATTTTAATTGATTTATTGGAGCGTATACCTGTTTGCTTAAGGATGTCTTCAAGGACCAATTCTGTCCATATTGTTTCAGTCTTCGGGAATGTGGACTCGATAGCAGTTCTTTTGGTCTTTTCTTTCTCTCGGAAGCTAACAGTGATTCCTAAGGCAGCAAATTCAGTTTGTATGGCTGAAAAATAGGGTTCAAGAGAAAATGCTTCATTCGTATTCAATAAGGAGAAGTCTAGGTCCTCCGAAAAACGATCTAAACCATAGAAAATACGCAATGCTGTACCGCCATAGAATGCGGCATTCTCAAAAAAATCTGTACGCGCTAAACCTGCTAAAGTGATTTCTTGCATGATTTCGCGTAAGGCAGCAAATAACTCCTCTTCGTTTGTTGGCTGGTATTCAGCAATCCATTCCTTTATCATAATTCTTCAAGTGTTGAAATGAGCATTTGGAGACTTGACTTTTTAGGTGCATCGGGTAACCATGTTTTCATGATTGAGGTGTCTAGGTTGCGAAGCATAGTGATATCCATTCGGAGGTCCTCTAAAAGGAATAACGCAGTTTGTTTACGGCTGCGTAAATTGATGCCGGCAGTAAGAATGATTTTATCGCAGATGGCTTTTTCAGGTGTCGAAATGAGTGCTGTTTGTTCGTTAGAGATTTGAACATTTTGAATTCCAAATGCATAATAGGGTAAGGAAACCTGTTGAAAAGTGAATCTGCCGAGTGCTGTATGGTACTTTTTTGATGATTGGATACAAACCGAGCTGATTTCAAAAGTTCTTTCTGGAATGAGACCCCAATAAGACAATGCTGTTTCTAGCGAAACGTAACTCGGGCCACGCAGGTGATTGGCGATCAAAAAAGGTGCAGGCGTAGGTAATTCGGTTTGAGGCCCCGGCGCATATAATCCTCTCCGGATTGAAATGAGCTCGCCACTTTTCAGTAATTCACTAATTTTATCATTGGGGCTTTTGTATTCACCAAGAATATCCAATAGCAAGTTTCTGGATATTGGGACATTGGTGTAAGCTTTGATTTTTTTAGTGAAGTTCAAAATGTCATATTTATATACAAAAATCGGAAAAAATCCGATTATATACAATAAAAATTACATGTTATTTATTTTGAATTTCATTCCAAACATTTTCCCAAAGCTCTTGTTTCAATTTAAAACCAACACACATGCGCAATAGCGGTTATGTATTCACGCCTTATCAAGCGCCAGAGCAGTCTGATTTTGAGCGTTTGTTTGAGATTTTTTCGGAGCTGATTGTGCATACTTCGGGGGATGTCGATGAGGCGCTGGAGTGGTTGGAGGTGCTGGATAAAGAGTATGGCCTGACCAATGAAAATTACACGATGGAAGATTTCATCGAGGATTTGAAAAAGAAGGGTTACTTGCGCGAGCAGATTTTGCCCGATGGTCAGGGGCAGTTGAGTGTGACAGCCAAAACCGAACGCATTTTGCGCAAGAATGCCATGGAGCAAATTTTTGGCAATATCAGAAAGAATGGGCGAGGGCAGCACAAGTCTAAAAAAAGCGGTCAAGGCGATGAAGCAACCGGAGAGTTTAGGGATTTTCAGTTTGGCGATGCGCTCGAGCATATTTCCATTACCGAGAGCTTGAAAAATGCCCAGATCAACCATGGTGTTGGCGATTTCAGGCTTACCGAACAAGATTTAGTGGTGCAAGACACGCATCATCAGGCCCAAATGAGTACGGTGCTCATGATCGATATCAGTCATAGCATGATTTTGTATGGCGAAGACCGCATCACGCCGGCTAAAAAGGTAGCCATGGCACTTGCTGAACTCATTACCACAACATATCCGAAAGATACCCTGGACGTGATTGTTTTTGGCAATGACGCTTGGCCAATCAGCATCAAAGATTTACCTTATTTGAATGTTGGGCCGTATCATACCAACACGGTTGCCGGGCTTGAATTGGCAATGGATATCTTGCGCAGAAAACGCAACACCAACAAACAAATTTTCATGATCACCGATGGCAAGCCAAGTTGTTTGCGCTTACCCGATGGTCAATACTACAAGAATAGCAATGGCCTTGATCAATATATTGTAGATAAATGCTACAACATGGCGGCTCAAGCGCGCAAACTACACATTCCGATCACCACTTTTATGATTGCCCAAGACCCATACTTACAGCACTTCGTAGACGAATTCACGAAGTCCAACAAGGGTAAAGCTTTTTACACGGGCTTGAAGGGCCTCGGCGAAATGATTTTTCACGACTACGAAACCAATCGTAAAAAACGCATGAATTGATATGATAGACACAACGATAAATACACTTGGCGCTTTAAAAGCAGCGGGCTACACCTCTAAAAGCATCAAAACAGAACTTCGAGACAACCTCATTGCTGCCTTGAAGTCAGGGAAGAAAACTTTCCCAGATATGCACGGCTATGAACACACCGTGATTCCGCAGCTCGAGCGTGCTATTTTGTCCAAACACAACATCAATTTGCTCGGTTTGCGTGGGCAGGGCAAGACCCGCATTGCGCGTCTCATGATTCATTTATTAGACGAATACATTCCGGTAGTGGCCGGCAGCGAAATCAACGATGATCCATTGGCTCCGATTAGCCGTTATGCCAAGGACCTCATTGCCGAGCACCAAGACCAAACGCCGATCACTTGGTTGCACCGCTCTGAGCGCTTTTTTGAAAAACTCGCTACACCAGATGTAACGGTAGCTGACCTCATTGGCGATATCGACCCGATCAAAGCAGCCAATCTCAAACTCAACTACGCCGATGAACGCGTTCTGCATTTCGGCATGATTCCGCGTGCGCACCGTTGTTTGTTTGTCATCAATGAATTGCCCGATCTTCAGGCGCGCATTCAGGTGGCCCTCTTTAATATCTTAGAAGAAGGAGACATCCAGATCAGGGGTTTCAAGTTGCGCTTGCCACTCGATCTACAATTTATTTTCACAGCTAACCCTGAAGACTACACCAATCGTGGCAGCATCGTGACGCCACTCAAGGACCGCATTGGGTCTCAGATTTTAACGCATTATGCCGCTGACGTCAATACCGCCAAGCAAATCACGGCTCAAGAAGCCCAAAAACTAGATACGCGCATCTGTGAGGTGCACGTGCCTGAGTTGGCCAAAGATATCTTAGAGCAAATTGCTTTTGAAGCGCGCAACAGCGAATACATCGATGCCAAAAGTGGCGTGAGCGCGCGCATGAGCATCACCGCCTATGAAAACCTAATTAGTACTGCTGAGCGTAGGGCTTTGCTCAATCATGAACACCGTACTACAGTGCGCTTCAGTGACCTCATGGGCATGATTCCTTCGATTACAGGAAAAGTTGAGTTAGTGTATGAAGGCGAGCAAGAAGGTTCTTCGTTTGTCGCTAATCACCTCATTTCAGAAGCCACCAAAACGCTCTTTTTGAACTACTTCCCTAAAATTGAGAAGTTACAAAAAGCTGACCAAGAAACACCTTATGACGGGGTTGTAGCATGGTTTACCCAAGCTGAAGCCCTCGAACTCCAGGACGAAGCCGATGAGCCAACTTATTTGCGCACTCTAAATGCCATTGAACCTTTAAAAGCACTAATTGCGCGTTATCAGCCGCATGTCGCCGAACAAGACACTCCGTTTTTGATGGAATTTATCTTGTGGGCGCTTGTAGAATTCAAGCGTTTATCTAAGCAAAAAACTGCAAGCGGTATGTCTTTCAATGACTTATATGATAGTTTGCTGAAGGGGATTTAGCATGTCTATCAACGGCCTTTGGCTTTTTAGAATTTGAACATAAGTGGATTTACTTATATTTAATGGATGAAAATAGTACAACTTCTGGCTCTGTGCTTGTTTTTGGGTGCTTCAAAATGGATGCATGCTCAAACCTCACTAACTTTTGCTCAAAAGTATCCTTTGGCTGCTTTGACAAATAAACCGTCAGCGTATATTGATTTACCTTATTTTGCACTTCTTCCCAAAGTTAAATATGAATTCGGTGGTATATCGAGTATCAACCTAGGCTTGTCTTGGATAGATTATGGTGCCGATGATATCTTAGATGATGTACCAGCGTGGTACCATCATGGACCTTCTATCGAAACTGGAATTTCTTTTAAGGACAAAAACCAATACATGATCAATAAGATCGGTTATGATTGTTTTATTTTGATTTTTGGAGGTAGGGTAAACCTTGTTCATCAAACCGATTTTTCACAACATCAATTTTCATTAAGGCCGGAACTGGGCTTGTCATTTTTTAGTTACCTTACATTTACCTACGGTTATAATTTGAATCTCAATAAGAGTAGTCTGGGTTTAGCAAACGGTCATGTTTTCTCCTTGAATATAGCCTATGTAATTTCTTATGGTGAGGACTAGATCTAACGATAGATTAGCATTAAAATTTGTAAATAATTCTCATGTCTACACCACTAGTACTCAGTTTCAGGTTAGACGCATTTGCTTTTTGGAGTACGTAGCCATGGTGCTGATGTATCCAATACGCGCTCAGGTCAAAGAGCAACAAAAAACCACCTTGCAGGAGTAAACTATTGCCATAACCTTGAAGTTGCGCTTCTTTGTTTGGGTTTGTGCTATTTTGCTGCTTGAGCACAAAACCACTTGCCATATAGCCTAAATCCAAAGCTGAATTCACTAAGAATATTTTTTGGGTTTTCCTTTGCTCAGCCAATGTTTGAACTTCATTTAGGCCTAAATTGGCATTCTTGGATCTGATATATCCAGGGACGGCCAAAGCTAAGTTAACAGTGTTCCACATGACATTCATTTGGTGAAAATATTTCTCTTGTGAAGTAGAGGCTGTAGCCCAGCCATAGCCACTCAATGTAAAATTACTTACTGCCCAAGTGCCGAGACCGATCATGAGTTGTTGATCAATGTCTTGGCGTTCCTTATTGAAGTTCATAATAGGTTGAGACCGATAGCCGGTGCCGATAGCAATAAAAACGAGGAGTAATTTGAGTTTTTGCATAAGGTAAAGTTAAAGCTAAAACATTCACAAGGACATTTTGCTCATTTTCCATGATTTTACTCTTTCTGTCAAAGGATTTTCACGTCTGTGTTTTGTATTTTTGCCGCCAAATTGAGATGATGAGTGGAATAAAAATAGAAGATTTTTCTTATCTATTACCAGACGAGCGTATAGCACGTTTTCCGACTACGCCGCGCCACAATAGCAAGTTATTAGTTTATCAAAACGGCGCTATCACAGAGGATCGCTACATCAACCTTGCTTCGCATTTGCCCACTCAAGCTTTATTACTGCTCAATAACAGTAAAGTCATTGAAGCGCGGCTTATTTTTCAGAAACATACCGGGGGCAAAGTGGAAGTATTTTGCCTAGAACACGATGCCATTTATGGCGATGTCAGTAGCGCTATGCAACAAAAAACAAGCGTCTATTGGTGGTGCCAGATTGGTGGTGTCAAGAAATGGAAAACGGGCCCAATTGAGCTTGAGTTTGAGACTGCAGGCGAAAAACATACTTTAACCGCTGAGCAAATTCAGCGCGCTGATGCCGCTTTTAAAATTCGTTTTTCATGGACTGCCCCTGAACTGACTTTTGCTGAAATCTTGCACATCGTTGGTAAAATTCCATTGCCGCCTTATTTGAATCGCGAAACTGAAGAAAGTGATAAAACCAATTACCAAACCGTTTATGCAAAAGAGGAGGGCTCTGTAGCAGCGCCAACCGCTGGCCTTCACCTCACCGAAACTGTATTTGAACAACTCGCTGCCAAAGAGATCCATACAGCAAAACTTACACTACACGTGGGTGCAGGTACTTTTAAACCGATTAAGACTGAAACAGTCGAAGAACATGACATGCACGCCGAGTTCATAGAGGTGCGTCAAGAACTTCTCGAAGTCTTACTTCGAAACCCAGGACAAACAAAAATAGCCGTGGGTACGACCTCATTGCGTACTTTGGAAAGTATTTATTGGATGGGAGTGAAGCTCATCGAAAATCC
>JBEBBE010000049.1:0-19853 GCA_041158525.1 Bacteroidota bacterium | reverse complement strand
TTAGCCCTCTGTTTTTTGCACAAAATGTGAAAGTGAGTGGGCGTTTGGTGGATACCAGCGGGACGCAACCCATTCACGAAGCCAGCATCATGGCGATTCGCCTGCGCGATTCAGTTTTGATCAAGTATACACGTAGTAACCCGAATGGGGAGTTTCAGTTGCAAGATTTGCCAATTGACTCTTTTCAGGTGGTTGTGGAGCATCAGAATTGGACGCCAAGAAGTATCTATATCATGGCCTCGAAGCAGAAAACCACATTCGAACTTCCCGATATTCGCTTGTTTCCTAAAATTCAGGAAGTCAAGGATATTGTGGTGACGCGCAACCGCAATGCCATGTATTTCAACGGAGATACTTTGGTGTTTGTGGCTGACTCTTTTAAGGTGGCTGAAAATGCTGTTGTGGAAGATTTACTCAAGAAATTGCCAGGAATTAAAGTTGAAGACGACGGATCTTTGACCTCACAAGGAAAAGAAATTAGTAAGGTATTGGTGGATGGAGACGAGTTTTTTGGCTCGGACCCCACAATTGCTACCAAGAACTTAGCCGCAAAAGGCGTTGAATCTGTACAGGTTTACGAAAAGAAAAATGAAGATGCTGCAGCAGGCCAAGACGACAAAATACAAGTGCTTGACCTCAAACTCAAAGACGAAGCCAAAAAGGGCTACTTCGGAAAAGCTGCTTTGGCTACTGACTTCAATCAAGGGTCTTCCGACAAAGCGTTTTATGAAAGTGAACTGCTTTATAATAAATTCAATAAGACCCAAAAGATTTCAGTATTCATGCTGGCTTCCAATACGCCTAAATCTAATTTTGGGTTTGGCGACATGAATAAATTTGGCCTTGACAACGAGCGCAACGATTCGGGCCTCAACTTCTGGGATCGCGATTCTCGTGGTGACCGCTCCGGCATTCCTCAGACTTTAAAGACCGGAGTTTACTACAATGATCGCTTGTCTAAAAAAGTAAAATTAGGGCTCAATTATGCTTATTACGAAAGTCGTTTACAGGCAGTCTCTAACAGTCAGTCTCAGTATTTTCTGGCAGACAGCTCATATTATACCAAAGATTCAGCAAATAACCAGTCGTTGAGTAGCTCTCACCGTTTGAACATGACCCTCACGGTTGACCTCGATTCTCTGACCAAATTGGAATTGAAACCGAATTTGAATATCGATGCTGGCGAACAAGACAACACGGCATTCAATCAGTTCTTGAATAACGGCTTTAATCCATACTTAACCACCAATATCAATAACACCTCTGTGTCAAAAGGTATGAGCAGCCGTTCGGAAGCTACTTTAAGAAGGAAATTTGGTAAAGCAGACCGCGAACTAGAGCTCAAGTATATTTTAAATGCCAATGAGAATTCTTCGGAAGGCGGCCTTAAAACCTCTACGGTGAACTTGCTCTTAGACACGCTCATTGACCAAAAGAAAACCAACGGCAATAATTCAACCACGCATTATTCAACGCTTACCTACACTGAACCTTTATCAAAAAGCTGGATTCTCACCTCTGAGTACTACTTTGAATATGGCAAGTCAGGGCAAGAGCGTTACACGTATAATCAAGATTTATTGACCAACCAATTTACAGTAGTCGATAGTCTTTTTACCAATGACTTTAGTAATGACCGCATTCAGCAGCGTGGTTTGGTGATGTTAAATTACCTCTATAAGAATCATAAATTCATGGGTGGAATGGGTTACCGCAATATTCAAATTGCCAATACCAACCAATTTTCGGGCTTGGTCATCGATCAAAATATTTCAAATTTCTTACCTACGTTTTCATATCAATTCAAGCCAAGTATGGCCAAGCGTTTTTATTTGCGCTACAATACGTATTCTGCGCCGCCTAGTGCCAATGACTTGCAGCCAGTGCGTGACAACACCAACCCGAACCGCATTCAAGAAGGTAACCCTGACCTAAAACCAAATTATCAGCACCAACTCAACTTCAATGGTAACGTTTGGCAAGCGATGTCAGGACGTTATTTTTGGTCGGGTGGTAATGCCACTTTTACCCAAAATGCTTTTGCCAACAGCACCTATTTTGATGCCCTCGGACGCACGGTTTCAAAAACTGTCAATGTCGATGGCAACATGTTCGCGACCGTTTATGCGGGTGGTGGCTATCCTATCTTGAATCGAAAAATCACCTTTGAGCCAAGCCTCAACGCCACTTACATTAAGTCAAATAACTTCATTAATGGTTTAAAAAACACAACACAAACTACCACAGTGAATGGCGCCTTCTCTATTGAATTGTCATTGGATAGTTTGGAAATGAGCGTTGGTGCAGACTACACTTATGTGAATCCTTTGACCTCCTTGAATAGTTTCTCTAATCAACCCTACTCTACTTTAAACTATTCTACAACTGGTGACTGGCACCTGCCTGCTCATTTTAGATTCAAATGGGAATTAAATTATACATTGAACCGTGGGCGCGCCGATGAATTCAACAAAGATTTCTTAATCGTTGACCTCGAATTACAACGCAACTTTTTGAAAAATGAAAACCTCATCTTGGGCCTCTCGATCAATGACCTTTTCAATCAGAACCTCAACTTGCAAAGAACGGTTTCGAGCAACGTGATCACAGACAACTATACGCGCATTATCTCCAGATATTTCTTAGTGCGCCTTACTTACAAATTCAATAACAACAAGACCCGTGAAGAAGATCTTCGTATGTGGCATTAGTGCCTTGTTGCTCAGTCTGCAGGCTTGGGCGCAAACTGAATACATCCATGCTGGTAAAATTACTTTTGAAAGACGCACCAACTTAGAAAAGCGTTTTACTGACCAGCGTATGAAACGCTTTGTTACCGAAGAAAACAAAATTCGAATAGAGCCTTTTTACCTATATTTTAATGATACCGCATCCTTATTTCAGGTAGCTGAAATGAACCAACCCGAGGAAATGGCTTGGTTAACCACTAAGAATGCCTATGCTCAAAATTTAGCACAGTCTCAACAACTCATGATGCTGGCTGTCTTTGGTCAAAATGTCTATGTTCAAGATAGTTTACCAGAGCGCACCTGGAAAATTACAGACAGCAAAAGATCTATTTGCGGCTATGAATGCAGAAAAGCTATCTATGAAAAAAATGACTCTACACGGCTCTATGCCTGGTATACCCCGATGCTGACCCCGTCTGTTGGACCAGAGGGTTTTTGCGGTTTACCCGGCACCATTCTCGGACTCGCAACAGAAGATGGTGGTATTGTTTACTTCGCTAAAAAAATTGAAACCATTGCCCCTAAAAAAGAAGAACTCGTTTTAAACCCCGGAAAAAATAAAATATTTACCTTGAACGAGTTAAGAGCAAAAATTGAAAAGGATTACGGTTCAACTCCTTGGGGGAAACGCCTCTTTGATGACATCTTCAGATGGCTGTAAATAAACTTTTTTTCAGACCTAGTGTTTTGATTCTATGACAAATTTGGAGAAATATACGCGCCTCATTGAAGAAGCACTTCAAGGTTTAACACTACCTCAAGAGCCAGCTAATCTCTATGACCCGCTCCGATATTTCATGACACTTGGCGGTAAAAGAATGCGCCCTATCCTGACGCTACTTGCCACAGAAGCCTGTGGTAAAAATGCAGAAGAGGGTTTAAAAGCTGCACTTGCCGTTGAATTGTTCCACAACTTTTCCTTGATTCATGACGACATCATGGATGCCGCACCTTTACGAAGAGGCATGAGCACCGTTCATGAAAAATGGAATGCCAACATTGCCATATTATCTGGAGATGTTCTATTAGTAGAGGCTTATGCTTGTTTAGGAAACTACCCGCCAAATAGCTTCAAGCAGCTCTTTGAAACCTTTAACAGAACAGCCAAAGAAGTTTGCGAAGGCCAACAAATGGATATGGATTTCGAACAGCTTTCCGACGTAAGTGAACAGCAATACTTGGAGATGATTCGGCTCAAAACTTCGGTACTCTTGGGTTGTGCGCTAGAAATGGGGGCTATTATCGGCGACGCTAGCCCAGCAGATGCGGCGCATTTGTATCATTTTGGCGAACAATTAGGTCTTGCGTTTCAAATCCAAGACGACCTACTCGATCTGTACGGAAATAGCGCTCAGGTCGGAAAACAAATTGGAGGTGACGTCTTGGCTGATAAAAAGACTTTACTGTCAATTGCAGCTCATAATTTAGCAGATGAAAACCAAAAAATAGCACTCAAAGAATTGGCCACAATTCAAGAACCTGAGTTAAAGGTTAAATTGGCACAAGAACTCTACACACAAATTGGCGCTAAAAATTATTGCCAAACAAAAATGGAAACTTACCATAATGCAGCATTAAATGCACTGAATGAGCTGCAAAATATGTCTTCAAAAGCACCATTTTTTGAGTTAGCCGATTTTTTACTCAAGCGCAAGTATTAATCGCTTTTGTTTTCTTGAGATTCAATATTGAATTACCTATATTTGTAGCATTCTATCTAAATTATTTAACAATGAAAAAACTGTACGTTTCTTTTCTTGCCGTGATGGCAGCAGGTACTTTTCATGCGCAAGTGAAAAGTGTCAACGCACCACGTCTAGACAAAAAAGCTTCTTTTGAAGTTGGTTCTAGCGTTGCGCACAAACCTTCAGCTGATGCGAAGGCAACCACAATTTGGTCCGATGATTTCTCAACTGCTTCTAACTGGGCAATTGCGAGCACCGGTACAAACTCTGAGCAATGGCACATCATCAACACGCCAACCTCTATCCCAGTTTCAGCACTTAGCCCTTTTGCTGCGCCTACTGCTGCTAATGGTTTCTTGTTTGTAAACTCTGATGCCAACAACACTGGTGATCAAGATGGTACACCTATCATCACAACTGCAACTACAGTTAATGCAATTGACTGTTCTGCGCACAGCGTTGTTAAAGTTAAATACAACCACAACTTCCGTTGGTGGCATGACACTCGCGGTATCCGTGTTTCTGGTGACAACGGTGCTACATGGACAGAATTCTTAATTTCTGACGAAGTAGATTACTTTACACCAAACCAAAACTCTGCTAACCCAGAAGTTACCGTAATTGACATCTCTTCTATCGCTGCAGGTCAGTCTCAAGTAAAAATTCAATTTTACTACAACGACAACGACTACTGGGGATGGTATTGGGCTGTAGACGACGTAGAATTATACGTACCTGAAGCAAATGACGTTAAATTGAATAGCGTACTTTGGGGTTCTACAGGTTTTTGGGCTGAGCGTTTAGCTTATTACCAAGTGCCACAATCACAAGTTACTGAAGTTGAATTTTCTGGTATCGTTGAAAACATCGGTGCGCAAAACCAAACTGATGCTGTCTTTACTGCAACTACAGGTTCATACACAGGAACTTCAGCTGCTACACCAATTGCAGTTGGTCAAATTGATACTTTAGCTTGTGCTACTTCTTTCACGCCAGGTTCTTCTGTAGCTAACCACGTTCTTACAGGTAACGTTGCTTTAGGTGTAACTGACGGTGACCCTAGCAACAATGCCATGAATAACTTTGCTACTATTGCTGTTAACCCTTACGTGTATGCACGTGACAACGGAACTGCTACAAACGGTTCATTCAACGGCGGTATGGGCTTTGAAGTAGGTAACATCTTTGATATCTTCTCAAACGTTTCTATCGGTGGTGGTTCAGTTTACATCAATGGTGCTGCTGAGCCAGGAGCTGAAATTTACCTCAAATTGTACTCTATTGACCCAGCAACCGGAGACTTCCTTTATGTTGACGAAACTGGTCCTTACATCTTACAAAGCTCTGACCTTGATGCTGAAGTAACACTTTCTTTCTTAGGAGGTAGCTACCCATTAAATGCAGATGAGTCTTACCTACTTGTAGCTGGTTCAAACGGTGACGGTGGTGCAACTAACGACCTCGTTGTTGGTACTGCAGGTCCTGCTCCAGTTCAAACATGTTACTACTATGACATGACAGACCTTACTTGGTACTACACAACTTCACAACCAATGGTTCGCATGAACTTCGATCCTGCTTTAGGTGTGAAAGAGCAAGTTGCTAGTTTTGGTGTTGAAGTAGCTCCTAACCCAGCTGCAGACGCAACGCAAGTATCATTCAATGTTAAAAATACTTCAGACGCGATCATCAATGTAATTGATATGGCTGGTAAAGTTGTTGCTACGCAAACTTTGGCTGCTGTTAACGGTGCTCAAAATGTTGAAATCAACACAACAGCATTAAATAGCGGTATGTACACAGTTAGCGTTACTGCAAACGGTACTACAGTTACTGAAAAATTAGCTGTTCGCAAATAAGCTGAACACTTCTCAAATTTCAAAAGGGAGCCCGAGGGCTCCCTTTTTTTATGCGCTTATTGCAGAAGCACAATTAGAAAAAAATAACTGAAAATAATTTAAAGAAAGCTTAGCGCAAACAGAAAGACAGCACTGCATCCATAAAAGCGTCTGGCGCCTCGGCATGCACCCAATGCCCGGCGTTTTGTATAGAAACCAATTGTAAGTCTGGATACTGCTCTTCAAGCGAAGTGATATCTGAATCTAGAATGTAATTGGAAAGTAAGCCGCGAATAAATAAGGTTGGGGTGAAAGATTCAAAGGCTGGTAAGGCTTTTAATATCTCTGACATGTTTGCCTCTAGCACTGGGAAATTGACGCGCCAAGCGAGTTTACCCTTGTCTTCCCAATAAAGATTCTTGAGTAAAAACTGACGAATCCCTTCGGACTCAACAAAAGTCTTTAATATGGATTCCGCCTGACTTCTGGCTGTCATGGATTTTAAGTCAATGGCGTGCATGGCTGCCAAAATATGCTCGTGATGCGGCGGGTATGCTTTAATACCCATATCTACTACAATTAATTTTTCGAGGTAATTGGGATATGCACCATCGTAATGCATGGCTAACTTGCCTCCCATAGAATGCCCCAAAAGAATTGGACGCTCGATTTGAAGGTCAGTAAATAATTCATGGAGGTCCGAAACCATGAGTTCATAACTAAATTCATCGGACCAATCTGAATGCCCATGATTTCTTAGGTCTACAAGCGTGACCTCATAATACTCCGCTAATTTCTTGGCATGTGTCTGCCAATTATCAGAGAAACCAAACAACCCATGCAAAATAACAAGGGGTTTGCCTTCACCGAGTTGTCGGTAATAGAGTTTCATTAGAGCTTTTGTGGCTTACCAAGCGTTCTTACTTCGAATTGCTTGTCATTGATCTTATTCAGAACTGAAATCATTTGTTCTGGAGCAATTTTATTGCGATCATAGTATACTGTAATAGACTGCTCCTCAAGGGTATCAATATAACTGACATCCACTTGATCCACAGCACATGTTTCTTTTAATGCCTTGCGAATGCTGCCACCACAGCCCATTTTACAAACCATCCCTTTAACTCCTAGATTTAAGCTTGTATTAGCAAGCACTTTTGTGCAAATCTTTGCATTTTGATCAGTTGTTTTTTTTGCTCTTGGCGACTCACAAGACCACATTAGCAGCGTAAGAATGATGGGGAGTACATATTTCATACTACAAAATTAAGCGAGTTCTTGAATAAGTTCAAGTGAATGTGTAGATTTGTTCAAACTTGAAATCATGAAAAAACTATTTTTTATCGCATTAAGCACACTTATCGTTGGTGCTGGGACACTCACTTCTTGTAGTAAATACGCCGAAGGACCTAGCATGACTTTATCTTCTAAAAAATCACGCCTTGCCGGTGAATGGGTCTTGAGTGCAAAAACATTAAACGGCAATAACGTAATCGTTCCTGGATATTCAGAAACCTTAGTGATTGGAACTGACGGCTCCTTTAGCGATACAGCTCGTTACTCAAATTTTGTAGGCACTGCAAAAGGTACTTGGACTTTCTCTGATGATAAATTACAGGTAAACTTCGCAGCTACTTCAACAAACTTAATTTTCACCGTGAACGGCATCAATGCTTGGAACATTGTAAAATTGGCCAAAGATGAAATTAAATTTGAACAAGTCGGAAGCAATAATAGCATTACTGCCATGACTTACATTCCTAAAAACTAAAAACACATGAAGCGTTTACTTTTCACATTTTCTTTGCTCGCACTCGGATTCAGTGCCTGTTCAAAATATACTGAAGGCCCGAACTTTTCCTTGCAGACAAAAAAGTCTCGCTTATGCAATGACTGGGAACTTACCGATCACGTACTCAATGGCAACAACATTTATAACGCCGCTGTTACCTCAAAAATGAGTATTGATAAAGATGGTACTTACTCCATGTCTAATTTCACCAACGAACTTGGTCAATTACAAGGAACTTATAGCCACGGTACCTGGAAGTTTGGTGAAGATGCCACAACGCTGTTTTTATATGCTGATACAACAACTATCAATCCTGTTCATGAGTATACCATCAAAGAACTGCGCAGCAAGCGAATGGTACTCGAAGAAGAAATTTTTCAGACAGGTGACCTACACCGTGTGACTTTCTCTCAGCAATAAGTACCGAAAGTAGTCAAATACAAAAAATATAATGCATTAAAAAAGCGCCTCCAAAGGGCGCTTTTTTAATGCAATAATGCTGATCAGAATAAGAGCACGACGTTTGGTACTCAGACAAATTTAGGATCTGTTTCCATCAGGTGACCACAAGCCTTGCAAGTTCTTAATTGCTCAGAACCGTAAAACTCTTTGAAACGCGGTAGGAAATCTTTCTCGATATTTTCTAATGGAAATCGATAGGTGTGTAAATGATGATTGCAATTTTCACAGAACCACATGAGACCATCTTGTAAGTTTGTGCCTGTTCTGACGCGTTCAATGACTAAACCAATGGTATTTTCACCGCGAGCTGGAGAGTGTGGGGTGTTGGCAGGCAACAAGAACATTTCTCCTTCCTTGACAACGATATCTTTAGCTTTACCTTCGTGCTGAATGCGTACGGTGATATCTCCTTCAATCTGGTAAAATAATTCTTCACTTTCGTTATAATGGTAATCTTTACGGGCATTAGGCCCAGCAACAACCATTACAATGAAATCTCCAGCCTCTTTGTACAAGTTTTTGTTAGAAACTGGTGGCTTCAGTAAGTCTCGATTTTCATCGATCCATTTTTGGAGATTGAAAGGTGCCAACATAAGCTAAAGTTTAGGCGTTGAGAATGCCTCTCGAAATTACAATTTTCTGAACTTCTGAGGTGCCTTCATAAATCTGGGTGATTTTCGCATCGCGCATCATGCGTTCTACGTGGTATTCTTTTACAAAGCCATAACCTCCATGAATTTGAACCGCCTCAACAGTTTGTTCCATGGCAACTTTAGAAGCGTAAAGTTTAGCCATAGCGCCAGATTGATCATAATTTCTGCCAGCGTCTTTATCTTGTGCTGCTTTATAAACGAGCAAGCGCGCCGCTTCGATTTCTGTAGCCATGTCTGCCAATTTGAAAGAAATAGCTTGGTGCTTGTAAATTTCTTTACCAAAAGCCTGACGCTCTTTAGAGTAAGCTGTCGCCAATTCAAAAGCTCCGGCTGCAATTCCGAGTGCTTGTGATGCAATTCCGATACGACCTCCGGAAAGTGTTTTCATGGCGAATTTGAAACCAAAACCATCTTCTCCGATGCGGTTTTCTTTCGGAACCTTCACATCATTGAACAAGAGTGTATGTGTGTCGCTTCCGCGAATACCCATTTTATCTTCTTTGGCACCTACTACAAAACCGTCCATTCCGCGCTCAACGATAAGTGCGTTGATGCCTTTGTGCCCTAATTCTGCATTGGTTTGGGCAATGACTAAATATATTGAAGCTGAAGAACCATTGGTGATCCAGTTTTTAGTACCGTTGAGTAAGTAGTGGTCACCCATGTCAATGGCAGTGGTGCGTTGTGATGTAGCATCTGAACCAGCTTCTGGCTCTGACAGACAAAAGGCACCAATTTTTTCACCTTTAGCAAGTGGTACAAGGTACTTTTGTTTTTGTTCTTCGGTACCGAAATGTTCGAGACCCCAACAAACCAATGAATTATTTACTGACATACAAACAGAAGCGGATGCATCTACTTTAGAAATTTCTTCCATCGCCAAAACGTATGAAAGCGTGTCCATGCCACTGCCTCCGTATTTTGGATCTACCATCATGCCCATAAAGCCGAGCTCGCCAAGTTGTTTGATTTCCTCAGCAGGAAATTTCTGTAGGTTGTCTCTTTCGATCACGCCAGGCTTAAGGACGTTTTGCGCAAAATCGCGGGCAGCTTCCTTAACGGCTAGATGTTCTTCGGTGAGTTCAAAATTCATGTTGACTGATTTATAATTTTAATTTTGACAAAAATAAACGAATTCCCCTATTCTTGAAAGCAAAAGACCTGAATAATCTACAGCTGATCGGACTCATGTCGGGCACCTCCCTGGATGGCTTGGACATTGCGCACGTAAAATTTCAATTTTCAAGCAGTCAAAACATTGATTTTGAAATTATTAATGCAGAAACAATTGCCTATCCACATGCGCTTTTGGAACGCTTAAAATTGAGTACCGAACTCAATGGTTCAGACTTATTTCAGTTGCACCACGATCTTGGTTTGTATTACGCTGACTGCCTAAAAGACTTTTCACTAAATAATGGGGTCAATTTAGTTGAAATTGATGCTGTTGCTTCACATGGGCAAACCATTTTCCACAGACCAGACTTAGGTTATACCGTTCAAATTGGCTGTGGCGTAACGCTTAATTATCATACGGGGGTTCCTGTCATTAATGACTTTCGCACACTCGATGTAGTGGCAGGCGGGCAAGGAGCGCCACTGGTGCCGCTAGGTGATGCTTTTCTTTTTGCCAATAAAGCCGATGGTTTTTTAAATTTAGGTGGTTTTGCGAATATTTCGACCCAGCTCAATTCAATCCATCAAGCATTTGATATTGCCCCTGCAAATTTGCCCCTAAATTACTGGATGCAGGAAATCGGCAAAAACTACGATGAAGACGGGCAACTCAGCCGTTCAGGAGAGGTCAATTCAGCCGTTTTGGAACAACTCTTGCGCCTACCCTACTTTGTGCAAAAAGGGCCAAAATCTTTAGGGACCGAATGGCTCAATGAGCAATACATGCCGCTATTTGCTGGTCTCGATTTAAAAGATAAACTCAGAACGCATACTGAGCTATTGAGTTTGGTAAGTAGTGACATTTTTAAAACACTGCAGCTCAATCAAGTATTGGTTTCGGGTGGTGGCGCTTTTAATTCATTTCTATTAGAACGCCTGCAGGCCAATTATGACGGAAAACTGATCCTTCCAGAGAAAAACATCATTGAATTCAAGGAGGCACTCATCTTTGCTTTTTTAGGTGCTCGCGTTATAAGAAAAGAAACAACAACCATTGCAAGTGTCACAGGTGCACAGCAAGCACTTTGTACCGGAACATTGCACGATTACCAAGGAAAACTCAATAGATAAGAAATATTGGTAATTTTGCCCTGCTAGAAATAATAAAAAAGATGAAAGACCTACTCTCCAAATTTGAAAATAAAAGACCCGAAATTGTATTTGAATGGAAAGACCCAGAAACTGATGCGGAAGGCTGGGTAGTGATCAATTCACTACGTGGTGGCGCAGCAGGTGGTGGTACCAGAATGCGCGTTGGTCTTGACAAAAGAGAAGTAGAATCTTTGGCCAAAACAATGGAGGTCAAATTTACAGTTGCAGGCCCTGCCATTGGTGGAGCGAAGTCCGGAATCAATTTTGACCCGAAAGATCCGCGCAAAAAAGAGGTGCTCAAACGTTGGTTTGCAGCCGTGTCGCCCCTATTAAAAACTTATTACGGAACGGGTGGTGACCTCAATGTAGACGAAATCCATGAAGTGATCCCAATGACTGAAGATTGCGGTGTTTGGCATCCACAAGAAGGTGTTTTCAATGGGCATTTCAAGCCAAATGACACTCAGAAAATCAATAGAATTGGACAACTTCAAAGAGGCGTCTCTAAGGTGCTCATCGATGAAAATTACAGCCCAAAACTAGATAACAACTACGTTGTAGCTGACATGATTACCGGTTACGGAGTCGCGTCGTCTATCCAGCATTATTATGCACTTTGGGGCGGTGACCTCAAAGGAAAGCGCGTTTTGGTGCAAGGCTGGGGCAATGTTGGTTCAGCTGCTGCTTATTATTTAGCACAGAAAGGAGCGAAAATTGTTGGTATTATCGATCGCGTCGGTGGTCTGATTTCACAAGATGGTCTTTCCTTCGAAGAAGTAAAGAACTTGTTCATCAATAAAAATGGCAATGAGTTAGCTGCTGCCAATATGCTCAGCTATGAAGAAACGAACGAAAAGTTTTGGTCTACTGCAGCTGATATTTTTATTCCATGTGCAGGTAGCCGCATGATCAATGAAGCGCAACTCGATCAGTTGTTGGCAGCTGGCGTAAGCGTGATTTCTTCTGGTGCTAACGTGCCATTCGCTGATCAAGAGATCTTCTTTGGCCCAATTGCCGAAAAAGCTGATGCTAACTTAGCGCTCATCCCAGACTTTATTGCCAATTGCGGTATGGCGCGTGTCTTCGCATATCTCATGAGTTCTGACCTCAGCAATCTAGAAGATCACCTCATTTTTGAAGACGCCAGCCAAACTATTTACAACGCACTGCAGAAAACACACGCGATCCATCCTGGGCAAACCGGAATTGCCAAAGCGGCATTTGAAATAGCACTCAAGCAACTCGTATAAAGACATGGAATTATCATTGGTGCTATTATTCATAGTAGGTTATGCCGCAATTTCTTTTGAGCATGTTCTGCGCATTGATAAATTGATACCAGCCCTACTCATGATGACCCTTTCTTGGGCGCTCATCGCTTTGAACTCAGCAGATATTCATCAAACTTCTGAGTTGCTCTTGCATCATTTTGGTAAAACCTCAGAAATACTCATCTTCCTGATGGGCGCCATGGCAATTGTCGAAATGATTGACTATTTCGATGGTTTTAAAAGTGTGCAGGCACTGATTAAAGTAAAATCAGCCTATCAACTTTTGAGAGTAGTTTCGGTCTTAGGATTTGTATTATCTGCCATCATCGATAACCTGACTGCAACCATTGTTTTGATTTCGATCTTAAGAAAGATGGTGCCTGACAAAGAATTGCGCAGGTGGATGGCTGGTTTTGTCATCATTGCGGCCAATGCAGGAGGCGCCTGGTCTCCGATTGGCGATGTCACGACAACCATGCTGTGGATTGCCGGAAAAGTCAGTGCTTTGAAGCTCATTGAACACATTTTTATACCAGCTGTAGTCACTTTACTCATTCCACTTTTGATAGCCAAAAGACTTAAAATTTTCAAACAAGATCTTGCTCAAAATACAGCGACTAAAAATTCCAAAACCTCAAGTTTGATTTTAGTAAGTGGCTTACTCTTGATCATTTTTGTTCCTGTTTTCAAAACCGTTACACACCTTCCTCCTTATATGGGCATGATGTTTTCTCTAGCAACTTTTGCAATACTTGGTGAAATTGCAAGTAAAAGACATCTGAATTTAAGTTCTATGAATGAAAAAGAAGGCGGGCACGTTGGGCCTACTTTAAAAGCGCTGAGTAAAATAGAAATGCCGTCAATCTTGTTTTTCCTGGGTATCTTGATGACCGTGGCTGGCATGGAAAGCCTCGGAATGATTGAAAACCTCGGTGAAATTGTATTGAATTCAGGGATTTCCAAAGAACTATATATTTCAATTTTAGGCTTGGCTTCAGCAATTATAGACAACGTACCTCTTGTGGCTGCTAGTATCGGTATGTTTAAAGACTCCATGGACGCTGACACTTGGCACATGATTGCCTATACAGCCGGAACTGGCGGCTCGATTTTGATCATTGGTTCGGCTGCTGGGGTGGTCGCTATGGGAATGGAAAACATCGGTTTTGGCTGGTATCTCAAAAGATTCTCCTTATTGGCTTTAGCGGGTTATTTAGGGGGAGTTCTTACTTTTTTATTGCTTTGAGTCATGCCTAGTAACAACGCGTATAAAGAAGCTACTACTTGGTTGTTTTCGCGTTTCCCTTCTTATCAAAATATAGGCGCTAGTGCCTACAAACCAGGGCTAGAAAGAGTCGAGCTTTTACTAGATCAACTTGAGCTCGATGTCAAAAAAATCCCAAGTATTCATATTGCCGGAACCAATGGCAAAGGGAGTACAGCCGCATTTTGTGCGAGTATGCTGCAAGAAACGGGCATGCGTGTAGGGCTTTTTACTTCGCCTCATATTTTTGATTTTTCAGAGCGCATTCGCATCAATGGACAAGTAATTGATCAAGATTTTGTGGTTGAATTTTGTGAGCGCATTCAAAGCCAACTCCCGAATTTAGATGCCAGTTTTTTTGAACTCACTTTCGCGATGGCCTTGGCCTATTTTCAAGCAGCAAACTGTGATTGGATGGTCATTGAAACAGGGCTTGGAGGGCGCTTGGATGCTACCAATGTGATTTTACCGAAACTGAGTATCATTACAAATATTGCTTTGGATCATCAAGAATTTCTTGGCAATACCATTCAAGAAATTGCCTCGGAAAAAGCCGGGATCATGAAAAAAAATGTTCCGGTTCTTATCGGAGAAAAAAATCCTGAAACTTTGGGCCTTTTCATCTCAAGTGCAACCGATACTGGGGCTCCGATTTATTTTTCAGAAGACTTTACAATGCCCGCTTACCTGAGCGAAGGATACTCAGGATATACACTCAAAAACCTGCGCAATGCATATGCCGCTTTGCAAGTACTCGGTATGTCGGTTAAGCCTGAACAATTCAATACGGCACTTAAAAATCTAAAGAAAAACACGGGGCACTTTGGTCGTTTTGAACGCATACACGAGCAACCTCTTGTTATTGCAGATGTTTCACATAATATAGATGGGATCCTAGCTACACTTCCCATGATCCAAGAAAAGTTAAAAGGCGAATTGTACATCCTTTACGGAGCTGCCAAAGACAAGAATGCACGCGAAATCCTAGACCTTTTTCCTAAAAATGCAAAAGTTGCTGCCTGTACATTTCAGAACCTGAGAAGCAAATCAAAAGAAGATTGGCAAGAACTCGGCCTTGAAAAAATATATACCGATATCAACTTTGCAAAAAACGAGATCCAGCGTCAGATGCACCCAAATGACCTACTTTGGATAACAGGAAGCTTTTTTTTAATAGCAGACCTCAAACAAGAATAAGAATTTTAAAGTATCTTTGCCTAGATGGAAAAGCAAGTCATACTCAATGCAACCCAGCTCGATCTGACGCTCAAAAGGCTTGCCCATGAACTTGTTGAAACTCACCACGATTTCCAGAATTCTGTTTTAATTGGTCTGCAACCACGTGGCATCCATGTGGCCGCGCGCATCAAAGCACAATTAGAAGACATTCTTGGTCACTCAGTTCAGGCAGGTTCTCTTGATATCACTTTTCACCGCGATGATTTTCGCCGTCGAGAAACCCCGCTTTTACCTAGCGTCACCAACATCGATTTCTCAATAGAAAACAAGCGCATTATCCTACTCGACGACGTTCTTTTTACAGGACGCACCATTCGTGCTGGACTCGATGCCTTGCTTACTTTTGGTCGCCCTTCACAGGTTCAATTACTCACGATCATTGACCGCCGTTACAGCCGTGACCTCCCAATTCAGGCCGATTACGTCGGAAAAACAGTAGACACCTTGGCCTCTGAAAGAGTTGCTGTAGAATGGAAAGAAACCGAAGGTGCCGATTGCGTCTTATTATTTACAAAAGAAGGAAATGAAACAGCTCAGCGTTGATCACCTTACTGGCATCATTGACCTCAGCCGTCAAGATATCGAACTCATACTCGATACTGCATCGCGTTTTAAAGAAGTGATCAATCGCCCCATCAAAAAGGTTCCTTCCTTGCGCGACATCACGATCGCCAATGTCTTTTTCGAGAATTCTACACGCACCCGCTTATCTTTTGAATTGGCTGAAAAACGCTTATCAGCTGATGTCGTAAATTTTAGTGCGGCAGGCTCATCTGTGAAAAAAGGTGAAACTTTAGTAGATACTGTCAATAACATTTTGGCCATGAAGGTCGATATGGTTGTCATGCGCCACCCAAACCCGGGTGCTGCCAAATTTCTTTCTCAAAAGATCAAAGCAAGAGTCGTCAATGCTGGCGATGGCACTCATGAACACCCTACGCAAGCACTGCTCGATGCTTTTTCGATCCGCGAAAAACTTGGGAGTGTCGAAGGTAAAAAAGTAGTCATTGTCGGTGATATCTTGCACTCCAGAGTTGCGCTCAGCAACATTTATTGCCTTCAAAAATTAGGTGCAGAAGTCATGGTTTGTGGCCCGAGCACCCTTATTCCTAAATACATCTCTGAACTAGGCGTTCTCGTTTCGCATAACCTCAGAGAAGCACTTGAATGGTGCGATGTCGCTAATATGTTGCGCATCCAGCTTGAAAGACAAGACATCAAGTTCTTCCCTTCTTTACGCGAATACGCTGCGCTCTTTGGACTTAACAAAGAACTCCTAGACAGCTTATCAAAAGAAATCATCGTGATGCACCCAGGGCCAATCAACCGTGGTGTTGAAATCACAAGCGATGTGGCAGATTCCAAGCAAAGTATCATATTAGACCAAGTTGAAAATGGTGTTGCCGTTCGTATGGCGGTAATTTATTTGCTCGCAGCCAAAATCGAAAGATAATTTTTCTACTTTTGACTAAATCATTGTCAATGAATTTTACGGTAGACCCTCAGGGTGAAATTGTTATTGTCACAAGTGAGGTAGAAAAACTCGATGCCAGCAATGCGCCTGAACTCAAAGCGCATTTTCTGCAGCTCAATAAAGTGGGCACCAATTTCATTGTCCTAGACCTCAGCAAAACCAAATACTGCGATTCCTCAGGTTTATCTGCCGTACTTATTGCCAATCGGCTTTGTAAAGACACCAATGGTAGTTTTGCGCTGAGCGGCCTACAACCAAGTGTACAGAAATTGGTTGAAATTGCCCAGCTCGACAAAGTACTCAACATTGGTCATTCTAAAAACGACGCCCTAGACTTACTAGCCAAGTGAGTTTCGAACTCCATATTTTAGGTTCTGGCGCCGCATTGCCTACCGGAAAGCGAAATGCCAGTGCGCAATACATCAATTGCAATGAGCGCTACATTTTAATTGATTGCGCCGAAGGTACTCAACAGCAGCTGCGTAAATTTGGACTCAAACTTCAAAAAATTCAGTACATCCTGATTTCTCATCTGCACGGCGATCATTTTTTTGGTCTGCCGGGCTTACTCTCCACGATGCACTTGCTTGGCCGAGACAAACGCCTTGATATTTTTGGCCCTCCAGGTCTCGAAAATTTAATCAAGAATATGCTTGAAGCTGGTGGTCACCCTATTCAATTCAACCTCATCTTTCACGAATTAGTCCCTGGGCCAAAGACCCTTATTTTTGAAGACCGCCTCCTGCAAATTGAAGCCTTCGCGCTCAAACACCGTATCCCCACTTTAGGATATCGTATTTCAGAAAAACCAAAGCCGCTGAACCTAGATAAAGCCGCTATTGCAAAAGCTGCCTTGCTCATTGAAGATCTTCCTAAATTAAAAGCTGGCCAAAATATTGAACGAGATGGTAAAATCTATCAGTTCGAAGATTACACCTTACCTGCCGTTCCGAGTTACAGTTATGCTTATTGCTCAGATACCAAACCTTCTCCAAATTACTTAGAAGCCATTGAGAACTGTGATCTTATTTATCACGAAGCAACCTTTACTGAACAGCACAAAGAACGCGCTAAAAGCACCTTTCATTCTACGGCTCAACAAGCAGCCCTGCAAGCTAAAACTGCAGGTTGTAAATACTTGATTTTAGGGCATTTTTCTTCGAGATACGACGATACGCAACAACACTTACATGAAGCCAAAACAATTCATGAAAATGTCTTAGCGGCAGAGGATGGCATGCACATTGTGTTTGGTGCGTGGTCTGATTATTTTTGAGCGCGCTTGTAAAAAATCACGGCAATTACTGCAAAAATAAGATTGGGCATCCAGACCGCTAAAAAGGTCGAAAGCCCTACTTTTATGGCCGCTACCGTTAGCATTTTCATGGCAAAGATGTAAACGAATACAAAGGCCAAGCCAATGGCTATATTGATGCCAATACCGCCGCGCTTCTTTTGAGAAGCCACCGAAACACCAATGATGGTTAAGATATAGGTAGCAAATGGAAAAGCTGTGCGGGTATACAATTCAATTTCAAACTCCGGAACCAATTTAGAGCCTTTGATTTTTTCGCGCTCAATCGCCGCTTTTAGCTCAGAAAAAGTAAGTGCTTGTGCCGCATTGTCTCTTTGCGCCATTTCATCGATGCGGTAAGTAAAGGTGGTGTCTTTGGACCGGCCATGAATGAGTTTTCCTTTCGGAAACTGATAGTCTTTTTCGTAGTAATCAGTGAGCTTCCATTGATTGGTGCCCGGTTTATTTTCTGCAAAACGTGCTCTTAGGAAATAAATAGGCTCTTGGTTTTTGGACCATTTCTGAATAGTGAGGTCGTGAATGCGCTGATCCTGACCAGAAAAGTTTGAAAAATAAACAAGTTCATTTCCAGGGTATTCTGCCTGATAGTTATCTACCGTCAGGACGTCTCGGTAGTATTTTTCTTCAAAGGCCAAGCGCTCTTTGTTTGTGCGGGGTACGATAAAGTGATTGAGAATTAGCGATAAGATCGTTAGGATCGTGGCTCCGATGAAATAAGGTCTTAAAAAACGAGCAACCGGCCTACCGGAGAACCAAATCGGAATGATTTCAGTATCCTGCGCCATTTTGGCTGTGAACCAAATGACGGACAGAAAAATAATCATAGAGGAAAAGGTATTTCCGTAATACAGGACAAACGTCACGTAGTATTTGAAAAATATGTCGCTCAGTGGCGCCTTGTTTGAGATAAACTCACTGAGCTTTTCAGAAATATCAAAAACGACCGACAACAGCATAATCAAGCCCAGCATGAAAAAGAACGTGCCGAGAAATTTCTTAATGATATAGCGGTCTATTTTTTTGAGCATTTTATAAGCGCTGACCGAGTTTTGGTACAACTTGATTTTTCCAGGTCATGAATTCACCGCTGGCAATCTTTTCTCTTGCAACGCGCATGAGTTCGAGATAAAAGGCGAGGTTATGAATAGTAGCAATTTGTAAACCAAGGTATTCCCCCGTTTTAATGAGGTGTCTGAGGTAAGCCTTTGTATATACTTGATCCACCCAAACTGAACTAGATGGGTCGAGGGCTGTAAAATCTTTGGCCCACTTTTCATTTTTGATGTTGATGGTGCCTTCCCATGTATATAATAAACCATGACGCGCATTGCGGCTCGGCATCACGCAGTCAAACATGTCTACGCCAAGTGCAATACACTCGAGTAAGTTGGTTGGTGTACCTACTCCCATTAAATATCTTGGTTTATCTTTTGGCAGGATATTACAGACTAAATCTGTCATTTCATAGAGGTCTTCGTCTGGCTCGCCAACGGACAAACCACCAATGGCATTACCTACCGCATCAAAAGAGGCAATGGCGTGTGCTGACGCTTCTCTTAAGTCTTTATAAGTACTTCCTTGCACAATCGGAAACAGCGCCTGCTCATAACCATATTTGGGCTCAGATTCATTCATTGCGGTAAAACAGCGCTCTAACCACCTATGGGTAAGGTGCATGGATCTTTTGGCGTAATTGTAGTCGCAAGGATACGGCGTGCACTCATCAAAAGCCATGATGATATCGGCGCCAATACTGCGTTGAATTTCAATGGCGCGTTCAGGCGTGAAAAAATGATAACTACCATCGATATGCGATTGAAACTTTACCCCTTCTTCTTGAAT
>JBEBBE010000048.1:0-5299 GCA_041158525.1 Bacteroidota bacterium | reverse complement strand
ATTGGGATTACTTCTGCCAAGAGGGGCAAGCAGGGCAGTGCGGCTGGCTCGAAGATAAATACGGTGTCTCCTGGCAAATTGTACCCAGCATCTTGGGCAAACTCATGACCAACCCCGAAACAGCTCCAAAAGCAACTTACGCGTTTATGCAAATGAGCAAATTTGATATAGCGAAGTTAGAGGAGGCAGTGAGGTAAAATTTTATAAAGTACTAGTTTTAGGATCAGTACTTCATTTTTACACTACTTGAAAAACTTCCCATGTCGTTAGGTCGTTCATAATTGATTTGAACGTTGTAGTAGCTTCCTTTTTGCATTTTTTTTGAACGAATAAGAATCGTATTCAAGCCGGTATTTCCTTTAGATTTTTGACTCACTAATACTTTTTCAGATTCGGTGTCTTTGATTTCAATTTGAATATCTGACTGTTCTATTAAATAGATTTCTACCTCGACTTCATGTTCTTTTTTATTGGTTATTGCCCTGATATTGTCTCGATCAGTAATAAAGGTTCTTGTCTTTTTGATACCGCTTTCCACTCCTTTAATTTTCGAGTAAGTGATGAATCCCTCAACAATTCCAGTTTCTATGAAAACAAGCGGAAAAAATGGTAAAATATTAATTTTCCAGGGCATTCCGTTTTCATGGCTTTTAACCTGAACAATTCTAGGATAAATAAATTTACCTACCGTATCGAAAGTGACACCTTGTAAGAATAGTCCAAGTCCGTTTTGGGTTTCAATCACTTTAAGATCTGTTTGATACTCTTGAAATGGTACAAACACAGACCCCATAGTATACCCGTCATTGGTTTGCTCAACCAAAAAATCTTTTGTGAGAGTATAAGTGCCGGAAAGATAATTGTAATCTTCTATTTGAAATCTCATTGCCCTTTTATTGTTCAAAATAGTATCTCCGAGATAGCTAATATTTTTAATTTGCTTATCCTCATATTTAGCGAAATGAGTGGTGTCGTCATACCATTTTCGGCAATAGAAAAGTTGTATTTCATCTCCTATTTGAATGTCAAATCTTGTCGAAGCTTTATAATTATTGAGTAGGCCTTCCGAGATGTTATTATAATTGTCGCCCATTAACTTTTTTAGGTAAAAATCACCATTGCTAGATACTACTTCAGCTTCAAGGAAAGGTATAATGACAATATAAATTTCCGAATTGTCCATTAGGAAATATTTCCTCGGAACCATTGTAGTAATAGAAAGCGAATCTTCGTTTGAATTACTTCTGGAAAACAGGAATTCAAGTGAGATTTGAGATTTTTTACCAAAAATGATACCGTCCTGCTGATTTTTGGTCTGAAAGTTAATTCTATGAATAATGGCAAGACTGCTATCTAACAGGCAATAAGTACTATTATTAAAAGTTTCGAAGTATGTTTTAACTTCCTTCGGACCTACATAATCTGTAAAGTCAGCCATCTGAAATTTCTTATATTGAATAGCTCCAATTACAGTATCGATAAGATCCGTTCTCACCTGCAATCCAATCAACTTATTCTGCTCGTTAAAATAAGTCCCCTTGTAATAAATCTTTGAATAAGCTCTTTCTTTTGCCGACTGACCAAAAGCAATATGAGCAATAAGCAAGAGGAGTAGGGTGAGGGCGTTTTTCATGAAGTCAATAAAATCTAAATTAGTAAAAAAGACTTGCCTGGCTTCAGTAAGCTAGCAAGTTCTTTTCTGCCTCAATTACCTAACTCATTTATTTTGAATACATTTAAGCTGGTTTTCATTCTCCGTGGAACATTAAATCTTCAAACATTCTTTAAGTATAATTGTTTTATAAAAGCACAGTTTAAATACTGAAAATCAAATTGATGCGTCTTTTCTATTTTCTTATTTATTTTGGACTATTTAGTCTCGGTTTTGCGCAGCAGACCTTGCAAAACAACAACTGGATGTTTGGTGCAACGACAGTAGGGTTCGGTATTCCGCAATCGACTGGTCCTTCGCTTAATTTCAATAATTGCAGCCCAACCGTTGCCTATAATTCACCTGGCGTTCAATTTGAAGGGCAGACAGCCATTTCAGATGCAACAACTGGTAATTTGCTATTTTACAGTAGCGGCAGTCAATTGAGAAATGCACTTGGGCAAATTATGCCCGGTGGAAATTTGGTCGCTACATCAAATAGCATCTCCCAAAATTTAATTGTCAAAAAACCAGGATCAAGTACAATTTACTATCATTTTTCTCCTGAAACACAGGCTGGAGCAATTATAAGCACTACTAACCCCGGACTAAACGGATTCAGTTACTCGATAATTGACATGTCTTTAGCAGGTGGCTTAGGAGCCGTGGTTTCAAGCGGAAACTTATTACAACCCTTTCAAAATTGCGAAATGGTTACTGGCGTTTATCATCCCAACGGACAAGATATTTGGATCATCGGACACAAATTCGGCAACAATACTTTTTTCGCTTATTTACTCACCCCATCTGGCATTAACCCAACTCCGGTATATTCAAGCGTAGGCCCAAGCATCGTCACACCTGGCTCAACTAATTATGCAAATTCAAATTATGACGCCGTTGGCGAATTAAAGGCGTCTCCCGACGGTACAAAATTGGCGTTTACAACCTTTTACAACAGTTATACATGTCTCTTTCAATTCAATAGTACAAATGGAGTAGTTTCCAATCCTATACCACTAAGTTTAGGCCCAAACAGTGCAGGTTATGGCACTTCTTTTTCTCAAGATAATTCAAAATTATATTTTTCCAGGGTTGACCCAACTCAAGGAGGAGTGAGTTTTCTTCCTAATGGGGCAATTATTCAATTTGATATCAGCACTTATTCTCAGGCAGCCATTCAAGCTTCATTTTATGTTGTTTATTCTTCTCCAACAGGATTCCGAAGTTTGAAGTTAGGGCCTGACGGAAAATTATATGCAGCAAGAACAACGCTAACTGCCGGAGGAAATGGCGCTTCATACTTAGCTGTTATCAATAATCCAAATCAAGCTGGCGCAGCCTGTAATTTCGTCAATGACGGCATCTTTATTGGCGCAAATAAGGGCAGGTGGGGGCTGAATAACACCATCGAAGAATTTTTTACCTGCAATGATTTAATTTTCAACTTAGGTCCTGATATCAATAAATGTCCAGGAACTTCAGTAACACTTGTAGCACCCTCAAATCAAACAGTTTATAACTGGAGTAATTCAGCTTCAACACAAAGTATAACAGTTACTCAGCCAGGTACTTATTGGGTAAATGTTTCTGGCCCAAATGGAACTGGTAGCGACACGATTGTCATTAGTGATTTTCAGCTCTCACAGTTAAATATTAGTGGCACAATTGCGCTTTGCCCAGAAGATTCCACAATACTTACGGCAAGCCCGAATTTTACAAATTACATTTGGAATAACGGTGTTCAAACCCAAAGCAATATTGTTGGCCCTGGAACTTACTCTGTCATCGCAACAGACGCCAACGGTTGCTTGGCTTATGATACTATAACCTTGGTCGCATTTCCACCGCCAACAATTTCGATACTTGGTGACGCAGGGGCTTGTCAAGGGGCGAGCACAGAACTCATCGCTAGTCCAAATTTCACCAATTACCTTTGGAACGATGGCGTTCAAACTCAAAATAATATTGTCGACCCAGGAACTTATTGGGTTACAGCAACTGATGCAAACGGCTGTATTGCTTCTGACACCGCTACAGTTGTATTATGGCCAAATCCACAAATTGTTTTTTTAGGAGATACCATTGTATGTATCGGTCAACAAGCTTATATTCAGGCAAATTCAGGCTTTAGTGCTTATCAATGGTCCGATGGGATTAATGCTTCCTACAATTCATTAGCCGCAGGATTTTATTACCTAACTGTTACAGATAGTGTAGGTTGTCAATCCACAGAGTTCATCTCTATTAATGCATCAGCACCGACAGCTGCGTTTGCTCCCAATACAACTCTAATTCAGGATAATTCCATTCAATGGCAAAGTACAAGCACAGCGGGTAACTTTCCCATTACATCTTGGTTCTGGGATTTTGGTGATGGTAATTCAAGTAATCTAGAAAATCCGACGCATTTATATTCACAAGGAGGTACTTATACCGTAAACCTCATTGTAACCGATGAATTAGGTTGTTCAGATACCGCGAGTTATCTGATTGCTTTCGATCCTGAATATGCTTATTATGTACCAAATACTTTCTCTCCAGATGGAGATAATTTGAATCAAATCTTTAAACCCATCTTTTCGACAGAAATTGACCCAAGCAATTTCCAAATGTTAATTTTCAATCGCTGGGGAGAAATCATCTTCGAATCTCAAGATCCAAATACAGGTTGGAATGGCTATTTTGGACCGAATGGCAATCAAAGTCAAACAGGCACCTATACGTATATCATTTCTTTTAAAGACCCTTCCACTAACGAACTTTTGAATATCAGTGGGCATGTTAATCTAATAAGGTAGGAGTGGAGCATGTTACTTTGAATTGTAGTAAAAAAGCCGTCTTTATTCGCAAACAACTCTTCGGAAGCTATCTTGCGGATTTGATATAAGTTGTTCTCTAATGTGCTAAATGCGCGTTCGCTCAAATCGGTTTGAGCCCATACCAAGAGGCCATTTATGTTTGCTTTTGATTTTAGGGCTTGAAGAAAGCTAAGGCTTGTAACTTTTTCCAAGTTCAATTTGTTTGAATACTATTAATCGGCATGAAATTAAGCTAAAAAATCTGCATGAAAAACATCCTACTCTTTTTGACCCTAAGCACTAGTCTTTTTTCAAAGGCTCAACACATTTACGGCTCCATTTCCGGTGGATATCTTTTGAATGCAAGCAACAATCAGGCTCCAAGTTATATCGTCAACACCTATCATCAAATTTCCTTGCCTTGGTTTTGGAGACAAGAAAATTACGCTTTCAAAAATAGTCTGCATACTGACTTGAATTTTGGACATTTGATCACGGAGCAAATCGGTTACGAGCTTTCATTTAGCTACCTTAAACCAAATAGTGTTTCGGACAACTTCAGCTACGGGCAAAAAATTATGTCGGGCGCGTTCTTTCAATCAGCAGCCAAACTCATTTTATCCGTTCCGCTGAAAAAGTTCGACCTCTATGCCAAACTTGGCCTGAATATCGTTAAGGGAAATATGTCTTATCTACAAACAATTGAAGACGGTAACTTCAACTCACTCGGAACCTCCACCGCATCGCTGACCTACACTTACACAAGCCCAGTATCACTTGGCTATAATGGCGCAATTGGCGTTAATGTTCCGGTTTCAAAAAGGTTTTCTTTTTTCACAGAAGTGCG
>JBEBBE010000047.1:0-8080 GCA_041158525.1 Bacteroidota bacterium | reverse complement strand
TTTCTTGTGATCCCGTTTGGATTCGAACCAAAGACCTACTGCTTAGAAGGCAGTTGCTCTATCCAGCTGAGCTACGGGACCGTTTGTTGCAGTGCAACGTTTATAATCAAAAAAGGGGGATGATTGCTCATCCCCCTTGTCGGGGCGGCAGGATTCGAACCTGCGACCTCCTGGTCCCAAACCAGGCGCGATGACCGGACTACGCTACGCCCCGAACTGAAGTTCGATACGGTCTAAATTTAATGGCGGTGGGAGCGAGATTCGAACTCGCGGTACAGTTACCCGTACGACAGTTTAGCAAACTGTTGGTTTCAGCCACTCACCCATCCCACCATGTGTTCAATGAACGGATGGCAAAAGTACAAAAACATTCCGTTTTTAAAAGCTTTTTTTGGATTTTTTTTAACCTGCGTAGTTAAATTCTCCGTGTTCGCTGCGGATTGTTACCTTTTTTGTGGGTGCTGCCTCTACCCTTCCTACTACTTGTGCTGCAATTCCGAATTGTTCTGAAACTGCAATGATTTGAGCTGCAAGTTCCTCAGGGACATAAACTTCCATGCGGTGTCCCATATTGAAAACTTTGTACATTTCTTGCCATGGTGTCTTGGATTCTGCCTGAATCATGTGGAACAATGGCGGTGTTGGAAAAAGATTGTCTTTAATGATGTGTAAGCCCTCAATAAAGTGTAAAATTTTCGTTTGTGCCCCTCCAGAGCAGTGCACCATCCCGTGAATTTGATCGCGGTATTGATCGAGCATCGCTTTGATAACGGGTGCATAGGTTCTGGTCGGGGATAACACCAACTGACCTGCGTCTAGTGGTGTGCCCTCGATTGGATCTGTTAAAAGTTTTGAACCGCTATAAACGAGGTCTTTGGGTAAAGAGCTGTCATAGGTTTCAGGAAATTCGTCTGCAAGGGAATGATGAAAGACGTCGTGGCGAGCACTCGTAAGGCCGTTGCTGCCCATTCCGCCGTTATATTTCGTTTCATAGCTTGCCTGACCAAAAGACGCCAAACCAACGATGACATCGCCCGGACGAATTTGGTCATTGGAGATAACTTTTGAGCGTTCCATGCGGCAAACAACCGTAGAGTCTACGATAATTGTACGTACGAGGTCACCGACATCGGCAGTTTCTCCGCCAGTTGAGTGGATATCAATGCCAAAAGAACGCAACTCTTCGAGTAATTCTTCGGTGCCGTTGATGATGGCAGAGAGCACTTCTCCTGGGATTAACAGTTTATTACGGCCAATCGTACTTGAAACCAATATAGGGCCAGTTGCGCCTACACACAGCAAATCGTCGATGTTCATGATGAGCGCATCTTGAGCGATTCCGCGCCAAACAGAAAGGTCTCCGGTTTTTTTCCAGTAGGCATAGGCCAACGAAGATTTGGTTCCGGCACCATCAGCGTGCATCACGATGCAATAATTTGGGTCATTGGTGAGGTAGTCCGGGACTACTTTACAGAACGCTTGCGGAAACAAGCCTTTGTCAAGTTTGGCGATGGCGTTATGGACATCTTCTTTTCCGGCAGAAACGCCGCGCTGTTGGTAACGATTGTCAGACATAAAATGCTTTGTGCAAAGTTAGTTTTCTTCTGCTATATTCTGAGACCCTTTTTGAAGGTCGTCGAGGATTTTTTGGACATCGGCCTCAGTTTCGGTCAGTACCGCTCGGCAAGCTGCCACTAATTCAGTCGCTCTTTTGACTTGAGCGCCCAATTGGTCTACTTCAATCTGACCGCTTTCCATTTCGCGGACCAAACGCTGTAATTCGGCAAATGCTTCGGTGTATTTCATGGCTTATTTGAATCCGCGACGTTTTTTGATGGCTTCATACGCATCTTGGATGCGCTGGAATTTTTCTTGTGCGCCCTTTAAATATTCTTCGCCCATGTGCGCCACCTTATCTGGGTGATGTGCCACGGCCATTTTGCGATACGCTTTCTTGACTTCGTCGTCGGTGGCACTTTCTTCAATTCCAAGGATTTTGTAGTCGGAGTCAACGTTGCGGTAGAACATATTGCGCAAACTCTCAAACTCGACTGCCGGAATACCTAACATAGTGGCGATGCGAGAAATGACATTGAGCTCTGCCGTTCCGACATCTCCATCTGCTTTTGCAATGCCAAAAAGATAATGCACCAACTGGGTGCGCACCTCTGGAGTCATGCGGTTGCGGATATCGTGGCAGATATCTTGCAAAGGGATGCTCGGGGAGTCGAGGAATTGCTTGAGCGTTTGTAAATGCGTGGCATTAAACTGACGACCAAACTGGGCCGAGAAAAAGCTTTTGACGTAATCGAGTTCGATGCGAAGTACTTTGCCATCGGCCTTCATGACTGCTGCAGAAAGCGCCATGAGCATGGTTGGCAAATCGTATTTAGAACTTTGTCTGCGGTAGAATTCAAATGGATCTTGGGCATAACCCTGCTGGCTAGACTGAGCTCCTTTAGCTCCTTGCTGGTATTGATCTATAAGTGAACCAATGGCAAAACCTAAAATAGCTAAGCCAATCTTGCGAGTTAAAATAAGGGCGCCGATGCCCAAAATCCATTTGTACAAAATCTGATATTTAAAGCGTGTTCAAAGCTACACAATTAAGCAATATGTTCGATGTTTCGCTGAATGAAGGCATCTAGTGCAGCACCTTTTAAAAGGCCTTGCGCCAACATAGCGAGGTCAACGAGTTGTTTCACGCTTTGTTCTTGAGCAGTTGATTCTTGCTGTAATAATTTACCGATTGTTGGATGATTGGCATTGACCGTGAGGTTGAACATTTCAGGAAATGCGCCATAGAAGCCGCCACCGCCGCCCAATTTTTGCTGTTCCATCATGCGACGGATGAACTCTGGCTGGGTAATGATAATTGGCGCTTCTTGTTCGGACATGCTTTCAAACTGAACCGTAAATTTCTCTTTGTTGACTTGCCCTTCAAAAACTGGCTTGAGCTTTTCTTCTTCGTCTTTGCTCAATTTAGAAGGTAGTTCTTCTGTTTTTTGAATGAGTTTGTCAAGGCTATCTGCATCGACGCGTGCAAAACTGATGTTTTCGTGGCTTTGCTCAAGTTTAGAAATCCAGTGCGGTGCAAGCGGACCATCTAAAACAAGCACGCTATAACCGCGGTCTTTGGCTTTTTTGACAAAAGCATATTGCTCTTCAGCGTCATTAGTATACAACAAGATGGTTTTGTTGTCTTTGTTGGTTTGCAATGCTTTTACTTCATCGATGTATTCGTTGATCGTGTAGCATTTGTCGTCGGTGGTTTTGAACAAACTGAAGTCTTTGGCTTTTTCGGCAAATTTCTCTTCAGAAAGCATTCCGTACTGAACAAACACCTGTAGATCTGGCCATTTGGCTTCAAAATCTGAGCGGTCTTTCTTGAACATCTCGGCCAATTTATCGGCAACTTTTTTGGTGATGTGTGCCGAAATTTTCTTGACATTGCCGTCAGCCTGTAAATAAGAGCGCGATACATTGAGTGGAATATCCGGAGAATCAATAACACCATGAAGTAGCGTTAAGAATTCAGGGACAATTTCAGCGACACTATCTGTAATGAAAACCTGATTGCTGTAGAGGTTGATCTTGTTGCGCTGAACCTCGACGTTTTCTTTGATTTTCGGGAAATAGAGAATACCGGTGAGGTTGAACGGATAATCGACATTGAGGTGGATATGAAAGAGCGGCTGCTCGAAAGTCATGGGGTATAACTCACGGTAGAATTGGTCGTAGTCTTCTTGCTTGAGATCAACGGGCGCTTTTGTCCAGGCCGGGCTCGGATTATTGACCTGATTTGGCACTTCAATAGCGACTCTTTTGATATTGCCTTTGTCGTCCTTTTCTCCTTCAGGAGAGTCGATGTACTCTGTTTTGGTTCCAAAAAAGACAGGTATTGGCAAGAACTTGCAATATTTGTCGAGGATGCCTTGGATGCGCTGTTTTTCTAAAAACTCAATAGATTCTTCAGTAATATAAAGTACGATGTCGGTGCCGCGCTGTTCTTTTTCAATTTCGGTGAGCGTAAATTCTGGCGAGCCATTGGACTCCCACTGGACAGCTTGTGCGCCTTCGTAACGAGCAAGTGTTTTAATTTGCACCCTCTCAGCCACCATAAATGCCGAATAAAAACCAAGACCGAAATGGCCAATGATTTGCTCTGCGCCTTCTTTGCCTTTGTATTTTTCAACGAATTCTTCGGCTCCTGAAAAAGCAATTTGATTGATGTATTTGTCAATCTCTTCGGCTGTCATACCGATACCGTTGTCGCGGATGGTGAGCGTTTTGGCTTCTTTATCAAGTAAAACCTCCACCTTTAGCTCGCCCAATTCTCCTTTGAATTCGCCATTTTTAGCCAAAACATTGAGCTTTTGGCTCGCATCAACTGCATTCGACACTAATTCACGAAGGAAAATTTCGTGATCCGAGTAAAGGAATTTTTTGATGATCGGAAAGATGTTTTCCGTTTGAACATGTATTTGACCTGTTTTCATTTTTTATATGTTTTGCTGCTCTTCGACAATAAAAATGCCAAGCTTAAAATGCTGACATTTTGACAAGCAACTGCGTTTTTTTTGTCAATTTTGCAGTATGAAATATGCGATCATAACGGGTGCTAGTTCCGGATTTGGACAAGCCATTGCTTTCGAACTTCAAAACATGGGCTACGGCTTGGTTTTATTTGCCAGAAGAACCGACCGCTTAACGGCCCTGAAAGCAGCATTAACGCAAACAGAAGTCTACACCGCAACGCTCGATGTTCGAGACGAACAAGCTGTCAATGCTGCCATTGCTGCGCTGCCAGCACACATCGCAGACAACATACATGTCTTGATCAATAATGCAGGTTTAGCCGTAGGGCGCGGCCCACTAGACCAAGGCCTCTCCGATGACTGGAACCGCATGCTCGATACCAATGTTAAAGGCTTGCTGTACATGAGCCACGCTGTCATTCCTTTACTTGAAAAACATCCGTTTAGCCACCTCATCAATTTATCGTCAATTGCAGGCAAAGAGGTGTATGCGGGTGGCAATGTTTATTGCGCGAGCAAACACGCCGTAGACGCCATTTCAAAAGCGCTCCGCATCGACCTCCTTAGCAAGCAAATCAAGGTTTGTAACATTGCGCCAGGAGCTGCCGAAACAGAATTCTCTTTGGTGCGCTTCAAAGGCGATGCCCAAACCGCTACACAAGTCTACGACGGTTTTGACCCGCTGCAGGCCAAAGATATTGCTCAAACAGTCAGCTTCATTTTAAGCCGCCCAGACCATGTCAGTATCGCTGATATTACCATTATGCCAAGCGCACAAGCCAACGGTAGCCTTTTTCACAGAAAATAAATCAATCAACAACACCCCTATATGCAAACTTTTCAAGCTTATTCGTTCCAAAATAAACGCGCCATTGTTCGCGTTGACTTCAATGTACCGCTCGATAAAAACACAGGTGCAGTTTCAGATGACAAGCGCATCAGAGCAGCGCTTCCAACTTTGAAGCACATTCTTGAAAATGGCGGAAGCATTGTGCTCCTTTCACACTTTGGACGTCCTAAAAACGGGCCCGAAGCTGTATTTTCTTTAGAACAAATTTGTGCAAAAGTGAGTGAAGTACTCGGAACCAATGTTGATTTCGCAGACGATTGTATCAGTGAAGCGGCTTTTAGCAAAAGTGCAGCCCTCCAACCTGGGCAAGTGCTTTTATTAGAAAATGTGCGTTTTTACAAAGAAGAAACCGCAGGCGATCTTGAATTTGCTAAAAAATTAGCGCAACATGGCGATTGCTATGTCAATGATGCTTTTGGAGCTGCACACCGTGCACACGCAAGTACCACACAAATTGCAAGCTTCTTTCCTCACGATAAAATGATGGGCTTACTCATGGAAGGCGAACTTGCTAATGCTCGAAAAGTATTACACGAAGCAAAAAGACCTTTTACTGCCATTGTCGGCGGGGCCAAAGTTTCAGATAAGGTACTGATCGTTCAAAACTTACTGAACTTGGCAGACCACATCATTATTGGGGGTGGCATGGCTTATACCTTCTTCAAAGCCCTAGGTGGCGAAATTGGGGCTTCTTTATGCGAAGAAGAGCGCCTTGAAACTTGTAAAGAAATTTTGGCTGCTGCCAAAGAAAAAGGCGTCCAAATTCATTTACCAACAGATGCCATCATTGCAGATCGTTTTGCCGCTGATGCCCATACACAAACAGCGCCTTCTGGTGCCATTTCCGGCGCTTGGATGGGTCTTGATATTGGGCCTGACGCCATTAAAGACTTCAGTGCCGTTTTGGAAAACAGCCAAACCATTCTCTGGAACGGCCCTATGGGTGTTTTTGAAATGGCTGCCTTCGAGCAAGGCACCAAAGCCGTAGCTTTAGCTGTTGCAGCCGCTACAAAAAATGGCGCATTTAGCCTCATTGGAGGCGGTGACAGCGCTGCAGCCGTACAAAAATTTGGATTACAAGACCAAGTAAGCTACGTGAGTACCGGTGGTGGTGCGCTTTTAGAATATTTTGAAGGAAAAGTTTTGCCAGGCGTTCAGGCAATTGAAGCTTAGAACCTTTTGACTACTTCTACCAAACGATTCGAGTAACCCGCTTCGTTATCATACCAACCTGCCACTTTAATGAGGCCATTGAATACGGTCGTGAGTTGCGCATCAAAAACCACACTGTGCGGGTTGCCAATTACATCAACCGACACAATCGGATCTTCAGTGTATTTCATGATGCCTTTTAAAGGCCCAGCTGCTGCAGCTTTCATGGCTGCATTGATTTGCTCTACGGTAATCTCTTGACTGGTAACAAGCGTCATTTCAGTCACCGAACCGTCAGAAACAGGCACGCGGAAACTTCCGCCAGTAATTTTACCTTTCAATTCAGGGAAAATACGTGTGATGGCTTTAGCCGCACCTGTTGAAGTCGGGATGATTGAATTTGCGGCCGCTCTGGCGCGTCGCAAATCTTTGTGTGGCGCATCGTGTAGACGTTGGTCAGAGGTGTAGCTGTGTACTGTTGAAATGTAGGCCACTTGGATATCAAAAAGGTCTTTGAGGACCTTTACCATTGGCGCTGCATTGTTAGTCGTACATGAGGCATTGGAAATCACCGTTTCGGTCCAATCAATTTGATCGTCGTTGACACCGAGTACAACAGACGGAATATCTTCGTCATTGGCTGGTGCACTAATGACAACATGCTTCGCGCCTCCTTTGAGGTGCTTCGAGGCTGCCTCGCGCGTCAGGAATAATCCTGTCGATTCAACTACGACATCAACAGCATAAGCCGCCCAATTGATTTGCTCTGGGTCTCTTTCGCTAATAAAAGTGATTTTCTTGCCGTTTTCAAAAATCAAACTATTGCCTTCAATTTGGAATTCGAGGCTAAATGGCCCGTGGATGCTATCATACTTGAGCAGATGAGCAAGTGTTTGTATATCTGCGAGATCATTGACTAATGCTACTTCAACTTGAGGATCTAATAAGGCGATTCTTGTGAAACAACGCCCAATTCTACCGAATCCATTTACACCGACGACTTTCATAGTTTAATTATTGTATTTGATACAAAAATAACAATAAAAAAGAAAAAGTGTTCAAATGACACTTTGAACACTTTTCCACCTGTTAATCAGTAACTTAAATTTAATTAGAGCTTGATTTTTGCTTTAACTGAACTTGGAATACCGTCTTTATGTAAGTAAATATTAATGGTCTTGTAGCGGAAATAATTTTCAGAAACATACAAATAACCTTTTGGCAAGTTATTGGTTCCCCAAGAGTTTTTCACGAGGAAATAACGTGTGCCATTTTGATCTTGGTAAAGGCCAACAATGTGCATACCGTGGTCATCTGTGGTTGTTTTGTTGTCATAGCCTTTCTGACGAAGCTCTGGAGTGATTACCAATTCTTTCATCGGTTCAAGAAAAGCATTCGATTTGCGTTCTGCACCCGCGTCATTGAAACGCTTGTCGTCTTTGCCAACTACTTCAATCATCATTGGGTCAGCCGGAACGATGGCCAAACCATTTTTAAAACTGAAGCCACTTTCTGAAACGTCAGCACCCCAAGCAAGTGT
>JBEBBE010000046.1:0-27063 GCA_041158525.1 Bacteroidota bacterium | reverse complement strand
AAACCAACGTACTTGGTGTTTCTGCACCCGTTGTTTCTGCAAGTATCAGACAGCCTGAAATCGAAACTCCTATCGATTTATTCGGGGCAATTGATCTTGGCTCAGAACCCGAGTTTGAAGTGACTTTCGCCAATGAAGATCCAATCATTGAAGAAGAAAAAGTAAGCTATCCGCTTGAGGAGGAAGTTGAGGAAGAATTAGGTTTCAAAAATGAAATCTTGGAAGAAGTAATCGAAAATAGCTTCGCTTCAGTTGATGAACCTGAAGTTGAGGAAGAGCAGGAAGAAGAAGAAACAACCGAAAATAGCTTCGCTTCAGTTGATGAACTTGAAGAGGAAGAGGAGCAGGAAGAGGAAGGGTCTTTCCTTGACCAAGATGAGTCTTCATTAAGCGATGAACTTGTTGATGCCACAGAATTTAATACTTCGGAAATTCTCGAAGAGGACGAAGAAGCACAAAATATAAACCCTGAACCGTTCATCGAAGAGACACCTATTGAAGTTCCACAAACCAATTACGAACCTCAATTTTCAGCTGATCAACCTATTTGGATGGCAGAAATGGAGGCAAATATCAGAGACAACCGCAGTATTTTCCCATTAGAAACATTAGCCGGTGCCTTTACGCTAAACGAAAAATTACAATTCATCAACGAGCTTTTCGATGGGTCTTCTGATGATTTCTCTAGCTCTGTGAAGCAACTTGATCAATTGGCCAACATGGATGCAGCACGCAACATGCTTGCTGAATTGTCGCAAACTTTTAACTGGGACACCGAATCAGAAATCGTTGAAGATTTCCTTTACAAAATCTGCAGACGTCATGCGGCTGGCGCTTAGCCTTCTCTTTTGTGGCTTCATTAGTTTTGGGTTCTCCCAAACTTATCCTTATCAGGAAGCCATTTCTACACTTTGTTCGCCGACCTATGCTGGGCGCGGCTATGTCAATCAAGGCTGCGAAAAGGCAGCAACATTTATTGCCCAAGAATTTCAAAAAATTGGCTTGCAAGCGCTTAAGCGCAACAACTATTTTCAAAATTTTAGTTTTCCTGTTCAGTCCTTTCCGGGGGCGTGTCAGTTCATAGTAGGGAATGACACTTTGCAGCCTGGCATTGACTACCTGGTTGACCCTGCTTCTGCGGGCGTTCAAGCACCTCAGCAATATACTTTGGTCTATTGTAATATAAAGTCGCTGTATCGCAACGTAAATGCCTTTAGGCCCTGTCCTAAGGATCGCATGTTGGTGGTTAAAACTTCTGGTTTTGGTGGAGATACCAATAAAGTCCTGCAAGCACGCCTTAAAGAATTACAACAATTTGCAGCTGTCCTTGAAATCACGACATATAAACTCACGTGGTCTGTGAGTCAGACGGTGCTACCCTACCCAGCATTTATTGCCAAAGCAGATAAGTTTGTTTCACAACCTAGCTCGGCCAATATTCACTTGGAAAGCGTTTTTTATCCGGCTTATAAAAGTTCGAATGTACTCGCCTATTTGCCCGCTGCTCAAAAAGCCAAGAACAAACCTTACATTGTGCTCACTGCCCACTACGATCATTTGGGAATGATGGGGCAAAACACCTATTTTCCAGGGGCAAATGACAACGCTTCTGGAGTTGGGATGCTACTTTACCTTGCGCAACAACTCGCCAAAGAACGCAACCCGAATTTCAATTATGTATTTATTGCCTTCAGTGGTGAAGAAGCTGGTTTATTAGGCTCTGAATATTTCGTAGCCCACCCAATTATTCCGCTTAAGGATATTCGCTTTTTACTGAATACCGATATCATGGGAAGCGGAGAAGAAGGGATAACAGTGGTGAATGCCACGCTATTTAAACCTGAATTTGACAGCTTGAAAGAACTCAATCTAGAAGGATCCTACCTAACTCAAGTTAAATCAAGGGGCCCGGCAGCCAATTCAGATCATTATTTCTTTACGGAAAAAGGAGTGCCTGCATTTTTTGTTTATACCATGGGGCCCAACAAAAATTATCATGACATCCATGATAAATATGAGGCGCTAAGTTTTGCCGAATTCGAAGATTTAGCGACGCTCTTTTATAAGTTTCTGAACTCATTTGAGCCTACGCACTAAGTAACTCGTTTGAATCACTAAGACCGACAGTGCCAAACCCAGCATGTAAAACACAAATTGGGCGGCCTGATTGGTATAAATAAAAGCCAAAAGAATCGATAAATAGCCCAACATTTGGGTGGTCATGAGGATCAACAAGCGAAAAGTAAATGCGCTTTGGTCGCCTGTGTTTTTCAAAAAAAGAATGGCCGCCGAAACTAAAATGATGAAGAACGAACTGAGCTGGGCTAACAACAAATGGTTTGAACTGATTTTAAATATCTCGAGCAAAGCCAAAATAGCAAATGCGCCGTGTATAGCGAGCATGCTCAAAAGATAAGACACCAAAGTGATACGCTTTTTCAAGTTATTTTTCTTTTGAAATGGCAAGCACTTCTTTTATCACGAGATATAAGCCAATTCCTACACCGAGTAAGCCAAGGACGATCGTCCAGAGTGAATGAGCAGTATGGTATTTTGAATCAAGGAAAGAACCCAACCACGAAAAACCACCGATGACAGCGGCCATTTGAATTGCTGCTGCACTTAATCGGAGATAAGGATTGGAGGAAGAAGCCAAGATTATTCGTCGAAAGCAGGCTCGGAATCAAGCTTTGGAGCGCTTACCCCTGCACGCATGACACAAGCACCTTCAAAGAATGCACCTTCTTCGATGTGCAACTTCATGGTTTGAATATCGCCTTTGATACGGGCAGTCGAACGCAATACAAGCAGATTTTCAACCATTAGTTGACCTTCCATGGCGCCTTCGATTTCCGCATGCACACAAACAAGGTTACCATTGATTTTACCTGAACTACCAATCACTACACGGCCAGCACAAGAAACGTTGCCATTTACTTCGCCTTCGAGATGAATATTTGAATCTGAGGTGAGGTCACCGTTGATTTCTGTTCCGGCTACAATTTTGTTGAGACGGTCTGCGTGATCAACCTGGCTAGAACCCCCGAAAATGTCTTTTCTTAGCATAAGAGCTTAGTAATTATCGATGAAAAATGCTTTATAATCATCAAATTTCGAGCTTTCTATCAACTTTTTCAAATTTTCTTGACTGATTATGTAAATTTTATTGTTTTGATAGTCATCGAGATACTCGAAACCGGCCTTGTAGGCGTTCAGGTAGTCCCAGGCAATCTTGGCCGACGGGAAGTCTGCAACAAGCACAAAATTATTTTCAGCCACCGTGGTTTTAACCGAAACTTTCACTTTGCCTGTTTTGTAGGCCTTGGTAGAGAAGTTGGCAACAGCGGTTCTGAGATCATCTGCCTCTTCATCTTCATCGAGCAAGACAATTACAAACTGAGTGCCGCTGATATCCGTTGAATAAATAGAAGACTCTTTTTTGGTGCCCACTTCAAATTTCGAAACCCCTTTTTGAATCGTTTGAATCATTTCTTGTGCGCGTACAGCTTGGTCTGACTTAGGTTTTTCGTCGATGATGCGCTGTAATTTTGGTACCAATAATTGTTTATTTTCATTGAGCTGCCCAAAGGCCAATGCATTTAATAAGAGGTATTCAGCACGGTAAGCATTAGATGGGTCGTTGTCGACAATTGGTTGTGTGGCACTCAAAACTTGCGTGTAATAGGCCTGCTCATATTTTTCAAGTAATGCGAGATACGCTGCCTGATCTTTTTGGGCACTTAGTTTTTGCTTCACGTAGAAATCTGGATCGCGGAAAAAGTTTGCGGCATCAGAACTCGGATATTTTTTGAGGATGTAGGCTTTATATTGGGCCGCTTCAGGTCCGTTTTCGTAAATTTTGTACAGTTGGAAGGCTGCAGATAAATCAGTCGGGTGATTGAGATTCATTTCTAGGATCGCTAAAAATTGTGCAGCTGCTAATTCACTTTCATTGAGGATCTCTTTGTAGAGAACCCCAGAAGTATAAAGTGCATCTAACAAACGTTCTTGAGAACTTTTGAGTGCTTCAGGTGTGAGCGGAATATTTGCCAAAAGTGTTTCGATACTGAGCGTATCTTGTTTTGGCGCGCCTCCTGCAGCTTGTTGCGTAGAGTCTTGGCTAAGTGGGTCAATGTTGGCATTTAGAATGATGCGTTCACTACGGCGCCAGTCATCGGTGTTTTCACGGACGCCCCAATTTTTGCGGAACTCGTTGTAGCCATCTTCGCGCAATTTCGGGTTATTGAAAATGAACTTATTGGCGTTACCGGTAGTGGCGGTCGTTTGGCTTTGCTGCAGTGCAAGTAATTTAGCAGCTTCTAATTCTTTGCGACGCTGTTCTTCTCTTTTAATTTGCTTTAAAGTTTCTTTCAGAAAATCTTCGCGGTCTTTTTCAGACAACGCTGCAATACGCTGCACAGAATCTTCAAACTGAGCTGTTTCTATGGCTTTAACGAGGTCTGCTAATTTGCTCGCTTTGCTTTTGATTTGTTCACCGTTCGGGTAATCGTCGGTGATGAACCTTGAACTAGAGTCATAGTATTTTTGAGCGTAGACATAGTTTTTGTCAGCAAAAGAAATATCGCCTAATTTTTCATAGGATTGTGCACGCTGACGCTTATTGTTGTTGGAATAAAATGCCGATGAAGTCAGGTGTGATTTGGCTAGTTCTTTGTTGCCCTTATTGAGTTCCATGAGGGCCATTGCGTAGTAAATCTGGTCTTTGAAAGTAGCGTTTTTGGCATCTTTGAGCATTTTTTGAAGATCAGACATGAGCCTTTGGTCTCCGCTAGAAATAGCCCTATTCAGACGCGCATTGAAAGCAATATCTGGAGAGGCTGCTGCTTTGTAAGCCTTGCCATAGCGCTGAGTGGCTTCTGGCATGAGGTTTTGTTGCTGGTAAATTTGAGCCAAAATATAATTGAGCCTGGCTTTTTCTTTGGCATTTGGGCATTTGTCTATTGCCAATTTGAGACCTTCTATAGCGAGGTCGTATTCACGGCGGCGCAAAGCTAAATCTGCAAAAGTGCGGTGTATTTCGTATTGCAATTTCCGGGACATCTGGGGGCCAGCCTCCGGATTTTTTTCTTTAATAAATGGGATGTAGTCTTTGATTTTCTTGTCTTTTTGCAATTCTGCGCGCTCATTGAGTGCATCAAGAATGAGTTTGGCATCGGCATATTTACGCTGTTCAATGTAAATACGCGCAATCCATAAGCTTGCGACATAAGTGCTGGGGTCCTTTTCAAAAAAGCGCTTGACAAACTCAAAATTGTCTAGTGCTTTTTGGTAGTCACGGCGATAAAAAAAGGCTTCTCCGACAGTTAACCAGTTTTCGTCAATCCATTTGTTGTACTCAACAGACTTATAAAACATGTTTTCAGCTGTTGGCATGCTGTGATTGAGGATCACTTTAGAGCACTTCATGACGGCAGTGTCTATTGCAGGCAACATGCCTTTGACATCTTTTTCTGAAGGAACAGGAAAGATGGGAAGTATGGTGTAAAAATCCTCTTTGCGACTATCGTGATAGGTCTTGAGCGAAACACGCATCAATTCTTTGGCATTGAAATGGCCATTGTATTTGGCTGTCGTTTGGTGATAAAAACGATTGAGCGGCGTATTGTTTTCTGTAGAACAAGCCCATGACAGCAAAAGCAGCATTGAGGTCAGGAAAATATTTAGGCTTGTACGCATGAATGCAAAAAGAGGGTTATAACGCAAAAACTGCGTTTTTAGTGTGCAAATTAGGCAATATTGGTAAAGACTTGCTGAATGTCGTCGTCGTCTTCAATTTTATCGAGCATTTTCTCGATGTCTACGAGTTGTTCTTCAGAGAATTCTACCGGGCTCGTTGGGATGCGCTTCAGGCTCGATTTCTGAACTTCAATTTGCATGTCTTCTAATGCTTTCGCAATCGTTCCAAAGGCTGTGTAGTCGCCGTAAACAACAATTTGCTCCTCCTCTACTTCGATTTCTTCACAACCGGCATCGATGAGTTCTAATTCGAGCATTTCGGGATCCATTTCGGGTGTTTTGGCGATTTCAAAAACACTCTTTCTGGCAAACATGAATTCCATAGAACCATTTGGCACTACTGCCCCACCAGCTTTGTTAAAGTATGATTTAACGTTGGCAACAGTACGCGTTGGGTTGTCTGTGGCACATTCGACATAAACCAAAACACCATGCGGCCCTTTTCCTTCGTAATTTACTTCGGTGAAAGAGGCGATATCTTTTTGGGCCGCCCTTTTGATTGCGGACTCAATGTTGTCCTTGGGCATGTTTTCAGACTTCGCGTTTTGAATAGCAGTTCTGAGCTTGGCATTGGTTGCTGGGTCCATGCCGCCTTCTTTGGCAGCCATAGTGATGGCTTTACCTAATTTTGGAAACATTTTGGACATTTTGTCCCAACGCTTTTCTTTTGCTGCTCTACGGTATTCAAACGCTCTTCCCATTTTTGTTATCTTTTTGTGGCAAAAATAAGGAATTCAGAAGGAAAATTCAAAAGGAATTGGCTCAGGCTAAAATTTGCTCGATGTAGTTCAAAAGCGGCTCTTTTCCGAAGCCTGAATCACTCGAACTGGTAAATACAGGCGGGAGTTCTTCCCAATATTTGAGCATTTCCTTTTTGTACTTGGCCAAGTTCTTTTGCAAAGCTGTGCTTGAGAGCTTATCAATCTTGGTAAAAACCATGGAAAATGGCAAGCCTTTTTCTCCGCACCAATTCATGAATTCGAGGTCAATTTTTTGGGGCTCTAGACGTGCATCTAAAAGCACAAAAATATTCATGAGCGTTTCTCTTTTAGTGAGGTAGTCAGAGATGAAACGTTCAAAAGAACTGCGTTGTGAACGGCTTACTTTGGCATAGCCATAGCCCGGCAAATCGACAATATACCATTGTTCATTGATCAGAAAATGATTGATGAGCTGTGTTTTCCCGGGTGTGCCGGATGTTTTGGCGAGGCCTTTTTTAGAAGTCAGCATATTAATCAGTGAAGACTTCCCGACGTTTGAGCGGCCGATAAAGGCAAATTCGGGTTTGCCATCTGTGGGGCATTTAGAAACTTCGGTATTAGAGATGCTGAACTCTGCGGTTTTGATTTGCATATTGCAAAGTTATTTGAAACTTTTATTTTTGCCCATTTTGAACAAACTTTAATCTCTGTTGTTTTGCAGTAACTCTCATCGCAATGGCAGAATATAAAATAAAAGATATAGAAATACTTACGGGCATCAAAGCCCACACGATTCGCATCTGGGAAAAGCGCTATGGCATGCTCATTCCGGAAAGAACCGACACGCAAATCAGAACCTATTCTGATGCCGATTTATCTTTTCTTTTGAATGTTAGTTTATTAAATAAAAATGGGGTTAAAATTTCAAAAATAGCCACCATGGAAACCAGTGCCATCCACGCATTGGTCACAGATATCCGTCTTAGCCCTGCCATCGACAACGCAGAAGAAAAGCTGATTTTGGCTTTACTCGAACTCGACGAACAACTTTTTAGAAATACACTCAACGACCTCATCCATCAAAAAGGCCTCGAAAATACTTTTTCAGAACACCTGATTCCATTCCTTGACAGAATTGGCGTGATGTGGTTGGTAAATAGCATTTCAGCGGCTCAGGAACATTTTATTTCAAACCTCATCCGTCAGAAAGTCATTACTGAAATTGATAAGTTAGGAATCCCGGATAAAGGCGCGCAGTCGGCATTGCTCTTTTTGCCAGAACATGACTGGCATGAAATTGGGCTGCTGTTCTACCAATATTTATTGAGAAGCAAGGGTTATTATACTTACTACCTAGGGCAAAGTTTACCTTACGATTCTTTGGTGGACTGCATTCAAAGACTCAAACCAACCGTTGTGCTCAGTAGTTGGCTAACTGCCGTAGATCAAAGCTTTATTACAAATTACTTTAAGCAACTGCAAGCCGATGCACCTGGTGTTGAATTTATGGCGGGTGGTGCGCAAATTCATGTGCATGCTGAAGCGCTCAAAGGACTCATTACTGAAGTCAAAAACGCAGCAAGTTTGCTTTCTTTGTTCAAGTAAGGTCTGACCCTAAAGAACAATATTCACAATCTTTCCAGGAACAATGATTACCTTCTTAGGCGTTTTGCCTTCGAGCCATTTTTGTGCATCAGGTAAGGCCATCACAGCCGCTTCAATTTCAGCAGGGCTCAAGTTCAAAGGTAATTCTACCTTCATGCGCATCTTGCCATTGAAAGAAACCGGATACGAGAAACTTGATTCTGTCAAGTAAGCTTCGTTGAGTTCTGGGTAGCTTTCATTGAAGATAGTTGGGCTTTGCGGCTGCAATTGAGACCAAATTTCTTCGCAAATATGTGGTGCATAAGGAGCCATTAGTATGGTGAGCTGCTCCAAGATATGGCGGTTATTGCATTTCTGATCGGTGAGTTCGTTGACACAAATCATGAAACTTGAAACACCCGTATTGAACGAAAAGCGCTCGAGGTCATCGCGGAGCTTCTTGATGGTTTTGTGTAAGGTTTTGAGTGCCGCAGGGCTCGCTTCGCCTTCGTTTACTTCAAAAGTGCCATTCTGGTGGAATAAACGCCAGTATTTTTTCAAGAAACCGTGTACGCCTGTAATGCCTTTGGTATCCCATGGTTTGCTCTGTTCGAGTGGGCCCAAGAACATTTCATACATTCGCAGGGTATCGGCACCATAACGCTCGCAGAGGTCATCTGGCGTAACGACGTTGTACCAACGCTTCGACATTTTATCTACTTCGCGTTTAACGATGACTTTACCAGCATCATTTTTGACGAATTCTAGATTTTCATATTGTGGTTGCCATTGCTGTAAAGCTTCCAATTGGATGCTTTCGTCGTCATTGATCAGGTCGATGAGGATCCTGACTTCGCGGAAGCCATTTTGGTCTTGTGGCAAACAATCATAAGAATACATTTTTTGATCAGGGCCGATGTAGGCAATGGCACTTTTACCCAAGATCATGCCTTGGTTTATGAGTTTGGCGAAAGGTTCGTCAAAAGGCAAATAACCGAGATCATGCAAGAACTTCGTCCAGAAGCGGGAATAAAGCAAGTGCCCAGTAGCATGCTCTGAACCACCGATGTATAAATCGACATTTTGCCAATAAGCTACTTTTTCCGGACTCACAAAAAAGTCGTCGTTTTGAGGGTCCATGTAGCGCAAGAAATACCAGCTGCTTCCGGCCCAACCTGGCATGGTGTTGAATTCCATGCGCTCGCCTAATTGACATGACCACGCATCTTTTGTTGCACGCGCCAGTGGCGGTTCGCCATCTTCAGTGGGTAAATATTTATCTACTTCAGGGAGCGTTACGGGCAATTGCTCGTCCGGAACCAAATGAGGCAGACCATCTTGGTAATAAACCGGGAAAGGTTCACCCCAATAACGCTGTCTGGAAAAGACTGCATCGCGCAGGCGGAAGTTTGTTTTTCCGAAGCCAAGGCCTCTTTTTTCGATTTCAGCAATAGCTGTTTCCATGGCTTTTTTAGCGGGCAGGCCATCGAGAAAATCAGAATTGGCAATCAAGGCATCTTTTTCAGCATAGGCGGCTTCACTGATATCTTGATCTTTAAAAATATTTGGGATGGCTAAGTCAAAGTGCTTAGCGAAGTCGTAGTCGCGTTGGTCACCACATGGCACTGCCATAACGGCGCCTGTTCCGTAGGAAGCCAAAACGTAATCGCCGATCCAGATTGGAATCGCTGCCCCAGTAAACGGATGCACGGCAAAGGCGCCCGTAAACTGGCCACTGATGTTTTTGACATCGGCCTGGCGATCGCGCTCTGTTTTAAGAGCTGCTTCTTGCTGATACTGTTTAACGGCCTCAGCGTGGCCCTCAGCTGTGATTTGCGGCACTAACGGATGCTCGGGTGCCAATACCATGAAACTCACACCAAAGATCGTGTCAGGGCGCGTGGTAAAGACTTCTATTTCAGTATCGTGATCTTTTACTTGAAAACGCACGCTCGCACCCTTTGACTTCCCGATCCAGTTGCGCTGTTGTTCTTTAAGCGCGTCGGTCCAATCAATGCGGTCTAAGCCTTCTAAAAGGCGATCAGCATATGCTTTAATGCGCATAGACCACTGCATCATGCGTTTTTGTTCTACAGGATGTCCGCCACGCTCTGAAACACCGTTGACAATTTCATCGTTGGCCAAAACCGTACCCAGCGCCGGGCACCAATTGACCCAACTTTCGGCTAAGTAAGCCAAACGGTATTGTTGTAAGATTGCTTCTTTTGCTTGGGCGTCTTTGGCATTCCAAGTAGCGGCATCAAATTCTTCTGTACAATCTGTTACCGCTTCAATATGTTGATTCCCGGCTTGTTCAAATGCAGCAATTAACTGAGAAATGTGCTCAGCTTTGTTGCTTTTGAGATCATAGTAAGCATCGAACAGTTGTTTGAAAATCCATTGTGTCCATTTGTAATAATTGGGCTCTGAAGTACGAACTTCTCTGGACCAATCATAACTGAACCCCATGAGGTCTAACTGTTGGCGATAGCGCGCAATATTTTCTTTGGTGGTGATTGCAGGGTGCTGCCCTGTCTGAATAGCATATTGTTCTGCAGGCAAACCAAAAGAGTCATAACCCATTGGGTGCAACACGTTGAAGCCTTGCAAGCGTTTATAGCGCGCATAAATATCGGAAGCAATATAACCCAGTGGATGCCCCACATGCAAGCCTGCCCCAGAAGGATACGGAAACATGTCAAGTACATAGTACTTTGGCTTGCTGCCGTCTTCGGTGATTTTATAAGTTTGGCGCTCTTGCCAAATTTGGCGCCATTTGGCTTCAATGTGGTTAAATTGGTAGTCCATGCTTTCTTGTAGAGAGCACAAAGATACAAAGCTTGCGCTTAACGGAATAAAAAGTAAAGCCCAAGCAACAAAAGCAAACTATCAAAGCTGCGTTTTGGAAAGAATTGCTCTCGGTTCATGACCACCAGCGGAATCATGATCAAAGCGAAAGGCAAAAAGAATAAGTACGCGCACAAGGCAAGCAAGAACAAGACCACATACCCCGTATTCTTAGGCCCAATTAGGGCTGCGAGTGTTTTAAAATTCCCTTGGTCTTGCCGTAAATCTTCTCGGTCAGCCTGTAGGCTTAACGCAAAATAAAACAGTAAAAAAACCGGGTTCAAACGGCCGTTATTTTCAGCCATACTTGGAATCAGGTTTAAAAATGCGAACCACAATACCGGTATCAGCAAAGACTTGAGATACGGAATTCTTCGCCATTTTAAATATTGATCATAGGTCAAGGTAAGTAAAAACAGGAGCAATAAAATGAGCCAGAAAAACACATAGTTCCAAAGCCCTTGGTACAAAAACAAATAATAGAGCCCGCTCAGGGTTAAAAGGAGTAATTGTAAAGATGGTTTGGGGCGCTCGTGTAGCCAATAATAAAACTGACCAATTAATAAACCATGCGCCAATGCCTGTTGCCATTCTTGCGTGGGCCATTCAAATGCAGCTTGAGGTGCAAGTAAGCCCAAACTAAATATGCTGACAAACAAGCCAAGTAAAATATTGCGCCACAAGATTTTATTCAATGGCATCGCAAATTTGTTGAGGAGTTAATTCCAATATTTCTGTGAGTGCCTTAGATTTTGGCCCGAGGGCTTTCCAACGTCCTGGATGAATGGGTCGGCGCTCTGTAAATAAACCAATAGCCTGAATTTGACACAAACCCGCTAAATGATACGGCCCAGTAGAACAAGCAATGAGCGCTTTTGATTGCGCAATAACCGCAATAAATTCTTGCAGCGTCCATAAACCTGCGGCATTTTGAATAGAAGGATGCCTTGGAATTTGAGCTGCAAATAACTCGCCTTCTTGACGGGTGCCTGTAAAATAAATCTGATAGCCTTTTTCGGCTAACATAAGTGCGAGCGCTGCATATTTTTCCATGGGATATTCTACCCCACTCCCATTCGATTTCGGATGAATGAGAATTCTATTTTGCTGCGCATTTGCGTTTAGATCTAATGGAAATGCATCGAGCTCCACGCTAAAAGCAGTACCCGGCTGTATTTCTTCCCAACTTGGAATTTGCTTGACGCCTATCGCTTTTGCCAAATAAAAATTGAGCTGAGCCTCATGCAAATCAGAGCGCTTTCTAGAAAACCAGGGCAACAAATTGCAAGTCATCCAGTGGTGCAAGCGATGTGCAGTGCCGACTCTTAACGGAATACGAGCTTCTTTACACCATTGCCCAACAATTTTATTTGGGAATAAATGCAAGACAGCCGAGAAGCCTTTGAGCTTTGCTTGACGCTCCTCTTTGGATAAGGCCTCTAGGTCTTCAAAAAGTAATAGGTCATCGATGGGCTCAAAACAAGCAACAACAGGCGCTGTATATTTTCGGCACAAATAAACAAGTTGCGCTGCTGGGAATTGCTTTTTGAGCGCCATGCAAACAGGTAGCGTTAGGCAGACATCGCCAATGGCATCTGTTCTGGAGATCAGGATTTTTTGTAGACTAGGCCGCGGCATCTTTCCACATTTTTCTTAGTAACGTATACTTTTGATGCGTAGCATACGCACTGCGTGTCGCGATATGCCAACCTGCCAAACCATCTAAAAACCCAAGTTTAATCAAGTAACTTTTAACAAATTGAGCAGCTACTTTAATACCTAATTTCAAGAGGCTACAATGCTTTTTTTGAACAAACAACTCTTGTGCAGCAATTTTTGAAAAGTAAGCTATCTGCTTGAAATGGTCTTCTTTGGTGTAGTATGAATAATGCAGCAAATCTCCGGTGAGCTTTTGCACTTTGAGGTCTTGAAGTGGTAATAGTTGATCGTGAGGGTTGAGCCCTCCCCACTTGGCCAGTTCTTTAAAAACCAACCGCACTTTTGTGTCGGGGTACCAACCGCTATGACGGATCCATTGACCGCAATAGTTTGTGAGCCGATTCATGGCATAAATACCAGGCTTAAGGTTTTGCGCTTTAAGTGTTTGTATGCTTTTTTTCAGTTCATCGGTAAGCGCTTCATCGGCATCTAGAGAGAGCACCCAATCGTGAGTAGCGCGTTTGAGCGCCTCATTTTTTTGCTGAATGTGGCCTTCAAACGGATTTTGTTCAAAACGCACCCCAAATTCTTGGCAAATGGCTTGGGTTTCATCGGTTGAAAAGGAATCGAGTACGAGAATCTCATCGCAAACTTCTTGCAAAGAAAGCAAGCAGCGCCTGATGTTTCGGGCTTCGTTGTAAGTGATAATGACGCCTGATAGTTTCATAGGAAACTATTTAATCCGGATTCTTTGACCCACTGAAATGCTATTGACTCTGACACCAGGGTTGAGGCGTTGTAATTGGGCCTGGGTGAGGTTATTGCGCTGTGCAATTTTTCCGAAGGTATCGCCCGAGCGAACTGTGTAGTACTTTTTGGCTGGCGGTGGCGGAGTTGTGGGCGCCGGTGTAACCGGAGCAACTGTCTGGCTCGAGTAAACGCTGAGTTTTTGACCTACGTAAATGTTGGTGGTGCGCAAGCCGTTCCACTCCATTAATTGCTCAATAGAAACATTGTATCTTAAGGCAATCTGGCGCAAGTTTTCACCAGTTTTAACTTTGTGATAAAGCAAATTGTTCGTGCCAGGAGTTCGGGTACTTAAAGTATCTGTGGTGCTGGTAATGATAATGGTGGAATCGCGGGAGGTGGTGTCGCGGAGGGTGGAGTCTTGGGGGGTGGTGGGTGGGGGAACGACCACAGGTTTTGGATGATAGATCGCTTCTTCTAGAAGATACAGCGAATCTTCAAAACTGACTAAGAGCCCGATTTTGTCAAGAGGTCCGGTAACGCAACGAGCAGGCGTCATTTTCGGGATATAAGTAGTTTTATAAACTGGGTTCAGGCTTTGAATTTCAGTGAGTTCCCAATCAGTGAGTTTGGCAATGGTTTGCATATGAACCCCGCCCTTTAAACACATGGTGTCTAGTTGCGCATTGTGAATTTTTGCCTCCATCGGAATAATATTGTATTCAGCATGGTAGGTCATCATGTAAGCGGCAGCAATAAAGTTTGGAACGTATCCTTGTGTCTCTTTCGGCAAGAAAGGACGCACCTCCCAATAGGTTGTTTTTCCGCCTGATCTTCGGATGGCTGTATTCACATTCCCTGGGCCAGCATTATATGCGGCCAAGGCTAAATTCCAGTCGCCATAAATGCCATAAAGTTGCTTAAGGTAACGACACGCTGCATCTGTGGCCTTTTCAGGATCCATGCGCTCATCTATGTACGAGTTTTCGTCAAGGCCAAAATAAAGCCCTGTTTTGTACATGAACTGCCATAAACCAAGTGCCCCTGCTCTTGATTTTACTTGCGGGCGCAAACCACTTTCAATCACAGATAAATATCGCAACTCAAGTGGCAAACCATATTCAGTCAATTTTTCTTCGAATAAATCGAAATAGAGTGCTGAACGCCCTAGTGCTACTCGGATGAATCCGCGGCGTTGTGCTGCAAAAAACTTTATGGTAGAAAGTGTTGCCGCATTGCAGTCTAAGTGAAAAGGTGTGAGTTCGTTCATTTTGGATAAACGTTCACAAATCACAGAATCTGAAAAAGTAGGGATTTGACCAGGAGCGTAATTGAGGTCTGCTATGATCGCTTCGTAATTATTAGAATTGGCGTACTCAGAATAAAATAAATTGAGACTTTGTTGAACCGTATTGACAAAAGGATCTGGATCAAGTGTATCTGAAGGACGCACGAGGTGTGCTGGCTTTTGCGCAAATGCAAACACCGTTAAAAGGAGAAGAAGGGAAAGTTGCACCCACTTCATCATAGTACTTCTTGAATTAAAGACGCCGCATGATAAAGATAATCTTCCTCAAAATCTTTGGCCATAATTTGTAGTCCAAAAGGTAAACCGTTTGAATGCCAGCCAAAAGGCATGCTCAGCGCAGGGTTGCCAGTCAGGTTAGCGTGCACCGTAAAGATATCCTGCAAATACATTTGAATAGGGTCCTTGACCGCATTCATTTCAAAAGCAGTTGAAGGCGTGGTTGGCGACAACAAAACGTCACAATTTTGTAACAATTCATTGGTGCGGTTCTTTAAAATTCTACGCACCTGTTGACCTTTGGTGTAGTAAGCATCGTAGTAGCCATGTGACAACACAAAAGTACCGGTCATGATGCGTCGCTTCACTTCAGGGCCAAAGCCTTCAGTTCTAGACTTTACGTAGGTAGCTTCAACACCTTGTGCATCTGGGCTTCTGTAGCCATAATGTACACCGTCAAAACGCGCTAAGTTTGAAGAAGCTTCAGCAGTAGTGAGTACGTAGTAGGTCGGGACCATGTAGTCAAGAAACGGGAAACTTACCTCTGTGAGTTCGTGTCCGGCAGCTTTTAAATCAGCTACACATTGGTCGAGTTTAGCTTTGACTTCTGGGTCAAGGCCAGGATGTGAAAAGCATTCTTTAATGATGCCAATTTTAAGTTTGGCTGGTAAGTCCTGACGCGTAGTGTAAGGTGTACTTGAACTTGTAGCATCAAATTCGTCTTGACCTGCAGTCAATTCAATTAATAATTTGGTATCAGAGAGCTCATTGGTGAAAAAACCGATTTGATCAAAAGAAGACGCATAAGCAATGAGGCCATAACGACTCAGGCGCCCGTAGGTAGGCTTAATACCATAGGTTCCTGTCCAAGACGCTGGCTGACGAATCGAGCCACCGGTGTCAGAACCCAATGAAACCGTACACAGATTTGCCGCAACAGCAACCGCACTACCCCCCGAAGAACCTCCGGGAACATAATTGGCCTTCCAATTATTTTGAACTGGACCAAATGCAGAGTTCTCATTGGAGCTCCCCATTGCAAACTCGTCACAGTTCAAGCGACCAATGACAATGGCATCTTGATCGAGCAAGCGTTGAAGAACGGTTGAGGTATAGATTGAAGTAAAACCCTCTAAAATTTTAGAGGACGCAGAAACGCGGTGGTTTTTATAGCAAATGTTGTCTTTGATGCCGACAATTACTCCTGCTAGCTTACCTGCTGTTCCGGCCTTTATTTTGGCATCAATGGCAATTGCTTGATCACGTGCAGATGTTTCAAATACTTCGAGAAAAGCATTGAGGTGTTGATGTGCTTCGATGCGCGACAGGTGCTCCTCAACGAGGTCCAATGCCGTCTTACCAGAATGCAAGGCACTCTGAATCTCTGCGATAGATTGGTACATGCGTTTACTTTTCTTCTTTAGAAATTTCTGTTGAAGATTCTGTAGTGTTGTTTTCGCCCTTTGAAGCGTCTTTAAATTCTTTAACGCCTTTTCCGAGACCTTTCATGAGTTCAGGGATTTTTTTGCCGCCAAAGAATAGCACAACAATTGCAAGTACGAGAAGGATTTCAGTTGGTCCGAATTTGCCCATAATTTCTTTATTTATTGTCCTACAAAACTAACTAAAAATAGCTTTGAACTTGGAGTTTATAATTTTCTTGCTACTTCAACTTCTTCGTATGCTTCGATGATGTCACCGATTTGAATATCGTTGAATTTATCAATGTTCAAACCACACTCGTAGTTGTTTTTCACTTCTTTGACGTCGTCTTTGAAGCGCTTCAATGAACCAAGAGAGCCAGAGTGTACCACAATGCCATCGCGGATAAGTCGGATTTTCGAACTGCGTTTGATCGTTCCGTCGAGGACGTAACATCCGGCAATTGTTCCCACTTTCGTGATTTCAAAGGTCTCGCGTACTTCGGCAGAACCTAATACTTTCTCTTCGATATCTGGTGACAACATTCCTTCCATTGCCGCTTTAATCTCCTCAATCGCTTTGTAGATGACAGAGTACATGCGGATGTCAATCTGTTCTGTTTCAGCCAATTTACGTGCTGGTAAAGTTGGTCTTACTTGGAAGCCGACAATAATAGCGTCTGAAGCTGAAGCCAGGTTGACATCGGCCTCGGTGATAGCACCTACCCCTTTATGAACGATGTTCACTTGGATTTCTTCCGTAGAAAGATTCAATAAGGAGTCAGAGAGGGCCTCGATAGAACCATCAACGTCACCTTTAACAATGATATTGAGCTCTTTGAAGTCTCCGATAGCCAAACGACGACCGATTTCATCAAGCGTAATGTGTTTAGTTGTGCGCAAGCCTTGCTCGCGGAATAGTTGCTCGCGTTTCTGAGCAATTGACTTCGCTTCTTTTTCGTCGTCGAGGATATTGAATTTGTCACCTGCACTTGGCGCACCACCAATTCCGAGAACTGAAACTGGTTGAGCTGGGCCAGCCTCTTTCAAGGCAACGCCGTGCTCATCGTGCATAGCACGGACACGACCATAATAACGGCCAACAAGCACAACATCACCAACGCGCATGGTTCCGGCCTCAACAAGCATATTGGTTACGTAACCTTTTCCTTTGTCGAGGGAAGACTCGATGACTGTACCAACAGCGTTTTTGGCTGGATTGGCTTTGAGGTCAAGGAGTTCAGCCTCTAGAAGCACTTTGTCGAGTAAAGCATCAATGTTTAGGTTTTGCTTCGCTGAAATTTCTTGTACTTGGTATTTACCTCCCCAATCTTCCACCAAAATATTCATGGCTGAAAGTTGCTCGCGGATGCGATCGGGATTAGCACCAGGCTTATCAATTTTGTTGATGGCAAAAATCATCGGCACATTTGCTGCTTGTGCGTGAGAAATTGCTTCTTTGGTTTGTGGCATGACGTCGTCGTCTGCTGCAACAATGATAATGGCAACGTCAGTGACTTGCGCACCACGAGCACGCATCGCTGTAAAGGCTTCGTGACCCGGTGTATCGAGGAAAGTCATTTTGCGACCATCTTTGAGCGTAACAGAGTACGCACCAATGTGCTGCGTGATCCCTCCAGCTTCACCTTCCGTAACGTTTGCATTACGAATGCGGTCAAGTAAGGAAGTCTTACCGTGGTCAACGTGACCCATTACGGTAATAATTGGTGGACGAGCGATGAGGTCTTCGGGCTGATCTTCAACAACTGTAATAGCATCTTGGAGTTCAGCGCTAATGAATTCAGTTTCATAGCCAAATTCGTCGGCTACAATTTGAATGGTCTCGGCATCAAGTCTTTGGTTAATTGAAGCAAAAATGCCTAAAGACATACAAACTGAGATGACTTGTGTCGGTTGGACATTCATCATGGAAGCCAACTCAGATACAGTAACGAACTCAGTGAGTTTAAGTGTTTTTTCTTCAAGCTCAGCCATCGCCATTTCTTCTTGGCGGCGCTGTGCAAAGTTGTCGCGCTTTTGACGGCGATTTTTAGAAGCCTTTGACTTCCCTCCTTGATTGGAGAGGCGTGCAAGGGTTTCTTTGATTTCTTTTTGGATATCTTGCTCAGAGATCTCGGCCTTTTCGGTCTTAGGTCTGGCTTGATTGTTGCCGCCAGCGTTATTGCCGGTAGATGGCACTTCTTTTTTGATGCGCTTGCGCTTGCGCTTCGAGTTAGCGTCGTCTGAAGACGAAGCAACTGGAGTGCGTGGACGCTCAACAGGAAGCTCAATTTTACCAAGAACGGTTGGGCCAGAAAGTGTCTGACGCGCTACGCGAATGGTTTCAATTTCTGCCGGAGCAGCCGGAGCTTGCGGCTCAGGCTTTGACTCTGGAGCAGGGGCTTCAGTTGGTGTACTTGGTGCAGTTTCAGCAACAGGTGCTGGTACAGTCTTTTCTTCTTTGCTGGCTTCTTTTGCAGCAGCAGCATCTTTCTTTTTATCAGGACGCGTGCGCTGATTGATCGCATCGAGGTCAATCTTGCCGATAACATTTACTTTGTTCTCAGAAGCCACCTCTGGCTCTGCTGCTACAGGTTCAACCGGAGCTGCTACAACTGGTGCTGGTGCAGCAGGTGTATCACTGAGTACTTGACGCTTGATTTCTTCAAGGTTGATGTCCTCTTCATCTTCGTCCTCTTGTACTGGTTGAGTAACTGTTTCTTCTTGTGGCTTGTCTTTGATTGATAAAGACTCGCGCTTTTCGCGACGCAAGGCAGCCTTGGACTGCTCTTTCATGTTTTGGTCCGCAGCAAATTCTTGGCAAAGAATGTCAAAATGTTCTTGCTCTAGACGTGCTGTCGGGCTTGAATCAATGACAATTCCTTTTGAACCTAAGAACTCGACAATTGTCGGAATTCCTACATTCAATTCTCCTGCTGCTTTTCCTAAACGTATCGGTTTTCCCGCCATATTCTATTATTGCGCTCCTAATTGGTATTAAAGTTATTCAAATTCTGCTTGTAAAATGCGGAATACTTCCTCGATTGTTTCTTTTTCGAGGTCTGTACGCGATACAAGGTCATCTTTGCTGATTTCGAGAACTGACTTCGCGGTATCACAACCAATCGCTTTCAATTCATCGATGATCCAGCTGTCAATTTCATCTGCAAATTCTTCGAGGTCAACGTCTTCGATATCAACTTCACCATCGCGGTAAACATCAATTTCAAAACCACAGAGCTTTCCGGCAAGTTTGATGTTGTTACCACCTTTACCAATTGCCAATGACACTTGATCTGGTTTGAGATAAACTTTGACGCGTTTGTCGTCTTCTAAAATCTCCATAGAGGTAATTTTAGCCGGTGACAACGCACGTTGAATGAGCAACTGTTGGTTGCTTGTATAGTTGATGACGTCAATGTTTTCGTTGCGCAATTCACGAACAATTCCATGAATTCTAGATCCTTTCATTCCGACACAAGCCCCAACTGGGTCAATGCGGTCGTCATAAGATTCAACAGCAACTTTAGCACGCTCTCCTGGTTCGCGAACAATTTTCTTGATAGTGATAAGACCATCAAATACTTCAGGAACTTCAAGTTCGAATAAACGCTCAAGGAATTCAGGAGCAGTACGAGACAAAATGATCACTGGCGTACTGTTACGCATGTCCACTTTGGCAACAACTGCACGAACTGACTCTCCTTTTTTGAAGAAATCTGAAGGAATTTGTTCTGATTTCGGCAAGATAAGTTCGTTGTTGTCGTCGTCCATGATCAGGATTTCTTTCTTCCAAACCTGATAAACTTCTCCGGTAACGATTTCACCGATGCGCTCTTTGTATTTGTTATAAAGTTGGTCCTTCTCGAGTTCCATGATGCGAGAAATCAGGTTTTGACGCAAAGCCAAAACATTGCGACGACCAAAATCAGCAAACTTGAATTCTTCGGTAACTTCTTCACCGATTTCGAAGTCAGGCTCAATTTTAATGGCATCTGAGTAGGCGATCTCGGTATTCGGATCTTCTACTTCGCCGTCACCAACGATTTCTTTGTTCAAAAAGATCTGAACATCACCTTTATCAATGTTAACAACGATATCGATGTGCTCATCTGTATTGAACTTCTTTTTGAGCATCGCACGGAAAACGTCTTCCAATACGTGCTGCATCGTTTGTTTGTCAATGTTTTTAAGTTCTTTAAACTCCGAAAATGAGTCAACAAGTTCCAAACTGTTCATGGTGCTTATTTAAAGGATATTACAATTTTTGCTTCTTTTATTTGGTTGTAGGGTAGCTCTATAAATTCTTCTACCCATACTTTTTTCTTTTTTTCTTCGTCGCGTCTTTGAATGCGTTGTTTGAAAACAAGTGTATCATCGGCCATTTTAACCAATTCAGCTTCAAATTTTTCACCTTCTAGCGGTTGAACTTTGAAACTGCGACCCACATTTTTTGCAAACTGATTGATGTGGCGTATTGGTTGATCGAGGCCAGCAGATGACACATGCAATTCGAAGTCTGTTTGCTCGCGATCAAGGTTGTGTTCGATGTTGCGCGAAACAGCCATGCAATCACTTACGCTGACACCACCTTTGAGTTTATCAAGCTCAACGTTGATGATGTTATTGGCAGAAATACGCAGATCGACAACATAAAGGCCGTTGTCGAGTTCAGCGATGCGCTCTGCAATTAATGATTCTATGTATTTACGATCTAACATATAGCTATGTTTGTGGAAAAAAAGAGGGGACTTGCGTCCCCTCGTTCTTAACACCTTCAAATGTGATGCAAATATAGCTAGTATTTTCCATTCCACCAAATCCTTCGCTTATCTTTGTAGTATGTTAATAGAAATCGACGATAAAATTATATCGACCCAAATCTTTGAAAGACAATTTGTCTGTGACCTCAATGCTTGCAAAGGTGCATGTTGTATCGAAGGAGATGGCGGTGCACCTGTTACTGATGAAGAGGTGCAAATTATTGAGGAAAACCTAGATAAAATCAAACCCTACATGCGTCCAGAAGGCATCGAAGCCGTCGAAGCACAGGGGGTGGTTTATCAAGATGAAGATTTTGAACCTGCCACAACGCTTGTGAATGGAAAAGAATGCGCGTTTGTTTACTTCGATCAAAGCAATACCGCAAAGTGTGCCATTGAAAAAGCCCAGCGCGAAGGTAAAATCGATTTTATCAAACCTATCTCCTGTCACCTCTATCCTATTCGCACCAAACAATTTTCGGAATATACTGCCCTCAATTATGAGAAATGGGATATTTGTGAGCCGGCCTGTGCTTGTGGTGAGAAACTAGATGTGCCGGTATATAAATTTTTGAAAGAACCATTGGTGAGGGCTTATGGCACCGCTTTTTTTGAAGAGTTAGAAAAAGTTGCGGTGGAGCTTAACAATGAAAATCGATAGATCATTGCTGATTTATTTCTATAGATCCCCCTCTTGAACAATCTAAAATTATTGACAATAAAAAAGGCCCGATTACTCGGGCCTTTTTTGTAGTTAGTTTATAGCATCATATTAATGCTCTTCTTCACCTTCTGCTAATGGTGTAGTTTGCGGAATGAAATCAACGCTAGCACCTGGCTTAGAGTAGTCATATGGCCAACGGTGAACAACTGGTAATGGACCATCCCAGTTACCATGTACATGTTCTACCGGAGTTGTCCATTCAAGTGTATTAGATCTCCAAGGGTTTTGCGGTGCAGCTGGCCCACGGAAAATGCTGTAGAAGAAGTTGAACAAGAATAATACTTGACCAATTGCTGCAATAATTGCAAATGTGGTAATGATCACGTTTAAGTCCATCATCATGGCACCTGAACTAGCATCAAATTCGTTGTATACAGAGTAGTCATAGTAACGACGCGGTGCGCCAGCTAAGCCTACAAAGTGCATTGGGAAGAATACACCGTAAGCGCCAACCAATGTTACCCAGAAGTGCGCATAACCCAAACGTGTATTCATCATGCGACCAAACATTTTAGGGAACCAGTGGTAAACACCACCGAACATACCGAATACAGCAGACATACCCATTACAATGTGGAAGTGAGCTACAACGAAATACGTATCGTGCAACATGATGTCCAAAGCGGAGTCAGCAAGAATAATTCCTGTTACACCACCCGTAATAAATGTAGATACTAAACCGATGGCAAAAAGCATGGCCGGAGTAAGCACCAATGAACCTTTCCAAAGTGTAGTAAGGTAGTTAAATACCTTTACTGCTGATGGAATGGCAATCAATAACGTTGTAAATACGAATACACTTCCTAAGAATGGGTTCATACCTGTAACGAACATGTGGTGACCCCATACAATAAAGGATAAGAAACCAATGGCCAAAATTGAGCCGATCATGGCCTTGTAACCAAAGATTGGTTTACGCGCATTTGTTGCGATAATTTCTGATGACAGACCAAGAGCTGGAAGCAATACGATATATACTTCAGGGTGACCCAAGAACCAGAACAAGTGTTGGTAAAGAATCGGAGAACCACCGTGGTTTGTCAACATTTCACCACCGACAATGATGTCAGACAAATAGAATGATGTCCCCATCAAACGGTCCATGATGAGAAGTAACGCAGCTGATAATAAAACCGGGAAGGAAAGCACACCCAAAATAGCTGTGACAAAGAAAGCCCAGATAGTTAGTGGCATGCGTGTCATGGTCATTCCTTGAGTACGCAAGTTGATGATCGTAACAATGTAGTTCAAAGAACCCAACAACGAAGAGGCGATGAAAATTGCCATTGAAACCAACCAAAGTGTCATACCTAAACCAGAACCTGAAACAGCCTGTGGTAGCGCAGAAAGCGGTGGATAAACCGTCCAACCTGCCATTGCGGGTCCTGACTCAATGAATAAAGAAACCAACATAATGATTGAAGACAAAGCAAACAACCAATAAGAAAGCATATTCATGAAGCCAGAAGCCATATCACGAGCTCCTAATTGCAACGGAATAAGTAAGTTCGAAAATGTACCAGATAAACCACCTGTAAGTAGGAAGAATACCATGATTGTTCCGTGGATTGTAACCAAACCTAGGTACATATCTTCTTTTAAAACTCCGTTAGGAGCCCACTTCTCACCGAGGAAGAAACTCAAGAAATCAGAGCTTTCTCCGGGCCAAGCTAATTGGATACGGAATAGAATTGATAACATCATGGCTACAAGACCCATGAAAACAGCAGTCATTAAAAACTGCTTACCGATCATTTTGTGGTCTTGCGAGAAGATGTATTTAGATACAAAATGCTCCTCATGATGGTGGTGATCCTCATGATGTCCGTGTGCGTGTGCGTCGTGTGAAGCCATCTTTTATTTTTTTATCGTTGCTAAATTAATTCATCGTTACTGCTGTAGTATCAGCCGGTGCAGGTGCTGCCGGTGCTGCCGCTACAGGGAAATACTGATCCTTGAAAGTTTGTTTTTTCTTGCCAGCCATCCACTTATTGTAAGCTGGTTTGTCAAGTACAACAACAATCATTTTCATTTTGTAGTGAGCACCACCACAAATTTTGTTACACATCAAGACATAGTTAAATGCTGCATCATTTTTGATTTCACGCATTTCAGCAGTGGTCTTGTTTGGTGTGAACTTCATACGTGTTGCCATCCCTGGTACCGTGTTCATTTGTGCACGGAAATGCGGGAAATAAGCTGAGTGGATCACGTCTTTAGCGCGCAAAGCAATTTCATACTCTTGACCTTTGCACAGGTAAAGTGTATCTTTTTGAATAATATCATCCCAAGCTGAAGCATCTAATTTTGGATTGTGGTTTTGCTTCATTTGAGTTAAGAAACGATACAAGCGCTCTTTTCTAGATAAGTCAGTACGTAAAACAGTTGTTGTTGAATCGCTAAATACAGTATCGCGATTGTTCAATAGCTTCTGTAAAGAATGAATACCTGAAGCACCTTTGAGCATATTGTTCAGTGCTGAATCAATAGTGTTGGATGTTAAAAGTGCTAATTCATTGTTGTCAAGGGTTAACTTGTAGTCGTATAGACCTAGGGTGTTGTCTTGACCAGAATAGCGAGCAGTCCAATCAAATTGCTTTGAGAAAAGCTCGATCTTGATCGCCTCTGGTTTAGAAGGACCCGATAAGTATCCCCAAGTCTGAAGACCTAGGATAATGATAACTGCTAATACCACAGCAGGTACAACTGTCCAAAGGGCTTCTAGTTTGTTGTTGTGTGGGTAATAAAATGCTGGTACACCAGGCTTTTTAACATATTTCCAAGTGAAGAAGAACAGAAGGAAATTGGTAAAAAAGAAGATAGCGATAATGATTACAAAGTTCAGATTGAGTAACCAATCCATTTCTAGACCTTCCTCAGATGCTGCTACGCCTCTTCCTGTCCAACCATACTCAGACATTAAATAGATAAAGAAGCCAAACAACAAGAACATGAAGCCAAACATAAGGCGGCCATTCAAGTTGTTGTCACGACTTGAAACTTCATGCTCTTGATGCTTGCGCAACTTAGAAGAAATTTCATAGACTCGCACAAGCTGCGCGATGGCGATAGCGCCTAAAATTATGACAAGTAAAACGATCAATTTATTTTCCATGACTTATAGATAATGTCTTGTTATATTAAATTTCGTGGTGATTAGATTCATCCAGGAATGGGTGGTTCACTGGTGTTAATGGAGCTTTAGAAAGGTTGCGCAACACTACAAAGATGAAGGCACCTGCCATTAATAAAGCCATACCGATTTCAAGTGCTCCGACAGTTGCATTTTGACCCATCGAACCGGCAGAAATCATGATGTAAACATCAAGCCAGTGGCCAGCCAAAATAGTTAAACCTACGGCAGTGAGGATTCCTGCATTTCTTTTGGCATCACGCGACATCAAAATAAGCATTGGGAATGCAAAATTGATGATAAACATACCAAAGTACAAGTATTTGAAATGCATGATACGTGTTTGGAAGTAAATCACTTCTTCACCGATGTTCGCATACCAAATCAACATGAATTGTGAGAACCACATATAGGACCAAAGGAAAGAAGTGGCAAATGTCCATTTTCCAAGGTCGTGAATGTGCGAATCGTTCACATTCTCTAGGTGTCCTAATTTCTTTAAGTAAAGTGTTGTTAGAACCAATACTACCATTGTTGAACACCACATTCCTGCAAAAGTGTACCATCCAAACAATGTAGAGAACCAGTGCACATCAATAGACATGATCCAGTCCCAAGCAGAGGTTGAACTAAATACAGCAAAGAAAACCAAGAATAAAGCACCTCTTTTGTAGTTTTTAAAGTGAAGTTCAGTACCACCTACTTTATCTTCTTCCAAAGAGCGTCTTTTGAAACCTCTCCAGAACAAGAAATAAGTTGTAAAGTAAGCAAGTGTACGAATCCAGAAAAATACAGGATTCAAGTAAGCTGCTTTGTGACGAACTACTTCATCGTGCGCTTGTACTTCTGGGTCCATCCAAGAGTAGATATGAGCACCATCTTTATAAGTGATTACTAATAGTACCACCCCTAAAATGATCATGCCAACAGGAAGGAAACCTGCAACAGCCTCGATGACGCGTTTTACCGCTGCATACCAACCTGTTTCAGTAGCATATTTTAATGCTAAAAAGAATAATGCTCCTAGACCGATGGCAAAGAAGAAGAATCCGCTGATAAGGGCTGAAGCCATGAAGCGGGTAAAGAAGTGATGATCACCCGCAGCAATAGCGGCACCAATTATTGTAAGTAACAAACCGACTCCCATGAGTCCGAAGGCTACGTTTTTCGCTTTTTTGGTTATTTGAAATTCCATTGCTCTGTTGATTATTTCGCGTTAGTGGTGTCTGAAACAGTTGCTACTACAGCTGCACCTGAAGCATCAAATTTGCCGTAATTGGCATCTTGTAGACGACGGATGTAATGAATGATAGTCCAGATTTCTTTCTTGTTCAAGATTGAACCATGTGAACCCATCATCCCTTTACCATAATAGATAGAGTAGAACATTTGACCTTCTGTTGCAGCCAAACCTACATAGTTTGGTACACCAGCGTAAGCGCCACTTGCTACCATTGGGCCATTACCATCACCTTTTTCACCGTGACAGTGCTGACACATTGCCGTAAAGAGTTCTTTTCCTTTTGTGATCACTGCCTCAGCATTGCTGGCATTGATCAAGAGTGGGTTTTTGTCACCTACTGCCATTGTATATTCGTCAGCGGCAGAGTAATCCCAACCGTAAAGACCATGTGTTTCGCGGAATGCTACATTTGGCTTACGGAAGTAAGGCAACATCAACTTCACTTCTGAAGAATCAGTACCGTAAAAAGGAACAGTGTTTCGAGGCGGAGTCATGGCAGACAAGCGACCTTTGAGATCACCATTGATACGCCCTCTCACTTCTCCGTAATCTACATAAGTTTCAATACCTGGAGTGCGGTACATATCTGGTGCATATTCTAATCCTGGGCTGTCGGCATTAGACACGCAGGAGTTCAATAGCAATGACAGTGTCAAGGCTGCTCCACTAAATGCTGTGTAAACGATCTTTTTCATGTGGCCCTGTACTTATTTAATTTCTTTTTTATCGAGTTCGAGGTAACCTGTCTCTTGCAACATGTTATCAAGATCCGCTTCAGTCAAGTTGTGGTTTTCGCTTAGGCGAATTTCCATCACAAATTTGTCATCGGTTGTGCGTGGATCTGGGTTTTGAGCAGGCATACCTGGCAATGTTTTATTGCGAAGAAGGTAAGTGATCGCCATACCGTGAGCAGCACACATTACCGTGAACTCGAAACTGATAGGAACGAACGCCAACAT
>JBEBBE010000045.1:0-4264 GCA_041158525.1 Bacteroidota bacterium | reverse complement strand
TTGAATTAGGACAATTTTTGGTGAAATTTTGGAAATCGTCGTACCTCAAAAAGAGAATAATAGTAAACATTTTTGTTTACTTGTAATTTTATCATAACTTTGAATAAGTTGAAATTGTTATGATTCAGAGCCTTACAAAATTTAATGGTATTCACCCAGGAGCGGTTCTCAAGCGAGAACTAAAAAACCGAGGCATCAAACCCATCGATTTAGCTGCTGAAGTTGGAGAACACAAACAAACCATTAGTGCCATTTTGAATGAAAGACGCGGCATCAATGCAAATTTGTCGGTTAAACTTGCTGAATACTTTCAAATTGACCCTTCATTTTACATGCAACTGCAGGCAGCTTTTGAAGTCCAACAAATTCTAAAGCGCCAGCAATTAACAAATCCAACCCCAAACCTTTCCATTATTAGAAAAGTATTGTTTTGGGATACCAATTTTGACAAGATCGACTGGATTACCAAAAAAACTGCTGTAATTAAACGAGTTTTTGAAAGAGGTAATGATGAAGAAATTCAGGAAATCATTCGCTTTTATGGTATGGAAATCGTGGAAAAAACGATACGCAACTATCAAAATGATTTCATCCCAATGTATAAGAGCAACGTGATAAAATTTTTATCAAAATAAAATATGAAGTTACACCTTGAAACAGTACCCACCCTTTTGTGGGAGTCCCTTGAAAAACTCATGGCCCACTCTGGCTTAAATGAATTTCGGCTGGTGGGTGGAACTGCATTGAGTTTGCAATGCGGGCACCGCATCTCGATTGACATTGACTTATTTACTGATTCACCCTATAATTCAGTTGATTTCTATCAAATAGATCAATGGATAAAGGAAACCTTTGATTACGTAGAAATGAGCACTGAAGGAAACATCGGTTTTGGTAAATCATATTATGTGGGCACGGACTCAGCTAACCTTCTCAAATTAGACTTCTACTATACTGATCAGTTTGTTTTTCCTGAACAAATGTCTGATCGACTAAGAATGGCTAGCAAGGAAGAAATTGCAGCCATGAAAATGGAAATCATAGGAAATGGTGGGCGAAAAAAAGACTTTTGGGATATTCATGAGCTCTTGGACCATATGTCTATTCAGGACATCTTTAAACATTACACCCAGCGATATCCTTATGGCCATTCCAAAGAAACATTAGTCAAAGGCTTAACAAACTTCACTGTGGCTGATGATGATTTTGACCCTGACTGCTTAAGGCAGAAACATTGGGAACTAATTAAATTAGACTTTCTTGACCTAATTCAGACTGAAATTCTATAAATCTATCTAACTCGAGTTTTGTAAAGACAAGTCCTATATGGCTGTAGGAAACAAAAAACCCCAAGATGTATCAACCATCTTGGGGTTTTTGCTTTTAAAATCTTTTCTTCTACTTCACCACCTTCACAAGCTCTAAACCATTTGCGGTTTGAACTTCTAGGAAGTAAATGCCGTTTTGAAGTGTCGCGGTTTCGATTTTGATCGTGTTGCTCGTTGCTTCTTGACTGAATACCAATTTGCCTTGTGCATCGCGTAGGATGAGGCTTTGGATAGGTGCGTTGGCTGTGATTTCGAGTTCGGTATCAAACGGATTCGGTGCTACTTGGATGCTGTTTGCTGTGTTTTCAGAAAGACCTACTGAAGAACCTCCGCCTGAAAGCGGATTTGGACGAAATGCTGCAGCTTGGAAGCAGTCTCCGGGGTGGCGTAGCAAATTGAACATAAGTGAATTGAGGGGAGCGCCTGGTGCGGTAATTTGTTGTTCAAAAACCACTAAACCAGTAGTTACAGAAACTCCAATGATGACATTTGGCCCCGTAGGTAACTTGGCCATGCAGTAATACACGCCGTTGATAGGGTCAATGGTTGAACTTCCATTGATTGAATAAGTAGTGTAAGGTAAAGGCGACTGAGAAACACGTGTGGCAATTCCCGTTTGCGGATCAACCTTCCCTAGGTAAAATACATTTGGAAACTGTGAGTTGGTACGAATGATGCCATAAATAGTGGTATCGGCACAATTGTAAGTGTAGTTGTCGAAAAACATCCCGCCTTCCGGATAAGTGATGGTTGGGTTGGAGTAAACCAATCCTGTATACATATCCAAACCAATGATTTTTCCCTGATTAGAATAGTAATACACCATTTCATGCGGATTAATCGCACAACCCTGAAGTGCATACATATTCCCGATAGATTGTGGTGAAATTTGCGTCACAACACCCGTGGCGGGGTTAATAGAAGCTAAATACAAATCGGTAGTAGCCTGACCAAGTCCTCCACCACTTACGGTGTGTCTGGCAATCCCATAAATGGTAGAATCACTGGTGTTATAGCGGTAGTTGTCAAAATAAGTTTGCTGAATCGGATTCGTAATAGGGTTTTGAGCAATTGGCAAACCAGTTTGCATACTCGTCGCGACAAATGAAGTTTGGGTCTGAAAATAGTAGGTCTGAGAAACTGGATCAAGCGCTGCGCCGGTAGCACTAGTTACCGAAGCCAAACTATTTGGACTAATCTGAGTGAAGGTGCCCGTATTGACATCGAGCGTCCCGAGATGCGTTGTACCGGCAGCCACGTTGGTACCAGGACCAGGCACACCCATGAGGCCGTATAATAAGTTGTTTTGCGAAAAGGCAGTCTGCGACAAACCGAAGGTGAGTGCTGCTAGAAGTAATTTGTTGAACATGATAATAGGATTTAACTGGTTAACACAAAGATAACAAGCAAGTTATAAAAATGTTCAAAACGACCGCAAATTTGATTTCACCCTTATTTTGTTACATTTTTTTAAGTATTTTACCCTTATTTTGTTACATTTATAATATATTTTACCCTTATTTTATTACATTTATTTAAGTTTTTTACCCTTATTTTGTTACATTTGTTGAAATTTTGACGATGACAAATATCTCGAGACATCTCTACAAAGCCCTTTTAGAATGGAAAAACAGCGAGAATCGCAAACCATTAATAGTAAGGGGCGCCAGGCAAGTTGGTAAAACTACACTCATTAAGCAATTAGCACAAACCTATAAGAACGCTGTATTACTCAACCTTGAACTCTCGGAAGACCTCAGCTTCTTTACAAATTATAAAGAGGTCAAAACCATCATTGAAGCCTTACTCATTTCAAGAAATATTACCCAATCCGAAAAATCAAAAACACTTCTTTTTATAGACGAAATACAAGAATCGCCAGAAGCCATTGCTCTGCTCCGATACTTCTATGAATTTGAACCCGAAATACATGTCATAGCCGCAGGCTCATTGCTAGAACAAACACTCAAAAATGTAAAAAGCTTTCCTGTTGGGCGTGTTCAAATGTTGTATTTATACCCCATTAATTTTCAAGAGTTTCTGAGTGCAATTCAACACACAATTGCTCAACAAGAACTTTTAAAAGTTCCAATATCTGAAGCTGCACATACCACCCTACTTGAGTTATTTCATCGCTACGCCATTATAGGCGGCATGCCTGAGGTAGTCAAAACCTATGCCCAAACACAACAATTATCCGATTTTTCAAAAATCTACGAAAGCATTTGGGAAACCTACAAAGAAGACGTCGTGAAATATGCCTCAAACAAATCAGAAGCACGTGTTATCCGGCACATCATGTCAACGGCAGCTTTTTACTTAGATGCCCGGATTAAATTTCAAAATTTCGGCAACTCCACTTATAAATCCAGAGAAGTCGGTGAAGCATTTCGAAACCTCGATGACGCAAAAGTGATTCAACTCATTTACCCGACAACAGCAACCTCTTTACCCCTTCTACCCGACCTCAGTAAATCTCCAAGGATACAGTTTCTAGATACAGGCCTGATCAATTATGAACTAAATATCCAAGCTGACATGCTGGCCATGCAAGACCTCAGCACTGCATATAAAGGAGCAATTATACCACATCTCATTCAACAAGAGCTGTTATCCCTCAATACAAGCAAGCACAACAAATCGCTTTTTTGGGTCAGAGAAAAAAATCAATCTTCAGCAGAGGTAGACATCGTTATTGCCTTTCAGAAATTTGCAATTCCCGTTGAAGTCAAATCAGGGAAGATCGGCAAACTTAAGTCTTTACATCAATTCATAGACGCTACTGATCACCCCTATGCAGTTCGATTTTACGCTGGAAAATTCAGTATTGAAGCCCAACAAACCCCAAAAGGCAAACCCTACTTTTTAATGAATTTACCCTACTACCTCGGCACCCAACTAAACGCCTATCTTCAACACCTCACCTCCACCCACCC
>JBEBBE010000044.1:0-5863 GCA_041158525.1 Bacteroidota bacterium | reverse complement strand
ATTGTTTCCATCGGATTTTCCGCTGTGAACCCAAGCACAACAACTGTCCAAAGCTACGATCTACCCTATGTGATCACTGGAAATAATTTCAATGGCTTTCAGTTTCAGACAGTAGTCAATTGGGGCGATGGCAACACAAGTAATTCAGGCGGAGGCACCTCGACCAGCGGAACCAATATTTCTATGAATCCGCCGTTGTCGCATATTTATAACGCACCCGGAACTTACCTGATCACAACCACAGTTTACAATCCTGCCAATCAAACCTATGCCTATGACAGTATCTCTTATTCTGTAGGTGCTTGTAATTTTTATGCCTACACATTTGTAGGTCTCGATTGTGACAACAATGGCACTATTGAGCAAACCCTTGCCAATGTTCCTTTTGAATTGGTTGGCAACAACGGACAACAATATAATGGAAGTCCGGCAAGCAGCAATATTTTACAATTCAACAATGTACTTATCGGCAATTATACGCTACAAATTAGCCAACAATGGCTGCTCGCTAACGGCTATCAAGTTCAAAGTGCTGTGCCCGCAACAACCTTTAATTTACCAATTTCAGGGCTAACAACTTTTCAATTTACGCTCATTTGTGCGCAAGGTGTTCAGTCTTTGTGTGCCACTGGGCAAGTTTATTGCGATGCCAACGACAACGGCGTGTTAGATAACGGAGAAACACCAATAGCAAATGCGCCTGTTTCTGTAAACGGCACCTTGACTTATTCGGACGCAACTGGCCATTACTACCTTACTTATACTGGTAATGCAAATGACACCTTTACTTTATCTTTAAATAATAACTGGCTGACTCAGCAAGGATACAGCATCCTTAATAACAACGGAAGTAATATCAATTATATCACCGGGACACCTTGTAATAGCGGTATACCACCTGCTACTATTAATTTTCCACTAAATTGTGGAGGGTATGTCTCGCCAACTTTATGCTATGGCGGCTTTGTATTTTGTGATGCCAACGCAAACGGTGTCATGAACCCAGGAGAATCACCACTAATTGGTGCTGCTGTTCAACTTTTCGTCCAGCCCAATTCTAATACAAGTGTTACCGTATACACAGATTCTACAGGTTATTTTACCTACTGTGGGCCATTTAACAGTACAAGCACTATCATCCTTGCTCAGGTTAGCCCAATATGGCTCACTTATAATGGTTATTCAGTACCTTCCTCCTATGTTACACTACAAGGATTCACGTCTCCACAACTTCAACCCGGCATGTTACCCATCAATTGTGGCGGAACTACAAGTTGTGCAGACCTCTGGACAAGTGTAACCCCATGGATTGGCTATTACCAAAATAGTGTTGCTTACATTAAATTAAATTGGGGAAGCTATGGACCAAGTGCCACAGGCAACTACACTTTGAGCATGACATTTCCTGTTGGTGTGAGCCCAATTCTTGCCTCTATTCAAAATTCAAATTACACCATTTCTGGTAATACAATTACATGGAATTTGTCTAGCTCAAGTAGCAATTTTATGAATTATGATGTCATTCAGTTCAACGTACCTGGCGGCCTGATCAATGGTGCGCAGCACTACTTTAGCTCAAGTATAGCTCCAACGGGTAGCATCTCAGACTGTGGTACTTATAATAACGCCGGAAACCTATTACAAATTCTTGGCAATAGTTACGATCCAAATGATAAAAATGCCTCAACCGATTATCAGAACGATAATTTCCCACTTGGCTACCTCGATGCTTTTGTTGACGACGCGCTCACCTACACCATTCGTTTTCAAAATACAGGAACCGCACCAGCGCAAAATATCTACATCATTGATACCCTTGATGCAGCACTTGATTGGAATAGCTTTACCCTCATTGAAGCCTCGCACAACATGCAAGTAGTGAATTTGGGCAACGGTATCTATCGCTTCGAGTTTCCGCAAATTTGGTTACCAGACTCTACCACCAACGAAGAGCAAAGCCACGGGCATCTTACGTACCGCATTACAGAATTGCCAAATAATCCAATCAATTCAACTATTGAAAACACGGCCTACATTTATTTTGACTGGAATAGCCCAATCATCACCAATACAACGTTTAATATCAACATGTGGATTGACGGAATCAATGAATTGGAAAATCAATTAGTCGTTTATCCAAATCCTGCAACGGATGAAATTATGGTTTCACTAGAGCAGCCAACAAATGCTCGTGTTACTGATTTAAATGGCAAACTCTTGTTAGAACGTGTTTTACAACCCGGAGACGCGCTCGATCTTGAAAGTCTTAACGCTGGCATTTACATGATTGAAGCAGGTTCGAAAAGAACAAAACTGATCAAAAATTAATTTTTTTTACAATTCTACCACCCCTTTACGAGTTTGGCATCGTATTTGTTAATAGTAGATTGTAGTAGTTTATAGTTAGGTTATGGTTCGGTTGGCCCACCCCACCCGGACCGAAAAAGCGGCTCTTTGAGCCGCTTTTTTTTATCTTTGAAAAATGCAAGGACTTCTATCACAAGCCAAGCGCACTGCCTTTCTAAGCCTAGTTACAAATACTGTTCTTGCTATTGTGAAAGGACTCGGCGGTATTTTTGGGCATTCTGATGCGCTCATTGCAGATGCCATTGAATCTTGTGCCGATATCTTTTCTAGTTTTTTGGTTTTATTTGGCCTCCAATATGCCCACAAACCAGCCGATGAAGACCATCCATACGGACACGGCAAAGCGGAACCCCTCATTACCTTTGCAGTCGTCGGTTTTTTATTGATTTCTGCAACGATCATTGCTGTAGAAAGTATCAGGCACCTCAATGAACCACAGCAACAACCTGAATTTTATACGCTTTATATCTTAGCTGCGATCATCATCATCAAAGAATTGAGCTATCAATATGTACACCGTAAAGGTGTTTTGACAAAGTCGAGCAGTTTAAAAGCAGAGGCTTGGCACCATCGATCTGATGCCATCTCTTCCTTGATTGCCTTTTTAGGGATTTTATGCACTTTTCTTTTTGGTAAAGGATTTGAAAAAGCAGATGACTGGGCAGCATTAATAGCATCGGTTTTTATAGTCTACAACGCTTACCGAATTTTTAGACCCGCATTAGGTGAAATCATGGATGAACATACGCACCACGAACTCATTGATGAAATCAGGTTGGTATCAAAAGAAGTTAGTGGAGTCATTGATATTGAAAAATGTTGGGCTCGCAAGAACGGAATGACTTACGTTGTGGACCTCCATTTAGAAATTGATGGCGCTTTAAGTGTAAGAGAAGGACACGCGATTTCACACGATTTAAAAGACCATTTATTGGCTCGCTTCCCCTTTATTACAGAGGTGCTCATACATATTGAACCTGCCCCAGATCTGGCTTAAAACAATTAGCCTTTTTGTTTGGTTTGCGAATAACCTTCTTTGAGTAAAAGCTCGTAAATCTTTTGCTTGAAATTACCTTGAATCAGGATTTCGTTGTCTTTGACGCTTCCGCCAACTCCACATTTACTTTTCAGTATTTTCCCGAGATCTTTGAGGTCATCCTCGGCCCCGACAAAACCTTCTATTAAGGTCACTTCTTTACCCGCCCTTTGCTTGCGATCAAGACTGACATAAAGCTTTTGCTGTTGTGGTGGAAGTGTGTCCTGGTCTTGTTCTTGCTCATATTCGTAAGCAAAATTAGGATTGGTACTATAGACCACATTTTGAAGGTTTTTCGACTTTTTCGACATAACACAAAGATAAAAAAAGTCGGTACAGAAAAAAGTTATCCACCCTGAGAATAGCAAGCGCTGATTTTCGTTTTTTGAAAATGAAACAAAACATTGATATCACACAGCTCAGTGACCCTGAACTCTTGCAACTTGTTTGTGGAACCTCTTTCGAAAAATCAAAACAGGAAGCAATTTTGGAAAGAGCTTGGCGCTGGCACCAAAAAGACTGGCGCACACTGGCCAAAAGCAGCACCTGGGATCTCTTGGAAATTTACGGGTTAGATTTAAGCACAGCCCACAAAATTGTGGGTGCCTTTGAACTCAGCAGACGCTATCGGGCCTCAGAAGTAAAAAAACGCAATCAGATTAAAAAATCTAAAGATGTCTATGAGCTTTTACAACCCAAACTCAGTGACCTCGATCATGAACAGTTCTTTGTGTTGTACCTCAGTTTTTCCAATGAAATCATTGAAATCAATCAACTGAGTGTGGGCGGCAGACACAGTACCATTGCCGATGCCAAAAGAATTTTTCAGTATGCCTTGCGCTGTGCTGCCTGTGGCATTATTCTTTGCCACAACCATCCGAGCGGACAATTGCAACCAAGCGAACAAGACAAAGCGCTTACTAAAGACATCAAGAATTTTGCTGCACTCATCGATATGAAACTGCTCGATCACCTGATTTTCACAGATAATGGCTATTTTAGCTTCGCCGATGAAGGCCTCCTCTAACATGTCAAAAAAAAGAATCCTCACAATCATTGGTGCACGCCCGCAAATCATCAAAGCGGCAGCCCTATCCAGAGCCATCAAAACATCTTTTGCCGAAGAGCTTGAAGAAATCTTGGTCCATACGGGCCAACATTACGATGAAAATATGTCAGCAGTGTTCTTTGAAGAACTCGGGATTCCAAAACCCAATTATAACCTGGCAGTAGGCAGTGGAAGCCACGGCAAAATGACTGCAGCCATGTTAGAAGGTCTCGAAGCATTAATGTTAGCAGAAAAACCCGCTGCCGTGGTGGTCTATGGCGATACCAATTCAACCATTGCTGGTGCATTAGCCGCGGCTAAAATTCATATACCGGTGGTACACATTGAGGCTGGTCTCAGAAGCTTTAATAAAGCGATGCCAGAAGAACTGAATCGGATAAGTTGTGACCACATGAGCACTTTATTGTTTGTCCCGACACAAGCAGGGCTCGACAACCTTAAAAACGAAGGCTTTTCACTTGAAAACAAAGGAAAGGCTGCTATTGATCATCCGCATGTTTACCATTGTGGCGATGTGATGTACGACAACAGTTTGTATTTTTCTAGCGTCAGCGAAAAAAAATCTGACTTGCTGCAAAAATTAGGTTTGGTCGATCAGCACTTTATTTTGTGTACCATTCATCGCGACAGCAACACCGATGACCCGCGGGCGCTACAAGAAATTTTTGAAGCCTTATTGACAATCATTACCGAATCTCAGCACACAATTGTACTACCGATTCATCCTCGAACTAAAAATAAAATGCAAGCCTTGCTTCCAGCTACGCTGATACAGCAAATTGAACAAGAGGAAAAATTACTACTCATTGAACCCGCTGGCTTTTTAGACATCATTGCACTTGAAAAAAATGCAAAATTCATCATTACAGATAGTGGAGGCTTACAAAAAGAAGCTTATTTCTTTGAGAAACCTTGTATCATTCTTCGCGAGCAAACTGAGTGGGTGGAAATTGTCGAGGCAGGTGCCGCCATCCTGACCGGAGCACATAAAAATCAAATTTTAAAAGCCTACGCACAATTCTCAGAAAACCACCACTGCGCTTATCCTGAACTGTTTGGCAACGGACAAGCCGCTCATTTCATTTGCGAAAAAATATTAGCTGAACTCTAGTGCTGATCTACGTTGAATATATCACTGAGCGCTTGCTCTACACCTTAGATTTCGTTTTCACTGAAAGAAAAATCCCCTACGAAATCACAAATGACGGCATCCAGTTTATGGCTGCACAAGAGCACAAACTCAATTATTCATCGCGCGATTTTGATGCCTGTTTGCAACTCAAACCGGCAAGTTTGTTATTCGAAGAAACCTTGTTCAAAGGAGAAATTCAAGCGGAAATTTTTCACCAAGCTGAATGCTTGAGTTTTGACAAACAACTCGATCCGCTCGC
>JBEBBE010000043.1:0-19326 GCA_041158525.1 Bacteroidota bacterium | reverse complement strand
GACCAACGTTATACAGCGATGTCTGATACAGTTGGCCTTCCAGTAGCCATTGCTGCTAAACTTATTTTAAATCAAACAATACAACGAAAAGGAGTGACCTTGCCGGTATACAAAGAAATTTACCAACCGATTCTTTCGGAACTTGAGCAATATGGCATTACTTTTAACGAACACGAAACACAAATCTAAATATGGAAAATCAAGAAAATCAAATGAATATTGAGCTTACTGAGGATGTAGCTTTAGGGGTCTATTCTAATTTAGCAATCATTACGCACTCACCCGCTGAGGTAGTTTGTGATTTTGTGCAAATCATGCCAGGTATGCCAAAAGGAAAGGTCCGCTCTCGTGTGCTCATGACGCCGCAAAATGCGAAACGCTTTTTACAAGCTTTGGCTGAGAATATTGAAAAATATGAACAAAATTTTGGTGTCATTGATGAGCCACAAGCTGGTTTTCCACCAATGAATTTTGGTACGCCCAATACAATGGCTTAGTTCAAGCCTCCTCGCAAATTAAATGCTGAGTTTAAGTATTTGTATTCCGGTTTACCGAACTGACGTCAGAAAATTAGTCCTGACGCTGCTCGAGCAAATCAAACGTTTAACCGATGTTCAGGTCGATATCGTTCTGATTGACGACGCTTCTGGCGAACCGTTTACGGCACTCAATACTTTCAACGATGCAATTGTCAAGCAAGTTTTACTTGCGCAAAATGTCGGCCGCGCTAAAATCCGTAATTTGTTTTTACAACATACAAATGCGCAATACCTACTTTTTATAGATGGTGATAGTACGGTTCTCAATGAAAAGTTTGTATTCAATTATGTCCAAAGCTTGAGCGCACAAGCGGTTCCTGTTTTAGTGGGGGCAAGTTGTTACCAACAGGATCGTCCGGCAGCAAGTTATTTATTGCGCTGGCGTTATTCTACCCATCGAGAGAGTCTGAACTACGACCAACGCATATCCAAAAAACAAGCGGGCTTCAAAACAAATAATTTTGTAATTGAAAGGTCCGTATTTGAACAACTTGGATTTGAATCAAGATTGACTGGCTACGGCCATGAAGACACCTTATATGGCGTTGCGCTGCAGCAAGCCAAAATAAAAGTAGCACACATTGATAACCCAGTTTGGAATCTTAATTTGGATGACAACGCTACTTTTTTAGCAAAAACGGAACAGGCCCTTAAAAATCTGTTGTGGATTCAGCAATATGCACCATCTGCCGAAATGTTGGAAATGAACAAGTTATTAGCGACCTACATAGCAATCAAAACCAGCAAGCCTAAAAGATGGCTACTACTCATATTGGAATTTTTCAATAGACCGATGAAATGGTGGCTTTCGAGTGGAAGCGCACCACTCCTTATTTTTGATTTGTACAGACTTGCTCGGCTTAGTGCTTTGGAAAAGCAGTCAAAATAACGCGTTCAAGAATTTTAGCATCTTTGCCCCAGTGCTCTGTTTCCGCAGCTTTTGCACAGTTTTGTTTGTAAGTGTCCATTAAGGTAGTACTGTCAAAAAGCGCATTGATGTGCGTTGCAATTTCAATCGGGTCTACTTTTTGAATCACGATTCCGCAATCATACTGAATAATAATCCTTTCGATTTCTTTTAATGGGCTTGCTAAAATGGGCGTCGAAGCTTGTAAATAATCGAACACTTTATTGGGTAGTGCGAGGGCATAGTTCAAACTGAGAGGTTTATCTAAAGCTAGACCTAGATCTGCACTTGCGGTATAGCGCAGCATCTCACGATAAGGAAGTCGGTCAACAAATCGAATTTTTTGAGTAAGCCCTTTTTCAAGCACCATTTTCTTCACTTTCGGAATCACATCGCCGCTACCCACTAAAAATAATACCGCATTATGGATATACTCCATGGCAAGCACCGCTTCTTCAATGCCCCGATCTACGTTTAAACCGCTTCCTTGAATAATGAGCATTTTGGTTTGCTCAGAAAGCTCAAGTTCAGTCTTGCTCAAAGGTTGAATAGCAGCTATTCTAATAGGAACATTTCTGACTACAGCAACTTTAGTGCGGTATTTCTCTTCAAAAATCTGCGCAATTGATTCATTGACTGTGATGGCAAACTGAAGTTTAGGAAAAATCCATTTCTCTAATTGTAGCCAAATTTTCTGAATGTAGGGGCGCTCAACGAGCTCTGGCACTTCTGTAAATAACTCATGGCTGTCATAGATGAGTGGAACGCGTTTGATTTTACTTATCAGGAAAGCTGCAGGAAGTGTGTCGAGATCATTTGCAAATAAGTAATCTAATTTTGTAAAAAGTAACTCAAGAAAAAGCCTGAAATTTAGAACGGCATAAAATAGCGCCCCTTTTTCAAAGGGCAATTTCATGCGCTTGTAGCCATAAACTCTTTGCGGCATTTCAGGGCTATCTTTTTTAACTCTACCAATTAAAAATACGTTGTAGCCCAATTCTGTAAGAAGGGTACAACTGCGGTCAACGCGATTGTCTGTAGCGAGGTCGCTAGAAACGGTCATCAAGACTCTTTTATGCTGCATTGAAACAAAAGTAAACAAATCTCGTATGCAAAGCCCTGTCAGTGAAAACGACTCTTTTTTATGATTGAAGAAATTTTTTCAAAAACTCTTTGTGATAAAAAAAAGTTTCGTACATTTGCAATCCCAAAACGCGAGGTTTAGGGGAAAAGTTCTTTCAATATTTGTGAATTACCAACATTCAAATAAATAAGCCGATGTAGCTCAGTTGGCCAGAGCAGCTGATTTGTAATCAGCTGGTCGGGGGTTCGAATCCCTCCATCGGCTCTCAATGTTGGGGAGATACTCAAGCGGCCAACGAGGGCAGACTGTAAATCTGCTGGTGTACACCTTCGCAGGTTCGAATCCTGCTCTCCCCACAGTACATTTGAAAACAAGCGGGAGTAGCTCAGTTGGTAGAGCGTCAGCCTTCCAAGCTGAACGTCGCGAGTTCGAATCTCGTCTCCCGCTCACTTTTCATTGAGCGCCGGTGTAGCTCAGGGGTAGAGCGCTTCCTTGGTAAGGAAGAGGCCACGAGTTCAAATCTCGTCATTGGCTCAACATAGTATTGCATTTAAGTCCGTTGTGCCCTGCGCTTCGGACCTTTATGATAGATAAGTATATTATTAACTAAGTAACAAATACAAAAATGGCTAAGGAAAATTTTGACCGTTCCAAACCACACGTCAACATCGGTACAATCGGACACGTTGACCACGGTAAGACTACGTTGACTGCTGCTATCTCTAGCGTTCTTTCGAGCAAAGGATTGGCTCAGGCTCGTGACTTCTCCTCAATTGATAACGCTCCTGAAGAAAAAGAGCGCGGTATCACCATCAACACATCTCACATCGAGTATGAAACTGCTAACCGTCACTACGCGCACGTTGACTGTCCAGGTCACGCCGACTACGTAAAGAACATGGTTACAGGTGCTGCTCAAATGGACGGTGCGATCTTGGTTGTAGCTGCAACAGATGGTCCAATGCCACAAACACGTGAGCACATCCTTCTTGGTCGTCAGGTAGGTGTTCCTCGCATGGTTGTCTTCATGAACAAAGTGGACATGGTAGACGATCCAGAATTATTAGAACTTGTTGAAATGGAAGTACGCGAATTGCTTTCTTTCTACAAATATGATGGTGACAACGCACCAGTTATCAAAGGATCTGCATTAGGTGCTTTGAATGGTGAGCCACAATGGGTTGCTACTGTTGAAGAATTAATGGATGCAGTTGATTCATACATCGAACTTCCTCCACGTGACGTTGATAAGCCGTTCTTGATGCCAGTTGAAGACGTATTTACGATTACAGGTCGTGGTACTGTTGCAACAGGTCGTATCGAAACAGGTGTTATCAACTCTGGTGAGCCAGTTGAGATCCTTGGTATGGGTGAAGTTAAATTGACTTCTACTGTAACAGGTGTTGAGATGTTCCGTAAGATCCTTGATCGCGGTGAAGCAGGTGACAACGTTGGTTTGTTACTACGCGGTATCGAGAAAACTCAAATCAAGCGCGGAATGGTTATCTGTAAGCCAGGTTCAACTACTCCACACATCGAATTCAAAGCTGAAATCTACGTATTGAAGAAAGAAGAAGGTGGTCGTCACACTCCTTTCCACAACAAATACCGTCCTCAGTTCTATTTCCGTACTACAGACGTTACAGGTGAGATTTTCTTATCTGACGGTCGCGAGATGGTTATGCCAGGTGACAACGTATCAATCAATGTTAAATTGATCGTACCAGTTGCAATGGATAAAGGTCTTCGTTTCGCAATCCGCGAAGGTGGTCGTACAGTAGGAGCTGGTCAGGTTACAGAAATCGTAGCTTAAGATTCTACCAAAAGTTAAAATCAAGGGGAGTTAACAGCTCCCCTTTTTAAACGGGTGTAGCTCAGCTGGTAGAGTAGTGGTCTCCAAAACCATTGGTCGTGGGTTCGAATCCTACCGCCCGTGCACATTAAAACAGCAATTCGTGTTAAAAATAAGATCATACATCATCGATATTTACAATGAGATGGTTCATCAAGTAACCTGGCCTACATGGAAAGAGTTGCAGAACAACACCATTCTTGTAGTAGTTGCATCCTTGCTCATTTCCTTAGTCATTTTTGCCATGGATTTCACATTCGGAATCACTGGTGAAGAAGGTTCACTTTGGAAAGGTGTTTTAGGTTTTATATACGGATCTTTCTAACCCAAAATTTAAAATGGCGGATATAGCAAAGAAATGGTATGTAGTCCGTGCCGTAAGCGGCAAGGAAAAGAAGGTGAAAGAATATCTTGAACTCGAAATCGCACGTATGAAACTCACTGATTACGTTAATCAAGTGCTCATACCTACAGAAAAAGTTTTTAAAATTCAAAACGGCAAGAAGGTCAACAAAGAAAAGGCTTTCTTACCGGGTTATGTGCTTATAGAAGCTGCATTGGTTGGTGAGGTCACACACGTGATCAAAAGCATCCCTAATGTAATTGGTTTCTTAGGTACAGAAAAAGGAGGTGATCCGGTTCCAATGCGTATGGCTGAAGTCAATCGTATTCTTGGAAAAGTTGACGAACTTTCAGTAACAGAAGAAGAATTGAAAATTCCTTTTGTTATCGGCGAGTCTGTCAAGGTAATCGATGGTCCTTTCAATAATTTCAGCGGTGTGATCGACGAAATCAACGAAGAGAAGAAAAAGCTGAAAGTAATGGTCAAAATATTTGGCCGCAAGAACCTCCTCGAGCTCAACTATATGCAGGTTGAGAAAGAGGGCTAAACTTGTATTAACCGTAGGAGTGGACCAGATGACTAAAGCTTCCCGTCGAAGAGTCCACGTTTAACTACATAATTTGTATATATATGGCTAAAGAAGTAGCAGCATTGATCAAGTTACAGATCAAAGGAGGCGCAGCCAATCCATCTCCTCCAATCGGACCAGCTCTTGGTGCGAAAGGTGTGAACATCATGGAGTTTTGTAAGCAGTTTAACGCGCGTACACAAGACAAAATGGGTAAGGTGGTTCCGGTTGTCATCACCGTTTACGGTGATAAATCTTTTGATTTCGTTCTCAAGACACCACCTGCAGCGGTGCAAATCATCGAACATTCAAAAATTAAGAAAGGTTCATCTGAGCCAAATCGTGTAAAAGTTGGTTCCGTAACTTGGGATCAAGTTCGTGCGATTGCCGAAGATAAGCTTCCAGATTTGAATTGTTTTACAGTTGATTCTGCAATGCGCATGGTTGCGGGAACAGCAAGAAGTATGGGGGTTACCGTTAAAGGTGGCGAAGCTCCTAAATCCAAATAATCATTCATTATGAAAAGAGTTTCTAAAAAAAGAAAAGAGATTTTGGCAAAATATGATTTGTCAAAAGCTTTCACTCTATCAGAAGCATGTGATTTGGTGAAAGGAATTTCTACAACCAAATTCGATGCCTCTGTAGATATTTGTGTGCGTTTAGGGGTTGATCCTCGTAAAGCGAACCAAATGGTACGTGGTACCGTTGCCCTTCCTCACGGAACTGGTAAGGATGTTAAAGTACTTGTACTTTGTACTCCTGACAAAGAAAAAGAAGCGCAAGACGCAGGTGCTGACTACGTTGGTCTTGATGATTACATCGCTAAGATCAAAGGTGGTTGGACAGACGTTGACGTGATCATCACGATGCCTTCTGTAATGGGTAAAGTAGGTGCGTTAGGTCGTATCTTAGGTCCACGTGGTTTGATGCCAAACCCTAAAACAGGAACTGTTACCATGGATATTGGTAAAGCAGTTGAAGAAGTGAAAGCCGGTAAAATTGACTTCAAAGTTGATAAATACGGTATCGTTCACGCTGGTATAGGTAAGGTTAGTTTTGAAGGTACGAAGATCCGCGAAAACGCGAATGAGATCATCCAAACCCTCATTAAACTCAAACCGTCTGCTGCAAAAGGTACTTACATCAAAAGTATTTACCTAAGCTCAACTATGAGTCCTGGAATACAAATTGACGCGAAGTCTGTTACTGCTTAATACTTAGAACACATGACAAGAGAAGAAAAAGCACAGTACATCAGCGACTTAGCAGCTCAATTGAGCGCTAGTAACGTTGTGTATTTGACAGATACTGCAGATTTAACCGTAGAGGCTGTAAACACGCTACGCAGAAGATGCTTCCAAGCGAACATCTCTATGCGTGTAGTAAAGAATGCTTTGCTTGAAAAAGCTATGGATCAAGTTGAAGGAAAAGATTTCGGTGCGTTACGCGACGTATTGAAAGGTAGTACATCAATCATGATCTCAGAAGTAGCAAATGCACCTGCAAAATTGATCGCTGATTTCCGCAAGAAGTCTGAGAAACCAGTTTTAAAAGGCGCATACATCGACGAAGCAATCTTTATCGGCGACAACCAACTAAGTGCATTAGAATCTTTGAAAAGCAAAGAAGAGCTTATCGGAGACCTCATTGCCTTGTTGCAAAGCCCTGCGAAAAACGTATTGTCTGGTCTTCAAGGTGCTGGTGGCAAAGTTGCTGGTATCCTTAAAACGCTCGAAGAAAGAGCATAATTCATTAATTATTAAACCTTTTTAAATTAAAATAAAATGGCTGATTTAAAGCAAATTGCAGAAACGTTGGTAAACCTTACAGTAAAAGAAGTAAGTGAATTGGCAACAATTATGAAAGATGAGTATGGTATTGAGCCAGCTGCTGCTGCACCAGTAATGGTTGCAGGTGGTGGTGCTGCCGCTGGTGGCGAGGCTGCTGCTGAAAAAACTGAGTTTGACGTTATCCTTAAGTCAGGTGGCGCTAACAAACTTGCAGTTGTTAAGCTCGTTAAAGAATTAACCGGTAACGGTTTGAAAGAGTCTAAAGACCTAGTTGATGCTGCTCCTTCTACATTGAAAGAAGGTGTTTCTAAAGACGAGGCTGAAGGTCTCAAAAAGTCTCTTGAAGAGGCTGGTGCTGAAGTAGAAGTTAAGTAATTCGATTCAGGATATTGCAGGAAAGGCACCGCCGAAAGGCGGGTGCCTTGTCCTGTTTTTTGCATGTTGATTTCAACAGAGTACAAAACATTAAAACAAAAAAGCCTTGGCAACAACAACTAATTCAACCCGAATTAATTTTGCTTCAAGCAAAAACCAATTTGAATATCCAGACTTTCTGGAAATTCAGTTAAAGTCTTTTCAAGAATTTTTCCAGTTGGAAACAACTCCGGAAAACAGAGAAAGTGAAGGACTTTTCAAAGTGTTTGCTGAAAATTTCCCAATTACGGATACCCGCAACCAATTTGTTCTTGAATTCTTGGATTATTTCATTGATCCACCGCGCTACACCATTGAAGAGTGTATCGAACGTGGCCTCACTTACAGTGTGCCACTCAAAGCAAAATTGAAGCTCTATTGTACCGATCCTGAGCACGAGGATTTCGAAACCATCGTTCAGGATGTTTATTTAGGTACAATTCCTTATATGACTCCGAAAGGATCATTCGTGGTTAACGGTGCAGAGCGCGTTATCGTGTCTCAGTTACACCGCTCACCAGGTGTATTCTTCGGACAGTCTCGCCATGCAAACGGTACCAAATTATATTCTGCGCGTATCATTCCATTCAAGGGTTCTTGGATCGAATTCGCAACGGATATCAACAACATCATGTACGCATACATCGATCGTAAAAAGAAGTTACCTGTAACTACACTTTTCCGCGCTATCGGTTATGAAACAGACCGCGATATCCTCGATATCTTTGGTTTGGCTGATGAAGTAAAGGTCAACAAGGCTAACTTGAAAAAATTAATCGGACGTCGTCTAGCGGCAAGGGTTCTTAAAACCTGGATCGAAGACTTCGTAGATGAAGATACAGGAGAAGTTGTTTCTATTGAAAGAAACGAAGTGATCCTGGACCGCGAATTAATGATTGGCGAGGAGCACCTCGATGCTATCATGGATTCAGGTGCAAAGTCACTTATCCTCCACAAAGAAGATGGTAACTCTACTGACTATACCATCATCTACAACACGCTTCAAAAAGATACCTCTAACTCTGAAAAAGAAGCGGTTGAACACATCTATCGTCAATTACGTAACGCAGATCCACCAGATTACGAAACGGCAAAAGGCGTTTTTGAGAAATTATTCTTCTCTGACGCTCGTTATGATTTAGGTGAGGTAGGTCGTTACCGCTTAAATAAAAAATTAAATCTTGATGCAAATGAAGATTCACGTGTATTAACTAAGCACGACATCATCATGATCATCAAGTATCTGATCGAGCTCATTAACTCTAAAGCTGATATCGATGATATCGACCACTTATCGAATCGTCGTGTAAGAACAGTTGGTGAACAACTTTATTCTCAATTTGGTGTAGGTCTTGCACGTATGGCTCGTACCATTCGTGAGCGCATGAACGTTCGTGACAACGAAGTATTTACTCCAATTGACTTGATCAATGCCAAGACACTTTCTTCGGTGATCAATTCATTCTTCGGAACCAACCAGTTGTCTCAGTTCATGGATCAAACCAATCCATTATCTGAAGTAACGCACAAGCGTCGTTTATCGGCACTCGGGCCAGGCGGTCTCTCTCGTGAGCGTGCAGGTTTCGAGGTTCGTGACGTTCACTATACGCACTACGGTCGTTTGTGTACAATTGAAACACCAGAAGGACCAAACATTGGTTTGATTTCTTCATTGTGTGTGTTCGCAAAAGTGAACAAATTAGGTTTCATCGAAACACCATACCGTCGTGTAGACAACGGTCGAGTAGTTTTCGAAGAAAATCCGATTTACTTAGCTGCTGAAGAAGAAGATTCAAAAACGATTGCACAAGCAAACGCGAAAATCGACGACAAAGGTAATTTCTTATCTGAGCTTGTAAAGGCCAGATACGAAGGAGACTTCCCTGTTGTAGCGCCGAAAGAGTTGAGTTTGATGGACGTAGGTGCCAACCAAATTGCCTCTATCGCGGCCTCTTCGATTCCGTTCCTAGAGCACGATGATGCCAACCGTGCACTCATGGGCTCGAACATGCAACGTCAGGCTGTTCCACTTTTACGTCCAAGCTCTCCAATTGTCGGTACTGGTATTGAACAATTAGTAGCACGTGATTCACGTGTACTTATCAATTCAGAAGGTACTGGAACGGTTGAGTACGTTGACGCAAACGAAATCGTTATCCGCTACGACTGGAATGACCAAGACAAACTTGTAAGTTTTGACAGCGAGGTAACGCGTTACTCACTTACTAAATTCATGAAAACCAACCAAAGTACTTGTATCAACCTCAAGCCAATTGTCCGCAAGGGTGATCGCGTTGAGAAAGGTCAGGTTCTTTGTGAAGGATACGCAACTCAAGCTGGTGAACTCGCACTAGGTCAAAACCTTAAAGTGGCTTTCATGCCTTGGAAAGGTTACAACTTCGAGGATGCGATTGTGATTTCAGAAAAAGTTGTCCGCGATGACATCTTTACTTCTATTCACATCGACGAATATTCACTTGAAGTACGCGACACAAAACGCGGTATGGAAGAATTAACATCTGACATTCCTAACGTTTCTGAAGAAGCTACTAAAGACCTCGATGAAAACGGACTCATTCGCATCGGTGCAGAGATCAAAGAAGGAGATATCCTTATTGGTAAAATCACGCCAAAAGGGGAAACTGATCCATCACCAGAAGAGAAACTCCTTAGAGCAATCTTCGGTGACAAAGCCGGAGACGTTAAAGATGCTTCTTTGAAAGCTGGTCCATCACTTCGCGGTGTTGTTATCGAGAAGAAATTGTTCTCTAGAGCCATCAAAGATCGCAAGTCTAAATCTCAAGATAAGCCAATGCTTGAGTCTCTAGATGCTGACTACCAACGCGATTTCGCTGCCCTCCGCGATAAACTTGTAGAAAAACTACTTGTTATCCTTGGTGAGCAAAAATCTGCTGGTGTATTCAACAACTTCAAAGAAGAGTTGATTAAAAAAGGCACTAAATTCTCAAACAAAGCACTTAGCGCTCTTGACTACGCAATTGTAAATCCATTGAACTGGACAGCTGATGCTGAAACCAATCAATTGATTTCTCGCGTGATCCACAATTTCAATATCAAAGCGAACGATTTACTTGGTAACTACAAGCGCAAGAAATTCCATATTTCAGTAGGAGATGAACTTCCTGCCGGAATCGTGAAATTGGCTAAAGTTTATGTTGCTAAAAAACGCAAGCTTAAAGTTGGAGATAAAATGGCGGGTCGTCACGGTAACAAAGGAATTGTAGCAAATATCGTTCGTCAAGAAGATATGCCATTCCTTGAAGACGGAACACCTGTTGACATCGTACTTAACCCACTTGGGGTACCATCTCGTATGAACCTCGGACAGATCTACGAAACTGTTCTTGGTTGGGCTGGAGAAAAACTCGGTGTTAAGTTTGCAACGCCAATTTTTGACGGTGCAAAACCAGAAGAAATCAATGACTGGACAGACAAGGCGGGTGTACCGCGCTCAGGTAAAACTTATCTTCACGATGGTGGTACTGGTGAGCGTTTCCACCAACCTGCTACAGTTGGTATCATCTACATGTTGAAACTATCTCACATGGTAGACGATAAGATGCATGCTCGTTCTATCGGACCATACTCACTTATTACACAACAGCCGCTTGGTGGTAAAGCACAATTCGGTGGTCAGCGTTTTGGTGAGATGGAAGTTTGGGCACTTGAGGCGTTTGGTGCAGCCAATATCCTTCAAGAGATCCTTACTGTGAAATCTGATGACGTCATGGGTCGTGCCAAAGCATATGAATCCATTGTTAAAGGTGATAACATTCCTGAACCAGGAATTCCTGAATCTTTCAATGTATTGCTACACGAGTTACGCGGATTGTGTCTCAACGTGTCAATGGATTAATTAAAATACTAACGTAAATAGTCGAGATAAAATGGCTTTCAAAAAAGAAACTCCAAAAAAGCAAAGCAGCTTCAATAAAATCACGATCTCCTTGGCTTCTCCTGAAGTCATCCTGGAGCATTCTAGTGGTGAAGTTTTGAAACCAGAGACCATCAATTACCGCACCTACAAACCGGAGCGCGATGGTTTATTCTGTGAGCGTATTTTTGGACCAGTTAAAGATTACGAGTGTCACTGTGGTAAATACAAGCGTATCCGTTATAAAGGTATCGTCTGTGACCGCTGTGGTGTAGAAGTAACCGAAAAGAAAGTACGTCGTGAAAGAATGGGACACATTTCATTAGTTGTTCCTGTTGCTCACATTTGGTACTTCCGTTCACTTCCAAACAAAATTGGTTACCTATTAGGTTTACCTACCAAGAAATTGGATCAAATCATTTACTACGAGCGTTATGTAGTCATTCAGGCTGGTACCGCAACTGGTTTTGATAAGTGGGCGAACCTTAAAAGAATGGATTTCCTTACTGAAGAGGAATACCTTGACATTTTGGATCTTCCAGAAATGGCTAATAACCATTACCTAGACGACACCGATCCTAACAAATTCATCGCCAAGATGGGTGCTGAAGCACTTTACGATTTGTTGGGCGGCTTGAATCTAGACCAAATGTCTTACGATCTTCGTTACCAAGCTGAAACAGAAACCTCTGTACAGCGTAAGAACGAGGCGCTTAAAAGATTACAAGTTGTTGAGGCCATGCGTGACTCTCAGACACGTATTGAGAACCGTCCAGAATGGATGATTGTCAAAGTTGTGCCTGTGATTCCACCAGAATTACGTCCGTTAGTTCCACTAGATGGTGGTCGTTTCGCAACTTCTGACCTCAATGACCTTTACCGTCGTGTGATTATCCGTAACAACCGTTTGAAGCGTTTGATCGAAATCAAGGCGCCAGAGGTAATCTTACGTAACGAAAAACGTATGTTGCAAGAAGCTGTCGATTCACTTTTCGACAACTCACGTAAATCATCAGCTGTTAAAACAGAATCTAACCGCGCTTTAAAATCACTTTCTGACTCATTGAAAGGTAAGCAAGGTCGTTTCCGTCAGAACTTACTTGGTAAGCGTGTCGATTATTCTGCACGTTCAGTTATTGTCGTTGGTCCAGATTTGAAATTACACGAATGTGGTTTACCAAAAGATATGGCTGCCGAGCTTTACAAACCGTTTATCATCCGCAAGATGATTGAGCGTGGAATTGTAAAAACAGTTAAATCAGCTAAGAAAATTGTAGATCGCAAAGAACCAGTTGTTTGGGACATCCTTGAAAACGTATTGAAAGGTCACCCAGTCCTACTCAACCGTGCACCAACTCTTCACCGTCTTGGTATTCAAGCGTTCCAACCGAAATTAATCGAAGGAAAAGCAATTCGTCTTCACCCATTGGTAACTACGGCCTTCAACGCCGACTTCGATGGTGACCAAATGGCGGTTCACCTTCCATTAGGAAACGCCGCTATCCTTGAAGCTCAAATGTTAATGTTGGCTTCGCACAATATCTTGAACCCTGCAAACGGCGCGCCTATCGCGGTACCTTCTCAAGACATGGTCTTGGGTCTTTACTACATTACAAAAGGTAAGCGTACTACAGAATCAGATGTTGTTAAAGGTGAAAACGGTATTTTCTACTCTCCAGAAGAAGTCATCATTGCCTACAACGAGAAAGTGCTTGATTTGCATGCGCACATCAAAGTGAAAACTTACGATTTAGGTGAAGATGGTCAACCATGTCTACAAATGGTAGAAACGACTTGTGGTCGTGTACTTTTCAACGAAAAAGTTCCAAGACAAGTTGGTTTCATCAATGATGTAATGACTAAAAAAGCATTGCGCGATATCATCGGTGAAGTTCTTAAAGTTTGTGGAACATCTCGCACCGCTCAATTCCTTGATGATATCAAGCAACTTGGTTATGAAATGGCCTTCAAAGGTGGTCTTTCATTCAACCTTGATGACATCATCATCCCGAAAGAAAAAGAAACGCTTGTCTTGAAAGCCGAGAACGAAGTGAAAGAAGTCATGATGAACTACAACATGGGTCTTATCACTAACAACGAGCGCTACAACCAAATCATTGACATCTGGACGCACACTAACTCGCGCCTGACACATACGCTCATGGAGCAATTGAAATCTGACCGTCAAGGGTTCAATTCAATCTACATGATGTATGATTCTGGAGCACGTGGTTCGAAAGAACAGATCCGTCAGTTATCTGGTATGCGTGGTTTGATGGCCAAGCCTCAAAAATCTGGTGCAAGTGTACAAGAGATCATCGAGAATCCGATCCTTTCCAACTTTAAAGAAGGTCTTTCGATCCTTGAGTACTTCATTTCAACGCACGGTGCTCGTAAGGGTCTTGCAGATACCGCCCTCAAAACAGCGGATGCAGGTTACTTGACGCGTCGTTTGGTTGACGTTGCACAAGACGTTGTCATCAACTCTAATGACTGTGGTACCCTTCGTGGAATTGTTGCTACAGCTTTAAAGAAAAACGACGAAGTCGTAGAACCACTATACGATCGTATTTTGGGCCGTACTTCAGTTCACGATGTTTACGTTCCAGAGTCTGATCAAATTATTGTAAACGCCGGAGAACTCATCTCTGAAGACGTCGCTCGCGAAATCGAAAAAGCAGGTATTGAAGAAGTTGAAATTCGTTCAGTACTTACTTGTGAGATGCGTCGTGGTGTTTGTTCTAAGTGTTATGGTCGCAACTTGTCTAATCACCGTTTGGCACAAATTGGTGACTCAGTTGGGGTTGTGGCAGCACAATCGATCGGTGAGCCTGGTACACAGTTGACACTTCGTACCTTCCACGTGGGTGGTACTGCATCTAACATCGCTGATATCTCTGACCTCAAAGCGAAAGCAAATGGTAAAGTAGAAATCGACGAATTGCGTACAATTGAGCGCAAAGCTGCTGATGGTAGCAAGCGTGTAATTGTAGTTGGTCGTTCTGCTGAACTTCGCATCACTGACGAAAAAACTGGTATCGTTGTCATGACAGCTAACATCCCTTACGGATCTGACCTCATGATTGACAACAACTCAAAAATTAAGAAAGGTGACGTGATCTGTAAATGGGATCCATACAATGCCTTGATTATTGGTGAGGTTGCTGGTAAAGTCGTATTCGATGGCATCATTGAAAACATCACTTACCGTGAAGAAGTCGATGAGCAAACAGGATTTACCGAGAAAGTGATCATTGAGTCTCGCGACAAAAAGAAATCACCGGCGATCCATATCATCGATCCAAAAACAAAAGAAATTCTTCGCGAATATTCAATCCCGGTCAATGCGCACATTTCAGTTGCTGAAGGTGACAAAATTGAAGCAGGAGATATTCTTGTAAAAATCCCAAGATCTGCTGGTAAAACAGGGGATATCACCGGAGGTCTTCCAAGAGTAACAGAATTATTCGAAGCTAGAAATCCATCTAACCCAGCGGTTGTATCTGAAATCGACGGTACAGCTACTTACGGTTCAGTGAAACGCGGTAACCGCGAAATCATCATCACTTCAAAACTTGGTGAAGTTCGCAAATACTTAGTTCCACTTTCTAAGCACATCCTTGTACAGCAAAATGACTACGTTCGTGCGGGTCAGCCATTATCTGATGGTGCCATTACGCCTAACGACATTTTGAATATCGAAGGTCCAACAAAAGTTCAAGAGTACATCGTGAATGAAATCCAAGAAGTTTACCGACTTCAAGGGGTGAAAATCAACGACAAGCACTTTGAAGTGATTGTACGTCAAATGATGCTCAAGGCAGAAATCATCGAGTCTGGTGACACGCGTTTCCTCGAAGGACAAAGTGTTCACAAAGCAGATATCATGGAAGCCAACGACGAATTGTACGGTATGATGTTCATCACTGACGCCGGAGATTCTACTGAACTTCACAAAGGACAACTTGTTAGTGTTCGTCGTTTACGTGATGAAAATTCACGCTTGAAGCGCGAAGACAAGCAACTGATTGAAGCTCGTGAAGCTATGCCAGCTACTTCAACACCGTTGTTACAAGGTATCACAAGAGCATCGCTCCAAACGCAGTCATTCATTTCAGCAGCATCTTTCCAAGAGACAACAAAAGTTCTCAACGAAGCGGCTATTTCTGGAAAAGAAGATCACTTATTAGGTTTGAAAGAAAACGTAATTGTTGGTCACTTGATCCCAGCTGGAACTGGTGTGCGTGCCTTCCAAAACTTAATCGTAGGTTCGAAAGAAGCATACGAAGAATTGATGGAAGAAGCATAAGCTTTTTAAACAGAACAGCAAAGGGCGGCCATTTGGCCGCCCTTTTTTATTGCGTTTAAATAATTTAAGAGATGCGGCCCCAATTCGGCTTGCCTTGCAAGACAGCCTTCATGGTTTCTTTTAAAAAGCTATTTTTTTCAAGTTGGAGGTTTTCGTCCTCTTCTAGGATTTCTCTGGCTTTTTCTCTGGCAAGTTGGACAATTTGACCATCGCGGGCGAGGTCTGCAATTTTGAGCGCTAGTGCACCACTTTGTTGCGTCCCCATTAAATCACCCGGGCCCCTGAGTTGTAGATCGACTTCTGCCAAAACAAATCCATCATTGCTCGCAACCATAGTGTCCATTCTTTTTTGGGCTTCTTTGGAGATGCCATCACCGGTCATCAAAATACAGTATGATTTCTCCGCACCCCGTCCAACCCTGCCGCGTAATTGATGCAACTGAGACAAACCAAAACGCTCGGCACTTTCAATGACCATAACAGAAGCATTAGGAACATTTACCCCAACTTCTATGACCGTTGTTGCTACCATGATATGCGTTTGTTTGTCAACAAAAGCTTGCATGGCAGCATCCTTGTCTTGCGGTTTCATTTTTCCGTGAACCATGCTAATCGCATATCCGGTACCTTCGAAAAATGTGGAGATTTGCGCGTAGCCATCTTCGAGGTTTTTAAAGTCGAGTTTTTCAGATTCTTGGATCAGCGGATAAACCACATAAGCTTGTCGACCTAAATCGAGTTGTTCTTTGATGAAACTGAATAGCTTCTCACGATGATTTTCACGTCTGTGTATCGTGTGGATGGGTTTTCTACCTGGTGGTAATTCGTCAATAACAGAAACATCTAGATCGCCATAGAAAGTCATGGCTAAAGTTCTTGGTATTGGAGTGGCGGTCATGATGAGCACATGTGGCGGGATTTTATTTTTTCGCCACATTTTAGCGCGTTGGGCAACCCCAAAACGATGCTGTTCATCAATAACTACCAGCCCAAGCGCTTTAAATTGAACGGTGTCTTCAAGTAAAGCATGCGTGCCTATCAAGAGGTTAATTTCACCGTTTAAAAGTGCCTCATGAATTTTGACACGCTCACTTTTTTTCGTAGATCCAGTTAGAAGCGCCACTTTAACATCCATTTTGGCTAGCAGCTCTTGGATACCGATGAAATGCTGATTGGCCAAAATTTCAGTTGGGGCCATAAGGGCTCCTTGCAAGCCATTTCCTATAGCAAGTAATAAGCTGAGCAAAGCAACGAGCGTTTTTCCGCTGCCTACATCACCTTGTAAGAGGCGGTTCATGTGCTGCCCGACTCCTAGGTCTTTACGTATTTCTTTGAGTACACGTTTTTGAGCGCCAGTAAGTTCGAATGGTAAATGCTTTTGGTAAAATTCATTAAAAGCTTCGCCTACTTCTGTAAATTGAAAACCATTTAATTTTCGAGCTCGGCTTCCTTTTCTGAGTAGCAATTCAAGCTGCAGATAAAATAACTCCTCCCATTTCAAGCGGTATCTGGCTGCTTTTAGTAGATTTTCGTTGCTTGGCAGATGTATTTCTTGAATTGCCAAAGGCTTTGGCATGAGATGCAACGCTTCACAAATGTAGCCAGGTAAATTTTCTGGTAATTTTCCTTTGCTTTGCTCGAGTAATTGCGCCATTAATTTGGCCAGCCCTCTGCTATGCAAACCTTTACTTTGACACTTTTCCGTACTAGGATAAAATGCTTGAAAACCCTTTAGCTCAGTTTCATGAGTGACTTTATTGAGCTCAGGGTGTGGAATCGTCCATTGATTTTGAAAAAACTTGGGTTTCCCAAAAACGATATATTGATCTTGTACATTTAGTCCAGACTTCAACCATTGAAAACCTTGGAACCAAATGAGTTCAATACTTGCGGAGCCGTCTGTGAATTGGGCATGTAGTTTTTTGTGTCGACCACTTCCTGATTCATGGATGTGGGTAAAACGCCCTTTTAATTGCACATAGGTATCTTCAGGTCTAATTAAAGAGACCTGGTTAAAGACTGTGCGGTCTTGATAGCGGTACGGAAAATGAAAAAGTAAGTCCTGGAAAGTAAAAATACCTAACTCTTCCTGTAAGATTTGAGCCTTTTGGGGGCCTACACCTTTCAGGTAGGCAATCGGAGTTGCCAAAAAGGAGTTCATGATATCTTATTTCCAGTAACCCATTTTGCAGAACTTTTCAATGCGCTCTTCGATGCGTTTTTCCGGCGCTTTTTTATCGAGTTCTTTGAGGTAGCCGTGTAGTTTTTCACGCAGCGTTTCAAACATAGCTTCTTGGTTGCGGTGTGCACCATTACTTGGTTCTTGGATCACGTCGTCCACTAAGCCATTTTGTTTCATGTCTGTGGATGTAAGCTTCAGTGCAGAGGCGGCGATTTCTTTGTAATTCCAAGAACGCCATAAAATGGAAGAACAAGATTCTGGTGAAATTACCGAATACCACGTATTTTCAAGCATGACTACTTTGTCTCCAACACCTATACCGAGTGCACCTCCAGAGGCCCCTTCACCGATAATAACGCAAATAACAGGCACTTTTAAGCGCATCATTTCATAAATGTTGCGCGCAATGGCCTCTCCTTGACCACGCTCTTCGGCTTCTAAACCTGGGAAAGCTCCGGGTGTATCTATAAAAGTGACAATTGGTTTATTGAATTTCTCAGCCAATTTCATGAGACGCAAAGCCTTGCGATAACCCTCTGGGTTAGGCATACCGAAGTTGCGGTATTGTCTCATTTTGGTATTGATCCCTTTTTGTTGACCAATAAACATTACTGTTCTACCATCGAGTAAACCAAAACCACCAACCATTGCTTTGTCATCTTTGACATTGCGATCGCCGTGCAGTTCTTGAAATTGTCCGCCAGTAAGTGCATTGATATAAGCAAGGGTATAGGGTCTGTCAGGATGGCGAGAAAGCTGTACGCGCTGCCATGGTGTAAGATTGCTAAATACCTCTTTGGTCTTTTGGGTTAGAACAGCCTCAAGCTCGGTGATTTTGTCTTGCATGTCAACTTCTGTTTGATCTGCAAGGTTGCGTGTTTGGGCAATTTGTTCTTCGAGTTCTTTAAGCGGCTCTTCGAAATCCAGGTAGGTTGTACTCATGGTTCTTATTTTGTATTGGCAAAAATAAGGATTTTCATCAATTGCTTATCTTTACTGCATGATCTTGTTTCCTCCAGCTAAAGTGAATTTAGGTCTTCGCATCCTTGCGAAGCGCCCAGATGGTTACCATGAAATTGAAAGCATCATGGCTGAAATTCCTTTTTCTGATATTTTGGAACTCAATGAGGCTGAACAGGATGCTTTTGTTCAGACAGGTATCACCTTTCCTCCAGACGGCCAATTAAACTTGTGTGAAAAAGCTGTAGCTATTTTGCGTCAACACGCCAATTTTCCACCGGTTCATATTCATTTACGCAAACAAATCCCGGTAGGAGCAGGCTTAGGCGGGGGGTCTGCAGATGCGAGCTATACACTCGTGGGTCTCAATGAATTATTTAATCTAGGTTTTTCAATAGTGCAACTAACAGACTTCGCTGCTCAGTTAGGGAGTGATTGTCCTTTTTTCATCGAAGGCGGACTCCAATTAGCAACGGGTAGAGG
>JBEBBE010000042.1:0-40414 GCA_041158525.1 Bacteroidota bacterium | reverse complement strand
GAAAATGCACCGGATTCTTTGGATCTTGTTCGAATAATTTTCTGAAGGCCAAGATGTAGTTATCAATGGTGCGCGCCGTCGGGATTTGCTCTGCACCCCAGAGGCGATCCAAGATTTCTTGCCGAGAAACAACCTTACCTTCCTTTTCATGAAATAACTCTAGAAGTTGCACCTCGCGTTTGGTAAACGTATGCAAGATTTTTTGCTGCGCATCTCGGACTTCGAAAGTAGAAAAATCAACTGCTTTGTCGTTGATTTTTAGCACCTCAGTTGTTTCTTGTTGCACCGAGCCATTGAGCAAAATTTGAACTTTTAAAAGCAACTCTTCTAGGTCAAAGGGCTTGACTAAATAATCATTAGCGCCTAATTTAAGCCCTGCTACCCGATCTGCTGTGGTGCCTTTAGCCGAAAGGAACAAGACAGGTACATGACTGTGCTGTCTGATAGTACGGCAAAGGTCAAAACCTGAAACATGCGGCAGCATGACATCAAGAATGATCAGATCGAAATGAAAAGGCTTCTGAAAAAGCGTTTGAGCCGCTTGGCCATCAGTGAGTGCCAAGACACTATAGCCCTCTAATTCTAGATTGAGGCCAATCATGTCTCTTAAGCTCTGTTCGTCTTCAACAATACAAATTCTATGCATGGCAAGTTGCGCTGAAAGTGTTATTTTTGGTTGAAATTACAATAAACTACTCAAACTATGAACAAATTTCTACGCTACTCCTTACTCGTATTGAGTTTGCACTTGGGTGTCTGGGCCCAAAACAATTTACCAAGCATTGCGCGTTTTGAAATTGGCAAAAATGTGCCAGTACTTCAATTAGCAGCACCTGACATGAATCAAATTGCTCTTGAAGACGAACTCAGAGAGAAGCAAGGTGTGCTTTACCGCATTGGTGTTGCGCTACCAAGTATGCTCAACACAACTAATGCCGGAACCTGGACAACGCTTCCTAATGGTGCTCGTCAGTGGCAAGTTATCGTGAAAACAGAAGGCGCCGAAGCACTGAGCTACCTTTTTGAAAAATTCTATTTGCACGGTGGTTCAACACTACGCATTCAAAACCTTCAAGGACAAGATGTGCATCCGCTCTTAACAAGTAAAGACGTAGAAGCACACGGTATGGCCAATGCTGCGCTTTGTGCTGGTTCAGCGCATATATTAACGCTTACCGAGCCAGTTTACACCACTCCTTCCGAGATTTTAATTGACCGAGTGATGTACAACTACCGTTCAACCGGATACGGTTCAGCTGAGAAAATCAATGAGTCAGACCCCTGTGAGGTCAATGTCAATTGTAGCCCAGTTGGCGATGCATGGCAAGACGAAAAACGCGGCGTTGCACGTATTTATGTGGTAGAAGGTAACCAAGCAGGTTGGTGTTCAGGTTCTTTAGTGAATAATACCGCCCAAGACTGCAAACCCTACTTTTTAACTGCTTTACACTGCGGAGTTGCATCCACAACAGCCAATATGAACCAATGGAAATTTTATTTCCGTTACGAAGCACCTTCTTGTACAAATCCATCAACTGTTGGCACATTGGCAAACTACTTCATTACAGGCTGTTTGCGCATTGCTGATGCCAATGATGGAGGTGGCAACACTGGATCTGATTTCTTACTAGTGAAACTCGGCAACAACAATAATGAAGCTACCATTATTAATAACCTGAAGTCAGCCAACTTCAATGCCTATTGGAATGGCTGGAATGCCAACACGGCTGCAACAACAGGTGGTGTAAGTATCCACCACCCTGCTGGTGACATCAAAAAGATTTCTACGTTTACAGGCACCACTGTTTCTACCCAATGGGGAAGCGCAACGGGCTCGCACTGGAGAGTTGTCTGGACAGCCAATAGCAATGGACACGGTGTGACCGAAGGCGGCTCATCTGGTTCACCGCTTTTTGACAACAACGGAAACATCATTGGTACACTCACAGGAGGTGCTTCTTATTGTACGTCGCCATCTGCCCCAGACCAATACGGGAAAATGGCATTCCACTGGGCTAATAACGGTGCCACCAACGCACTGCAACTCAAACCTTGGTTAGACCCTACCAATTCAAATGTTTTGGTTTTGGCAGGTTCAGCCGATCCTTGTACGCCAACTACTCCGGTAGCACCAGTTGCAAATTTCTCTGCTTCGGCAACAAATGTAACGCCTGGTACAACCGTGAACTTCACAGATTTATCTACCGGTATCCCGACAAGTTGGTCTTGGTCAGTAAGTCCGGCTTCTGGCTGGAGCTTTGCTGCAGGTAGCTCAGCAACAACTCAGAATCCGCAAATTGTATTTAATAATGTTGGGCAATACACCGTCAGCCTCAGCGCTACAAATGCACAAGGTTCAGATGTCGAAACTAAGAACAACTACATTGTTGTTGCCGCCGTAACTGGGCCGTGTACAGCAAGTGCAGTCTGTGACGAATACATCAATAATGTAAACATCAGCACCATTAACAACACCTCAACATGTGGCAACAATGGATATTCTGATTTCACTACAACTACAACAACTTTATCTCAAGGAACTAGCTATACGCTAACCATTAGCCCTGCTATTATTAATAATACAACTGCTATTGCTTATACCAATGATGAAATTGCGGCCTGGATAGATTTCAATAACGATTTCGATTTCAACGATGCAGGTGAGCAAGTGGCTTACGTACTCGTTGGGGCAAATTGGGTCAATACATTTAATGTCACGATTCCACTAAATAGCGCTCTCGGACAAGTGAGAATGCGCGTGCGTATCTCTTACCAACCGGATGGTGCTATTACGCCATGTGGGCCAGCAACCTATGGAGAAACAGAAGATTACATCGTCAACCTTACTTCTGGTGTGGGTATTGATGAAAATCCGTTAGCTGTTGTTCAGGTTTATCCGAATCCTGCCAACGAAGTATTGTTTGTAGATGTGAAAGATTTAGAAGGCATCAATAGCATTGAACTTCTAGACATGAACGGCAAACAAATCTTGGTTCAAAATAAAATTGAAGCAGGAATCAATACCTTAGCTATTGAGCACCTAGATGCCGGCATATACCAAGTTCGTATTACGCAAAATGAATACCAAAGCACACAGCGCTTGATCAAGCAGTAAACGAATCTAAGTTTTTAAAATACAAGGCGGCCCGTTCTAAATGGGCCGCTTTTTTTTCGGGTAAAAGTCGGTTCCAATTGGCAACCATTTGAGCCGTGCGCAAGTTTTTGCGCAAATAGTCTTGGTGCTTATCGACAAAATGCCAAAACAAGGCGTCAAACAAAGCGGCGCCATCGGCATCGAACTTGAAACCTTGTTTCTTGAGGTAATTTGAACTTGAGAAATAGGGCTTGGTGGTCATGAGGCCGCCATCCGCAAACTGACTCATACCATAAACATTGGGTACCATGACCCAATCATAAGCATCCATGAAGTTGCACATGAAAAACTCATAAATACTATCAGGATGCAGCTCGGAGAGGAAGAAAAAATTTCCGAGCAACATCAGGCGCTCAATATGATGGGCATACGCGTAATCATCGAGTTTAGCCGCTACATCTTGTAAAAAAGAAAGTTGACGCAGTGCCTGCCAATCTAGTTTGCGTTTGTGTTGCATGAAGTTGCGAGTGCGTTGCTGAACTCCTACCTGCTCGTATACCGCACGCATGTATTCGCGCCAGCCCAAAACTTGCCTTATAAAACCTTCGGCGCTTTCTATAGTGACCTTACCTTGATGGTAGGCTGCTTCAACAGCAGCCATAACCTCTTGTGGGCTCAGCAAACCGACATTAATGGCCGTTGACAAATTAGAATGGTACACATAAGGTGCTTGTGTAGTAAACGCGTCTTGATATGGGCCAAATTTTTCTAGACCTTGCGCTATAAAAAATGCCAAAGCATCTTTGGCCTGCGCATGCGTAACCGGATAATATGCCAAACTCGGATCACCCGGATTTGCTGCAAACTGTTCAGTAATTTCTTGTTCTGCAGCTGCTGACCAAGTGCTGTGGTAAGTTGGATAAACCGGAAGCACCTGGTTTTTAGGTAGCGCCTTTCGGTTCTCAGTGTCAAAACTCCAGCGCCCACCGATGGGCTGTGCATCGGGCGCTAATAAAATGTCAAAATACAGGCGTTGTTTCTTATAAAACTCGGCCATGAAGAATTTTTTAGCACCCTGGGGCGCGAGGCTTTGGTTGCGCTCACGTGTATTGTAAAAAGAAGGGTTTTCAAATATTTCTATTGACAAGCCGTGGTTTTTTGCCAAACGATGAAGACGTTTTTCAAGTAAAAAATCTGTTGGGTCAAAACAAGCAACTTGGGCATTTTCATGGGCAATTTTTTCAAAAATTTGCAGCAATGAAGCTTGCTTGTAATCAAAATAATGGACGCTTTGACCTTCATTCCGCAGTTTTTCTGCGTAGTATTTCATTGAAGCCCTGTGAAAGGCCAACTTTTTGCGATGAAAAGGCAGTTGTAGAAAAAAGAGTTCGTCTTCAATGAGCCAGAACTCGTCTATGCCTGCAAACGCAGTTGCAGTCTCGAATAACTGATGTGGGAATACTAAAAAAACACGTTTTGACATAGCAATGTAACACGCACTTTTGCGCTTTGTTCAGGTACAAAAAATGGCAGTCATCTTCGCTTCATGATTTGTTCACATTTGCGCCAAGACCTTTAATTTTGTAAGGTTAAAAAGTTAAAAACAGCATGGATAAAGTTTCTTACGTAGGAAATGCCGATGTCTCAGCCATCGACCATCTTTACAAGCAATACAAACAAGACCCCACCAGCGTGGACCTTGGTTGGGCCAAATTCTTTGAGGGTTTTGAGTTTGCACAAACAAACTATGAAGCCACAGGTGAAATCCCTGAAAATTTCGTCAAAGAATTCAAGGTCATTAACCTCATCAATGGCTACCGCACACGCGGACACCTTTTTACCAGAACGAACCCGGTTCGCGATCGCCGCAAGCACACCCCAGACTTAGCAATTGAGCATTTCGGCCTGACCGAAGCTGACCTCAATGAAGTATTTCAGGCGGGTGAGCAAATCGGAATTGGTGCTGCCAAGTTATCTGATATTATTGCGCACCTTGAACTGACTTACTGCCAATCCATTGGTATAGAATACATGTACATGCGTGACCCAGAAAGAATTGACTGGTTTCGCAATAAAATTGAACTGAGTAACCGCCCTGTTTTTGATCCAAAACGCAAAATTAAAATCTACGAAAAACTGAACCAAGCTACTGGTTTTGAAGGTTTTCTAGGCAAAAAGTTCGTTGGGCAAAAGCGTTTCTCCATTGAAGGTGGTGAAGGGCTCATCCCGGCACTCGATACTTTGGTGCAGAAAGGTGCAGACCTCGGTGTAGAATATTTTGTAATGGGAATGGCTCACCGTGGCCGTCTCAACACGCTTGCCAACATTTTTGAAAAGCGCCCACGCGATATCTTCCGCGAATTTGAAGGCAAGGAATTTGAATTTGAAATGACCTTTGATGGTGATGTGAAGTATCACCAAGGCTTTACTTCACATATCGAACTTGAAAACGGCAAGAAAATTGGCCTTACCCTAGCGCCAAACCCGTCTCACTTAGAAGCAGTGAATACGGTTGTCGAAGGGATTGCCCGCGCAAAAATTGATCACGTCTTCCAATCTGAAGAAAAAGTTTGCCCAGTACTTATCCATGGAGACGCTGCGGTTGCAGGTCAAGGAATTGTCTACGAAACTATCCAAATGGCTGGCCTTGATGGCTACCGCACAGGTGGAACCATCCATATTGTGGTCAACAACCAAGTAGGCTTCACGACTAACTACCTCGATGGCCGAACTTCAACTTATTGTACGGACGTTGCGAAAACCACGCTTTGCCCAGTTTTCCATGTAAACGGAGACGACATCGAAGCCATTGTAACTACTATTGAAATTGCCATGGAATACCGCCAGGCGTTTCACCGCGACATCTTCATTGACCTGCTTTGCTACCGCAAATACGGACACAACGAAGGCGATGAGCCAAAATTCACGCAGCCGAAACTCTATAACATCATTGCAAAGCATCCGAACCCAAGAGAAATCTATTTAGAGCAATTGCAAAGAGAAAGCATTCTAAATGCTGAAGAGGCTAAAAAATTTGAGCTCGATTATCAGGCCTTTTTAGAGGCCGAATACGAGCACTCTAGAAGCCGTGACAAAGCGCACGTTTATGACTTCTTGAGTTTAACCTGGGAGAATTACCGCCACGGAACTGAAGCTGACTTCAAAGTTTCTCCTGAAACAGGTATTGCTAAAAAAGAATTATTGGCACTTGGTAAAAAATTGGCTACCCTGCCTGAAGGTAAAAAGTACTTCAGAAAAATTGCCAAAATTTTCGAAGACCGCTTGGCAGCTATTGAAAACGACAAACTCGACTGGGGAAGTGCTGAAATGCTGGCCTATGCTACTCTTTTAGCTGAAGGACACGCCGTACGCATTTCAGGACAAGATGTAGAACGCGGAACCTTCTCTCACAGACACGCTGTTGTCAAGACAGAAGACACCGAGGAAGAAATCTTGACACTCAATCAACTCCAAGAAAAACAAGCCACTTTTAGCATTTACAACTCTTTACTTTCTGAGTACGGTGTTTTAGGTTTTGAATATGGCTACTCTTTAGCGAATCCATCGGGGCTCACTATTTGGGAAGCACAATTTGGTGACTTCTTCAATGGCGCTCAAATTATGGTGGATCAATTCATTTCTGCTGGCGAAGACAAATGGGCAACCCAAACTGGTCTTGTCATGTTATTGCCGCATGGTTATGAAGGTCAAGGCGCTGAGCACTCTAGTGGGCGCATGGAGCGTTTCTTACAGCAATGTGCAGACCTCAACATGCAAATTGTCAATACCTCCACTCCAGCTAATCATTTCCACTTGTTGCGTCGTCAGATCAAGCGTGATTTCCGCAAACCATTAGTGGTCTTTTCGCCAAAAATGTTGTTGCGCTACCCAGACGCAACCTCAAGCCTCGATGAAATGGCAAAAGGGCGCTTCCAGGAGGTCCTTGATGACCCAACTGCGACTGCAAAATCAGTAGATACCGTTGTGTTGTGTAGCGGTAAATTCTACTACGAAATGAAAGTAAAAGCCGCAGAATTAGGCGTGAAAAACATGGCATTTGTGCGCATCGAACAACTTTATCCGTTGCCAACCGAGCAAATTGATGCCATTCTTGCCAAGTACAAAGCCAAAAATATTCTTTGGGCACAAGAAGAACCTGCCAACATGGGTGCTTGGATGCACATGGCCATGAACCTGCGTCATATTCCACTGATCGGAATTACCAGACCAGCCAGTGCAGCAGCCGCTGAAGGTTCTAAAAAACTCCATGAAATCAGACTTAAAAAATTGTTTAACGACCTCTTTGCCTACGCGAAGTAAGGCTAAAAAAGTAAGCTTATGTCACTATTAGAAATGAAAGTCCCGAGCCCGGGAGAGTCCATCTCAGAAGTTGAAATCGCAACATGGCTCGTTGCCGATGGCGATTACGTTGAAAAAGACCAGGCCATTGCCGAGGTTGATTCAGACAAAGCAACCTTAGAGTTGCCCGCTGAGGAAAGTGGTATCATCACACTCAAAGCTGCAGAAGGTGATGTCGTGAAGGTTGGCCAAGTGGTTTGCCTCATTGACACCAGTGCAGCGCGCCCTGCGGGCGCGCCTGCGCCTGCTGCAAGCGAGGCGCCAAAAACTGAGGCGCCTGCGGCGCCCGTTGCTGCTGCACCTGCAAGCCCAGCTCCGAATCCTGAGCCCATAAAATCTGACAGCTATGCAGCCGGAAGTGCCTCACCAGCAGCAGCCAAAATGCTCAAAGAAAACAACATCAACCCTGCTGCCATTAAAGCAACAGGAAAAGATGGCCGCATCACCAAACAAGATGTCATTGCCGCTATGTCTGCTGGTTTCTCTACAGAAGCTGCGCAAGGTTGGGGTGGCACCCGCGAGCAGAGCCGCGAAAAAATGTCAATGCTGCGCCGAAAAATTGCCGAGCGGTTGGTGTCTGTCAAGAACGAAACAGCCATGCTCACGACCTTCAATGAAGTGGACATGAAACCAATCATGGATGTGCGCGCCAAATACAAAGATGCATTTTCAAAGCACCATGAAGTGAATCTTGGCTTCATGTCATTCTTTACCAAAGCAGTTACTGAAGCCTTGAAATTATTCCCGGCAGTCAATGCTCAAATAGACGGCAACGAAATGATTTTCCATGACTACGCCGATATCGGTATTGCCGTTTCTTCGCCAAAAGGTCTCATGGTTCCGGTGGTGCGCAATGCAGAGCAAATGAGCTTAGCCGAAATTGAAAGAGAAATCAAACGTTTAGCCATCAAGGCCCGTGACGGAAAAATCACACCAGAGGACATGACCGGCGGTACCTTTACTATTACCAACGGCGGTGTCTTTGGTTCTATGCTTTCAACACCAATTATTAACCCACCGCAATCTGCTATTCTAGGAATGCACAACGTAGTTGAAAGACCAGTTGCAATCAACGGAAAAGTAGAAATCAGACCCATCATGTACGTGGCCCTTTCTTATGACCACCGCATCATTGATGGCAAAGAATCTGTGGGCTTCTTGGTAAAAGTCAAAGAAATGCTTGAAAACCCTGAGCGCATGATCTTTGGTTCGAAAGACCCATTAGAAATCTTGCTTGGTTTGTAAGCCAATTCAAATACCAGAAAAAGCGCTCTTCGGGGCGCTTTTTTTCGTTCTGAGCTTTAGATTGCTTTTCGTATATTTGCCTTTCTGAAATATATATATGTCTAAGATCAGGAAACAAGATGCACTCGACTACCACGCTGGTGGTAGACCCGGAAAAATCGAAGTCGTACCGACTAAACCCTATGCTTCCCAACGAGACCTCTCTTTGGCCTACTCCCCAGGGGTAGCAGAGCCTTGCTTGCGCATCGCTGAAAACAAAGCAGATGTTTACAAATACACCGCTAAGCAAAACTTGGTAGCCGTTATTTCTAACGGAACCGCAGTACTTGGCCTCGGCGACATCGGCCCTGAAGCCTCTAAACCAGTCATGGAAGGAAAGGGCTTGCTCTTTAAAATCTTTGCCGACATCGACGTTTTTGACATCGAGGTAGACGCCAAAGACCCTGAACTCTTTATCCAGACCGTAAAGGCTATTGCCCCAACTTTTGGCGGCATCAACCTAGAAGATATCAAGGCTCCTGAAGCTTTTGAAATTGAAAGACGACTCAAAGAGGAGCTCGATATTCCGATCATGCACGATGATCAGCACGGAACCGCTATCATTAGTTCTGCTGCCCTATTGAATGCCCTAGAGCTAGCAGGCAAGAAAATTGAAAAGGTTAAAGTTGTTGTTTCAGGAGCAGGTGCTTCAGCACTTTCTTGTGCCAAACTTTATAACCGCCTTGGCGTCAAGCTTGAAAATATCTTCATGTTTGATTCAAAAGGTCTGATTCATGCCAACAGACAAGACCTCGACGACACCAAAAAATTATTTGCCGTCCACAAAAAAGATGTTGCTTTTGCCGACGCTTTCAAGGGTGCTGATGTATTTTTAGGACTTTCACGTGCCGGTTTGGTTGCTAAAGAAATGATCGCAGCCATGGCCAAAGACCCTATCGTTTTTGCTTTGGCGAACCCTGAACCAGAAATTTCTTACAAAGAAGCCACTTCAGTTCGCAAAGATATCATCATGGCAACGGGCCGTTCTGACCATCCTAATCAGGTCAATAACGTGCTTGGTTTCCCGTTCATTTTCCGTGGCGCCCTCGATGTAAGAGCGACTGCCATCAATGAAGAAATGAAATTGGCCGCTGTTAAAGCCATTGCCTCTTTGGCCAAAGAAACCATTCCAGAAGAAGTCATTGAAGCCTACGGCGGAAAAAATATTTCTTTTGGTCGTGAGCAAATCATTCCAAAACCTCTAGATCCTCGCCTCATTTATTATGTAGCTCCTGCCGTAGCGCGCGCTGCCATGGAGTCTGGTGTGGCACAAGAGCCAATCACTGATTGGGAAGAATACGAAAACCAACTCAAGAGCCGTTTGGGTCTTGACAACAAATTGCACCGCAACATCACCACTAAAGCGCAAGGCAACCCGAAAACGGTTGTTTTCCCAGAGGGTGACAACATCAAAATACTCAAAGCCGCACAACAAGCCTATGACGAAGGTGTGGCCTTCCCTATTCTACTCGGTCGAAAACAAAAAATTCTCGACCTCATGAATGAATACAGCATCGAGATTCCAGATGTTCAAATCATTGATTGTAAATCCGATGAAGAAGAAGCGCGCCGTATACAATATGGCACTGAATTCTTCGACAAACGCAAACGCAAAGGAATTACCGAATACGAAGCCATCTCTTTGATGCGCGAACGCAATTACTTTGGCGCCATGATGCTCAACTTAGGTGAAGCAGACGCCATGGTAACTGGTCTTACGCGTAGCTACCGTTCCGTACTTCGACCTGCTATCAGCACCATTGGCCTACAAAAAGACATCCAAACCATTGCCGGTATGTATATCTTGAACACCAAAAAAGGCCCGCTTTTCTTGGCTGATACTACTGTCAATTTAAACCCAAGTGCCGAGCAAATTGCAGAAATCACAGTCAATGTTGCCAAGTTTATTCGTCGTTTAAAAGTGACGCCACGTATTGCACTTTTGAGCTACTCTAACTTTGGCTCTTCGCCAGGGCAAGATCCTGAAAAAATGTCAAAAGCTGTGAAAATCTTGCACGAAACCCAACCCAACCTTATTGTAGACGGTGAAATGCAGGCCAACTTTGCGCTCAATCCTGAGCTCATGAACGAGAAATTCCCGTTCTCGACCTTAGCCAATAAAGAAGTAAACACGCTCATTTTCCCGAACTTATCAGCAGGAAATATCGCTTACAAACTCCTACAGCAAACCAATGAACTTGAGCCGATTGGCCCTATTTTGTTAGGATTGCGCAAGTCTTTGCACGTGTTGCAACTTGGGGCAAGTGTTCGCGAAATCCTCAGCATGATCAAAATTGCAGTCATCGACGCACAAGGACAAGAAAAATGATTTCAAGACTCAACGGCAGACTCATCGAAAAGAACCCAACGGACCTCCTCATTGAGTGTTCAGGGGTCGGTTATGAAGTGAAAATTTCACTCAATACCTTTTCCGTATTATCCGATCAAGAAGCTGTTGTTTTACATACAAAACTGATCATTCGAGAAGATGCGCATACGCTTTATGGCTTTGCAACCAAAGAAGAGCGCGAGATGTTTACACACCTCATCAGCGTTTCAGGCATTGGCCCCAACACAGCCATCATCATGCTGTCTTCCATGACACCCGATGAAATAGCGCAGGCCATCCTCACAGAAGATGTTGCCCGCATTCAAAAAGTGAAAGGAATAGGTCTGAAAACAGCTCAGCGCGTCATCATTGATTTGAAAGGAAAAGTCTCCAAAATGGAACTGGGCACCGAGAATATTTTCAGTTCAAACAATAGAAATCGATTTGATGCGTTAAATGCTCTGGTTTCGCTCGGTTTTGATAAAAAATCAGCCGAGAAAGTATTGGATAAAACCGATACCGGAACCCAAACCGTTGAAGAATTGATTAAAGAAGCGCTAAGACTACTATAACCGTGCAATTAAAAAATTGGTATCAAACTCTGTTGTTCAGCTTTGCTCTGTTTTTAGGGCTGAGTGGCCTTACCCGTATTTACGCACAAACGCCTACGCTTCCTTTCCCGATAACGAACCCTCTCAATCCGTTTCAGAACTTACCTCAAAGTTTTGACCTCGGAGACCCAACCAAACTCAATCAAACCATCGTTTACGACCCTGAAACCGGAAATTTTGTTTTCCGCGACATCATGGGTAAAGACACCTACTTCAGGGCTCCGCAAGCCATGACCCTTGAAGAATATCTAGCCTATGAAGAAAAAAAGAGTTTTTCTTTAGACTGGAAAGAAATTGTAGCTGAGGAAACTGCTGAAAACAGAACCTTTGAATTGCCCATTAAAATTGGCTCAAAGGCTTTCGAAAGCTTTTTTGGTTCGGACCAAATTACCATCACCCCAGGTGGTAACCTCGAATTATCTTTAGGCGCCAATCATTCACGGGTAGACAACCCGATTTTGCCAATGCGCCAAAGAAATATCACGCGCTTTGACTTCAACCAGAACATCAACATGGACATCACGGGCCAAATTGGTACCAACATGAAGGTGAACATGAAGTACAACACCCGTGCTAACTTCGATTTCGAAAATATATCCAAACTAGAGCGCACCGGAAAAGAAGACGACATCTTGCAAAAAATTGCCCTTGGGCAAGTGAGCCTTGAGCTGCCTACCACGCTCATCCCGAGCTCACAGACTTTATTTGGTTTCAAAACGCAACTCAAATTTGGTCGTTCAACGGTAGATTTCATTTTGGCGCAATCAAAAGGAAAGCGCACCGAAATCAATGTCACAGGTAAGGCGCAGGTTCAGAAGTTCGAAATTACTGCAGATAACTACGAAGCCAACCGCCACTACTTTTTAAACCTTTACCACCAGCAGCATTACGACACCGCGATGTCAACCCTGCCTGTAGTCAATTCAACTACTTACATCACCCGTATTGAAGTGTGGGTAACCAACAGAAGTAGCATCACCGAAAACACCAGAAACATTGTTGCCTTCTCGGATCTCGGTGAATCTAAACCTGAAAACTGCCAAGGAAACCCTGGTAACTACGCCACCCAAGAAATTCCTGACAACGAAGCCAACGGCCTCTATGAATGGGCTTCCAACCAGCCACTCATTCGCGGTTTTTCCAATGCAGTAATTGCCCTCAGTTCTCAGGTCAATTCGCCAGGCCCCTTTAACCAAGCCGTAGATTACGAAAAAGTAGAAAACGCCCGTAAGCTCAATGAAAATGAATTTACTTACAATGCGCTTCTAGGTTATATCTCATTAAATACCGCGCTCAACAACGACGAAGTTTTAGCCGTTGCTTACGAATACACGTACCGTGGCCAGACCTACCAAATTGGTGAATTTTCTACCGACGGAACCAACGGTCAAGAGGCGCTTGTCTTGAAACTCATTAAGCCAACCATCACCAACCCAAAAAACAAAATTTGGGACCTCATGATGAAGAATGTTTATTCGATTGGAGCTTATCAAGTGGATCAGCTTGGTTTCAAAATTGACATCTATTACAACAATCGCGAAACCTCTGTACTTCAGCCTTTCTTGCCTTTTGATGGCATCGACAAAAAACAAATTGTCACCTTACTTGACATGGACAAAATCAATCAGAACAACCAACCCTTCTCGGACGGTGTTTTTGACTTTGCACCCTTCAATGTTGTAGGCAACAAAATAGACAACGGTGGAACAATTAACCGTAAAAATGGCCGTATCTTCTTTTCTACAGTTGAACCTTTCGGAAAAACACTTGCAGAAAAACTCACTGAAGCAGGTGTGGCTGCGCTTTATGTCAACCAGTTGTCTTACACAGAACTCTACGACTCAACTAAAACTGCAGCACAACAAATCCCGGCCAAAAACCGCTTTGTTTTCAAAGGCGAATTCCAATCTTCGATATCCTCAGAGATACCGCTAAACGTCATGAATATTCCGCAAGGAGCCGTGGTAGTGACTGCTGGTGGGATGCGCTTAGTGGAAGGAGTTGATTACACCGTTGACTACGCATTTAGCCGCGTAAAGATTTTGAACACGGGCATCTTAGAGTCTAATACACCAATCAAAATTTCTATTGAGTCCAATTCTGTTTTTGGTTTCCAAGCGCGCTCCATGATGGGTGGCCGCTACCAATACAGACTCAATGAAAATTTCAAAGTGGGCGCTACTTGGTTGCGTATGATGGAACGCCCAGTGACTCAAAAAGTAGACTTCGGTTCTGAACCTTTCAAAAACAATGTCTTAGGCGCAGACTTCGCTTTCCGAGCAAACGTTCCTGCCCTCACTAAATTGGTAGACCTTTTGCCAGTCATTTCCACCAACGCCATGTCTACCCTTTCAATGTCTGGTGAAGTAGCGACACTCAGACCAGGGCAACCAAGAGCCATTAACAAAGAAGGAACTTCCTACATTGACGATTTCGAAGCATCACAAAGTGCTATTGACCTCAAAGGGATGTCAGCATGGCGCTTAGCGTCTGTACCGCAAGGGCAACCTGACCTCTTTCCTGAAGGCGCCAAAAAAGACCTCAGCGCCGGCTACAAAAGATCTAAAGTTGCTTGGTATACCATTGATCCTGTCTTTTATCAAAGTAGCCAGCTTACGCCTGCACACATCAAGCAGAATCCTACCATGCTCTATGACAGCCGCATGCGCTTGATTCAACTAACCGACATCTTCCCGAATTTGCAATTGCAATACGGATCCATTACCAATGTCAATGTCTTTGACCTTGCCTACTACCCGGCCGAGCGAGGGATGTATAACTACGACACAACTTCTGTTCTAGACTCTTTGGGTCGTTTTGATAACCCAGAAGATCGCTGGGGTGGTGTCATGCGTGGCCTCACGACCAATGACTTCGAATTGGCCAACATCGAATTTATTCAGTTCTGGTTGCTCGACCCGTTTAATGAAGACGCAGAAAACGAAAATCCAAACTCACCTATGTCTGGTGGAGACCTCTACTTTAATTTGGGTAATATCTCAGAAGACATCTTGCCAGATTCTCGCAAAAGTTTTGAGCATGGCTTGCCACCAAACAATGACCCCTTTTTACTGGACAACATTGATACCACACTCTGGAGCCGTATTTCTACCCAACAAGTTGTCGTTAATGCCTTTGACAACGATCCATCGGCTCGCATCAGGCAAGACGTCGGTCTTGATGGCTGGGACAACAGCGCCGAGCAAACCGCTTACAGTGCTTATGTAAGCTGGGTGCAAAACAACACAGCGCTTGCTCCTGCTGTTAAAGCGCGCATGATTGCCGACCCATCCACCGATGACTACAACTATTACCTCGACGACAACTATGACACCCAACAGCTCGATATCTTAAAGCGTTACAAACGCTATAATGGTATGCAGGGCAACTCGCCTACTGTCGAAATGTCAGACACCGCCAATACAAATGGTTACCCAACAATTGCCTCGAATTTCCCGGACATTGAAGACATTAACCAAGACAACAACCTCTCTGAATCTGAGGCTTATTTCCAATACCGTGTTTCTCTCAGACCAAATGATCTTCAGAATGTAGGATCCAACTACATCACCAACAAACAGGTCTATCAAAACGGTAACAAATCAGAAACTTGGTATCAGTTCAAAGTGCCGATTCGCGAATTTGAAAAACGCGTCAATGGCATCCAAGATTTCAGATCGATCCGTTTCATGCGCATTTTCATGAAAGGCTTTGACGAACCTGTTGTATTGCGCTTTGCGCGTTTAGAGCTGGTTCGCGGTGAATGGCGTCGTTATTTCCAAGACCTCACACAACCGGGGTTAAGTGTTCAAACCGACCCGAACCTTACTAGCTTTAATATTGCAGCACTCAATATTGAAGAGAACGCACAGCGTCAACCAATTAACTATGTAGTTCCGCCTGGAATTGTACGTGAAATTGACCCTTCACAGGTGTACCAGCGCCAAATGAACGAGCAGTCTTTGGTGCTTGAAGTTTGCAACTTACAAGACGGAGACGCGCGTGCCGCCTACCGCAATGTCCAATTTGACGTGCGTACCTACAAGAAACTTAAAATGTTTGTACACGCAGAATCTGTTGTACAAAACGAACTCAAAGACAACGAACTTACTGTATTTGTACGCCTCGGGACCGATTTCGTAGACAACTATTACGAATACGAAATGCCAATGAAAGTCACGGATTGGAACACTACAAACCCCGATTTGATTTGGCCAGAAGGCAACAACATTGAAATTGTCTTTGACCGCTTGCTCGACATCAAGATGGAGCGCAATAACAAACTAGAACAAGGCATTCCGGGAGTCTCTAGTGTCGTTGAATACGAAAAAGCAGATCCGAATAACCCAAGTAATCGCATTAAAGTCAAGGGAAGCCCGAATCTTCAGGGCATCAAGACCATCATGATTGGGGTGCGAAATCCTTCGAAATCGGATCCAGACAACATTTGGGGCCCTGATAACGGAGAAGCAGAATGTGCCAATATCTGGATCAATGAAATGCGACTCACCGATTTCGTAAGTGACGGCGGCTCTGCAGCCGTTGGCCAAATGCAGCTGCAGTTGGCAGATTTCGCTACGGTCCAAGCAGCGGGCAACTATTCTGGGATCAACTGGGGAGCTGTAGATAGCCGCGTTCAAGACCGTCAACGCAATCAAAGAATGGGCGCAGACATCAGCACCACCATGCAGCTCGGTCAGTTCTTTGGCAAGCAAGCACGTGTTTCTTTACCTTTCTATTACGGCTACTCTATCGGTGTAATCAATCCTGAATACGATCCATTCAATCCAGATGTGAAATTATCAAACTACGACATCGCTACACGTAAAGAGCGCATGCGTTTGGGCCAGGATTTCACAGAAAGACGCAGCTACAACTTTACCAATGTGCGTAAAGAAGCTAAAGCTGGCACTAAACCACAATTCTGGAGCATTTCAAACTGGTCTGCAACCTACGCCTTTGCTGAAAACGTCAAGCGCGATTTCAATATCAAAGCAGACATGACACGTACCTGGACAGGTGCCCTCAATTACAACTATACCTTTGCCGGAAAACCTTGGGAGCCCTTCAAGAAATGGGAGCCTGCCCAGAAAAATCCTTGGTTAAAATCACTTAAAGATTTCAACCTATATTATTTGCCGAAGAACATTACATTCACCAATGATTACTCTCGTATTTATAACGAAAGACAAGTCCGTAATATCATTGTTCCTGACTACAACTTTGACCCAATTTACCTCAAGCGTTTTGATTGGAACCGCAACTATCAAGTCGGCTATGATGTCACCAAGGCATTAAAAACGACTTTCACAGCGACCAACCGCTCTATCTTTGAAGAAGGTAATCATGGCGTAGACCGTCAATTGAATCCTGATGGCTACCGTGAATTTATGGACACCATTCGTTCTCAAATGAGCACTTTTGGCCGCACCATGGACTACACCCACAACTATTCCATTAGTTATACGCTACCTTTTGATAAGTTCCCTGTGACCTCTTGGTTGTCTTCTAATATCAAATATTCAGGAACTTACAATTGGCAACGCGCTCCGTTGGGCCAGGCTGAATTTGGAAACATCATTCAAAATACCCGATCCATCAACATGACTGCTCAGGGGAATTTGGTAACACTTTACAACAAAGTTCCATACTTCAAAAGGGTGTTGGCAAGCGGCAATGGCAACAAGACTAATGTCAATGCCAAGCAGGGGCCAGAAGGCGCGCAAGGAGGTAAAGGTGCGCCGCCTAAAAAAGCTGAATTCAAGCCTAAAAAGCCGCTCGATGAAATGACGGACAAGGAGCGCAAAGAATACGACCGTCAGTTAGCGCGTTTCGAACGTAAACAGGCAAGAATTGAAGAACTTAAATTAAAAGAAAAGGAACCTGTCAACCCAATTGTTGGTACACTCGTAAGGATGTTACTCACCGTAAGAAACATCTCAGGAACCTATAATTTATCTGACGGAACCATGCTTCCTGGATTCAACCAAGAATCAAGTGTTCTTGGAATGAATGCTCAAACCTTTGGTTTAGCTCCTTTTGTTTTTGGGCAACAAGCCTATGACGTTTTTGGGCGCGAAACAGGTTATCACGTAGGTGAATTTGCCCGTGACAACAATTGGTTGGTTCAAAATGAGAATCTGAACAAACAGTTCATGACCAATCATACCGCAAACTTGCAATTAAAAGCAACACTTGAGCCACTCAAAGACCTCAACATCAACCTCAACGCATCCAGAAATTACAGTACCCAGGCTGGTGAATTTTTCCGTTGGAATCCGACCAACACCTTATTTGAAAGCCAAAGCCGTTTTGAAAGCAGCACCCTCACCTACACCACCATTTCTTGGGGGACTGCCTTTGCCAAAATGGACACCGCTTTCCGTTCGCCAATCTTCCAGCAATTGATTGCCAATAGCCAACAAGTTTCTCAGCTCATCGGTGCAGGAAATGCCAATGCGAGTTCTTTGCCGAATGGTTTCTATGATGGTTATTCTGCTACCCAACAAGAAGTAGTCATTGGCTCTTTCTTAACGGCCTACACCAATTCGCCAATTAATGCCAAAAACATCAATCCACTCAGCAACATGCCGTTGCCAAACTGGACGATCAACTACTCAGGCCTTACTAAGTTTGCCTTTACTAAAGACGTCGTGAAATCCTTTAAACTCAATCACGGCTATTCGTCTTCAGTATCCGTGAATGGCATGCAGACCAACCTCAACGCAAGTTTAGATGCTGCTGGTATGCCGAATGCACGCGATCTCAATAACAACTTTATTGCGCCAATGCAGGTTCAAAATATCACGATCTCAGAGCGTTTCTCGCCACTCGTTGGTATGTTAGCGACTTGGAATATCTTAGGTAAGAACATCACCACAAACTTCGAATACAAAAAGGATCGTCAGGCTACACTATCACTCAATAACAATCAGGTTACTGAAACACTCGGGCAAGAGATTGTTATCGGTACAGTTGTCAATGTACCAAAACTCAAACTCGTAAGATCTATTGACGCAAGCGACCTCCTGATCAACGTTAACTTCTCATTCAGAGATAACGCTACAGTGATTCGCAAAGTGGTTGAAAACAGTAATATCGCAACAGCTGGGCAAAAAACGGTTAGCTTCAAATTGGATGCGAACTACAAACTCAACGAATACCTCAGCGCTATATTCTACTACGAACAGTTCATCAATACGCCAAAAGTTTCTTTGAGCTATCCTACTGGAAACCTTAAAACTGGTGTAACGCTTCGTTTTGACCTCAACGGTTTAAAGTAAAATGATGGTTAGAACCGCTACCCCTAAAGATGTTCCTGCTATTTTTTCACTTATTCAAGAATTAGCAACCTATGAACGCGCACCTGAACAGGTTGTCAATACACCCGAACAGCTTACAATAGACCTTTTTGATGATCAAATTTGCGAGGCAATTGTGGCCTGCAATGATCAGGATCAAATTGTGGGATTTGCTTTATTCTATACCTCCTATTCTACCTGGAAAGGACGCTGTTTGTACCTCGAAGATTTTTATGTCTTAGAAGCTGAAAGAAAACAAGGTTTTGGGCAGGCACTCTTTGATGAAGTGGTGCGCATTGCCAAAGACCGCGGTGTCAAGCGCATGGATTGGCAAGTCTTAGAATGGAACCACACCGCCCTCAATTTCTACCGCCGCAATCATGCCACGCTCGACCCTGAGTGGATCAATGGCAGACTATTTTTTGAATAAGCGTTCAGGCGCAAACTTAAATATTCACAAAAATTGGGCTAATATTCAGCCAATCCGAGATGATGTTCATTTGACACTTAGTCAAGAGAATTTTGCATTAAGTTTATTATTGAAATAAGGAGAGAAACAGGTTACTTCTTGTGTGTAGCAGTTGACGTACTGCTTGGAGAGGCAGTTTCATTTTCTAGTTTGATAAGAGTTTAATAGTTTTTGTCGACGTCCGAAAGGAATATACACAAGAGGTTCCTGTCCTTATTAATTCAAACGTACCACTCAGACAATTTTTGTCTACTACTAGGAAAAGGGCTACTTGTTAGCCCTTTTTTTCTTGTACCTTATACAACAGCGGTCTGCTTGGGCTAGCATCGTTTTTAAAGTTGGCCACTTGTAGCTCTAAAATATATTCACCATCTTCAATGTCTGATTCGACAAAAATGAGTTCCGTAATAGTGCGGTCTTTTCTGGGTTGTGCTGGATACTTCCAAAAAGCATGATGAAAAACCAGTTCGCCGCCATCTTCTTCCCTATCCACTGAAGGGGTATCAACTAAAAAGTGCTTTGTTTCTAATTGATCGAGTAACGCAACCAGTCCAACATCAAAATAACAAGGATTTGTGCCTGAATAGTTCTCCGATTTCTTTTCAGTTTGATTTGGCAAGGTGCGAATAATAACAGCTTCAGTAGACTGACTAGCAAGCAAAGATTCAAGCTGATCTGCAAAAACTACGTGATCACCGTTTGGCATGACTCGAGGAACTACACTGCAGAGCGTCGCTTTGTAAAAGTAATTGTCAAAGACTTCATTGACTCCATAGATTTCTCGGCTGATATGGCCATACGATTCTGTATGGGTACCGTGCCCATGCGGATTAAAAAAGATGTCTCTAAAATTCACCGCACCTCCTTCAAGTACACTACCTACAAAACCATTGGCGCGTACTGGCTCCATTCTTGGGGCATCGACATACCAAGCCCGAGGATTGAATTCATCGGCGCTCAAAGGCAAGGATAAATCTAACGGATTGGAGGTGTCAATAAAATGCGTGTCGTCTAGGTAAAAAATCATGAAGTAAAAATAGTGCTTTTCGTATCTTTGCGGCTATGGAAGCACAAAAAGACCGCCTTAAAGACCTCATTTCACACTCAAAAGAATACGGATTCATCTTTCCGTCCTCAGAAATTTACGATGGCCTCGCTGCCACCTATGACTACGGACAGCTTGGTGCCGAACTCAAAAATAACATCAAAACTTATTGGTGGAAGGCGATGGTTCAGCTCCATGAAAACATCGTGGGGCTTGATTCAGCTATTTTTATGCATCCGACTACTTGGAAAGCTTCAGGCCACGTTGATGCCTTCAATGATCCACTCATTGACAACAAAGATTCCAAAAAACGCTACCGCGCCGATGTACTTCTAGAAGAGCACATCGAAAAGATCCGTCAGAAAATTGAAAAAGAAGTAGAAAAAGGCCACAAAAAATTTGGTGAATCTTTTGACGAAGCACAATTCCGTGCCACGAACCCTAATGTATTGCGCAATGCTGAAAAAATCCAAAGCATTGAAACTCGCATGAAAGAAGCCCTTGAGCAAAATGACCTCGAGGCGGTTCAACAACTCATTATTGACCTTGAAATCGTTTGCCCAATTTCAGGTTCAAAAAACTGGACAGAAGTCCGCCAGTTCAACCTGATGTTCTCTACAGAACTCGGTTCAGTTGCCGGAGATGCAAGCACTATTTACCTACGCCCAGAAACGGCTCAGGGTATTTTTGTCAATTTTCTCAACGTTCAAAAATCAGGACGCATGAAAATTCCATTTGGGATAGCCCAAATTGGAAAGGCTTTCCGCAATGAGATTGTAGCGCGTCAGTTTATTTTCCGCATGCGCGAATTTGAACAAATGGAGATGCAATTCTTTGTTCGCCCAGGCGAAGAAATGAAATGGTATGAATACTGGAAAGCCGCCAGAACTAAATGGCACCAAAATCTAGGCCTCAGCACCGATTTATACCGTTTTCATGACCACCTCAAATTGGCCCATTATGCCAATGCGGCCTGTGACATCGAATACAAATTCCCGATGGGCTTCAAAGAACTAGAAGGGATTCACTCACGAACAGACTTCGACCTCAAACAACACGAACAATACTCCGGGAAAAAATTACAATTCTTTGATCCTGAACTCAACCAGAGCTATGTGCCTTATGTCATTGAAACTTCAGTTGGTCTAGACCGCATGTTCTTAGCTGTTCTCAGTGCCGCTTATCAGGAAGAGCAACTACCAGATGGCTCTGAGCGCGTGGTTTTAAAGATTCCTGCCGTCCTTGCTCCGTACAAAGCAGCCATTTTACCGCTCATTAAAAAAGACGGCTTGCCAGAAAAGGCGCGTGAAATCATGGCAGATCTTCAATTAGAATATAGCCTGCAATACGACGAAAAAGATTCTATCGGAAAACGTTACAGACGTCAAGACGCCATTGGTACGCCTTACTCTATTACCGTAGACCACCAAACCTTGGAAGACAACACCGTGACCATCCGCGACCGCGATACCATGGAGCAACAACGCGTTTCGCTTTCTGAACTCGAGCAAATATTAGCCAAAAAAGCGAGTTGGAAAAGTGTGCTTAGTGCGCTTCGCCTCCAATAATTTATGTGGCGCGTTTTTGTTCTTTGCTTTGCTTTTTCTGTCCAAGCTCAATTGATAGAAAACCAAACAGGGCAGGCTTTTACTGCTGTTCCTTTTTTCAATCAAGCAACAGTGGCGCAACTCAAAATCCAGAGCATCGAAGGATTTTACACTTACAAAACGCCAAATTCTACTTTTAAAGAAAGTTCAGATTGGTTCAGGTATCGTTTTAACGAAAAAGGCCAGCTCATCGAACAACTTGAGATTATTCAAAACGGCAAACGCAAAGACAGCACGCTGCATCAATATGCCTATAACCCAAGTGGTCTACTGCATATTCATCGATATGGTGCCTATGGAGGAGCTATTGCCGAATACTACCTTTACGATTCTATAAACCGAATCATTGAAATCCATTTTTACCGCGACCAATTTAGCAGTCCTATTTCAAATAGTACTGCTCTTGTCATGATGAGAAAGGAAATCCTGACTTATACAACTGAAAACAAACATAATTATACCCAGTTTAATCAGTATAACCTGCCTTTTATGGACGTTACGCATCATTACAACCAGGATGGGTATCTCCTTGAAAAGGAAAACTATTTTCGGATGAGTCAGCAAACCGAAAAGGAAGTTTATAAATACGGTCAAAAAGGTGAACTCATTGAAAAATCAAAATACACCTCAACCCTGAACGAGGCGCAAGAAAGCTACTTTTACAGCTATGATCAATGGGGAAATTTGATTGAAGTCAAGCAGCAAAGAAAAGGGCAAGCACCTGACGAAATTCAGATTGTTTACGACTATAAAACAGGCTATTTAGGTGCGGTAATTCGAAAGAATGCACTGAGCAATGAACTCAAAATTTTACGCTTCACCAAGTATACTTATTTCAAATAAGGAATTGTTAAATATTTCTTAATCGGTTAATTTCAAATACTTTTGGCATCATATTCGCCTGTCGGTCCGAAAATACAGCTTATGAAAACTCTTTACACGCTTTTACTCTGCATCGTTTTTACAACTGCGCTTCAAGCTCAAAAAATCAATTACGAAAGTTCCAAATGGTTTTGGGGAATGAATTTGGGCGCCACCTGGCACAACACAGATATTCAATCCAACTCTTATAATGGTTGGGGTCTTACTTTTGGCCGCTCTTTTAACTACGACTACGGTCATTCGCTTTCTTTTGACTTGCGAGGACGCTTTTTAGCCGGGCAGTGGTATGGGCAAGCCAATGAGTACAGTACATTGGGGCAAAACAGCAATTTAGCTTTACAACCTTATCTAACCGGAAACAATCAATATGTTCACAACTTCAGAACCGATGTAAGGGAACTCGATCTTGAATTGGTTTTACATGCGGCTAAACTAAGAGAAAGAACTGGTTTTGATCCTTTTATCTTTGGAGGTCTTGGCTTTACATGGCAACAAAATTGGGCTGACCTTACCGATACAAGTGGACTTTACTATGACTACAATACCATGGCCGCAAATGGCCCTGTAAGTGAGCAACTCGCAGGTACACTCGACAACATTTACGAAACGCGCCTAGATGGCCTGATTAACTATGATTGGCGTGCCAATTGGATGCCAAGTCTTGGTTTTGGCTTAGCGTATCACCGCGGACGCGTTAGTTTTGGTCTCGAACACAAAACTACTTTTACTATGGCAGACGATTTTGATGGTCTTCAAGATCAATCTGTTAGACTTCGCAATGACTGGTACCACTATACTTCTGCATTTGTGCAAATTCATTTTAGAGACCACGAAAAAAGACCAAAACCTGAAACACGACCAAATCCGGTACCTGTAAACCCAACACCAAATACCAATCCAACCCCACCTAACCCGACTCAAAATTGCCCGATCCCTGAGGTGAGTGCATTTTTTCCTCCGCAAGGAACGGTTCAAACGAGCACACAAAAATTAGAGTTTGTAGTGCATTTTATCAATTCGTCACAAGATATCAAACTCTATAATGGGCAAAATCAATCTTTGCCATTTAATTACAATTCCTATTCAGCACGTGTAGAGGCAATTGTCAATTTGGTTCCGGGAATCAACAACTTTACTTTGGTGGCTACAACCAATTGCGGAACGGACCAACAAACCGTTCAAATTAACAGAGAAGATTGCCAAAGACCCGTGGTTCAAATCAATAACAACTTTGGAAACAACACGGTTACTCAGGCTTCCTACAACTTCACTGCAAATATAAGTGGGCAGGTAAACAGTAATCAAATTCAAATGATTCACAACGGCATGTCTGTTCTTGGCTTTAATTACAACAGCATCAATGGTCAGTTACAACGCCTCATCAATCTTGCTCCAGGAAGCAATCTCATTCGTGTAGATGTCACTAATGCTTGCGGTACTGCATCAGAACAAATAACTGTTGTGCTCAACAATTGCGAAAGACCACAATTGACCATTTTGAATCCAAGTGCAGCCGGGACTACAACTAATTTAGGAACGCTTGCTTTCCAAGCGAAAGTGAACGGCACCATCCAAGGTGGCCAAGCTCAACTTTTTTTAAACAACCAATTAATGCCAACGCCTACTTTGAGTGGGAATTTGATCCTTGCAAGCCTTCCATTAGCTCCTGGCCTCAATTCCATTCAGGTGAAATTTACCAATGGCTGTGGCACGGATCAAGTGAACACTACCATCAATTATCAGAATTGTGTGGCGCCGATCATAAGTGTGCTTTCTCCAAGTGTAAATAGTACCGTTCAAAGTTCAGCACTCAGACTCAGAGCCAACCTTTTACACGTCACTAACCGCGCTCTTATCAAATTAGTCGTGAATGGCACCGAGCAAAGCAGTTTTACTTTTAATGCTTCAACTGGGCTGCTTGAATACTCAGGGCAATTGCTGGAAGGCATCAATACTTTCACAATCACTGCCGCCAATGACTGCGGTTCTGATATTGAAACATTCACTGTTAATTACGCGGCCTGCAAAAAACCAACAATCAGTTTTGTAAATGCACCAGCAAATGGCAGTCAAGTGAATCAGTCTGCTCTTAACCTCAAAGCGCAAACCGCCTTTTTGACACAAACGCAAATTACGCTGAGCTTAAATGGTGTAACAAGCCAGCCCTTTAGCTTTCAAAATGGTCAAGTTTCAGCAGCAATGAATTTAAAACCAGGGCTCAATACCATTTTGATCCAAGGAAAAAATGAGTGTGATCGCACAAGTCAAACATTGAACATTACCTTCACACCTGCTCCTTGTGACCCTCCGCAAGTTGTCTACAACATGATACCAACTGGAAGTACGGTGAATAATCCGGTTTTTACCTACTACGCTACCGTAGTGAATTACACGCCAAATTCCAATATCATCTTAGCCATTAACGGAACAGTTTTAAGTGGCTATAGCAATGTCAACGGAAGTTTGGCTGCAGAATTGGGTTTAATTGAAGGTGCTAACCAAATTTCAATTACCGTTACTAACGAGTGTGGAACCTTCACCAATACTTATAACGTAACTTACGTCAATGACGGCACGGAAGGGCAACAAAGGAAGCCAACAACAACAAAACCAACGGCCCCAAAACCTGCAGCTCCTAAACCAACAAGCCCTGCAAAAGCGAAACCAGCTCCGGCTACTCCGGCAGCTACAACTCCTGCAAAGAATACGCCTGGAGCTCAGAAATCAGACACCCTGAAACCCGCACCAACGGCACCAAAACCCGCGCCAAAATCTACAGAAAATAAATCTGGAAATGGAGGAGGTCAATAGACCTCCTTTTTTGTGCGCGAATACTTGGGGCTCTGCTCAAATCTTCCTATATTCGCAATCTTAAAATCGCATACAAATGGCAATTATCGGTAAAATTCGCGCCAAATCTGGCCTACTCGTCGCAATGATTGGAATCGCTTTATTAGCGTTTATCCTCAATGACTATCAAAGTTTATTTGGCATCGGTGAAGGTGACTACGGCATTGGCTTGGTCTACGGAGACAAAGTTGATCCTGCTACCTACAGCATTGCTAGCTCTAAATTTCAAGAGCAAGAAAGAAATCAAGCCATGCAAAATGGTAAAGAATTCACAGAAACAGACATGGAAGCTTCCAGCGACAAAGCTTGGAACTTCATGGTTGACTCCACCATTCTTAGCAAAGAATACGAAAAATTAGGCATTGGCGTTACTGACCGCGAGTTAGATGCGTACTGGATGGCTAAAGACGGTTTTGGCGTTTTAGCTGACCTCAACCAATTCTTTACAGACTCACTCACTGGTGTGCAATCGCCACAATCTATTGAAGCGGGTCGTGCTAAATTAGCTGCTACCCTAAACAAACTAAAGACGTCTAAAGATGCACAAAGCGTAGAGCAATGGACTGGTTTCAAAGCTTACCACACTGACCGTCGCAAAACTGAAAAATACTTCGGTTTGGTGAAGCAAGGTGTATTTGTTACTGACCTCGAGGCTCAAGACCAATATTTAGCTAACAACGAAAAGAAAAACATCTCTTTTGTTGTTCGTCGTTACACTGAAATTTCTGATGCCGATATCAAAGTATCCGATGCCGAAGTAAAAGCTTATTTTGAAGAGCATAAGTCAGACAAAAAATACCTCGTGCGCAACCCTAGCCGCGATGTAAAAATGTTCGACGTAAACATCCGTCCGTCAAAAGCAGACTCTGCTGTATTTGCAGGTAAAATGAACCTATTGCGTGCAGGTTTTGCTGCAAGCACCAATGATTCCGCTTTCATTGTCAAAAACAGCGAAACACCAGTATATTTCTCAGACAAACGCGCAACCGCTGTACCTGAAGGACACCCTAAAGCTGACCGCTACCAAGTGTACCCAAGAAGCCTTGACACTGTTTTCAAAACAGCGGCACTTGGCCAACTCGTTGGTCCTTATGCTTCAAAAGAAAAAATGGTTTTGTCGAAAATCATTGGTTTCACACCAGCAAGCCTAAAGGCTCGTCACATTCTGATCTCAACAGCCAATTCTACAGACGCTAAAGTATTAGCTGCTAAAAAGAAAACAGCAGACAGCCTCGTGAAAATCTTAAACAAAACTAATTGGGATGCCATTACTGCTAAATACTCTGAAGATCCAGGATCAAAAGATAAAGGTGGTGTCTACGAAGACTTCCTAGAAGGTGACATGGTTAAAGAATTCGGTTTCTATTGTGCAACTGCTCCTATTGGTAAAGTGGGTGTTGTTAAAACTGATTTCGGGTACCACATCATTGAAGTTCTTGAGCGCTCTGCAGACAGACTTCCTTTGTTAGCCTCTGTAAATCTTACTTTCAAGCCATCAGACGAAACTGTTGCCAACATGGAAAGCGAAGTCAATGGTATTCTATTGAAATTAGATCGTCAAATTTCTAAAGAAGAAGATCTTTTCAGAAAAGCTGCTTTATTTGATACCATCGTTACACGTGCAAGCTATGCACCACGCGTTATTCAAATTGAAGACAATGCACCAAAGGTTTATGGCTTTACAACCACTATGGCCCGCGATCGCATTCTTGAAATGGCCTATGCAGAAGATGCCGTTGTTGGTTCTATGACGCTCTCTCCTATCCGTGACAAAGACAAGTATGTCATTGCAATGGTGAGCGCAATTCGTCCAGAAGGTGAGCCTTTATTTGAAAATGTACGCGCACAAATGGAACGCGAACTCATTCAAGAGAAAAAAGCGAAGCGATTCATGAACCAAATGGCTGGTAAATCATTAAAAGCTATTTCTAAAAAATTCAATACGCCAGTTATTGATGCGGAAATCACTTTTGGTAACCCGCAAATCTCAAACGCAGGATACGAGCCTACAATTGTAGGAAATCTCTTCTCTGGTGCCATTAAGAAAGGTGAACGCACATTGCCACTTAAAGGTGAAAGTGGAGTTTATGTCATCCAAATTAACCGCGTTACCAAAGCTCCTGCTACCAGAAATTACCAAGCAGAACGCGACCAATTGTTACAAGGTCTAATGGGCCAAGTTGAAGGTCAAGCAATGGGTGGTTTACGCAAGAAAGCTGCTGTTGTAGATAACCGCAAGCTATCTGAATTGGGTGTGCGTTTGTAAGTAAACAAACACCATGACCAAAGCCGAAATTCGCAAGCATTACAAGGCTAAGCGAGCTCAGCTCACTCCTTTCGAACTATCTAAAATCTCAGCACAAGTGCAAGCACTTGTGCTGGATACTTTTCAATTTCCTTCGAAATTCGTCAGTCTATTTCTACCTATAGAAAGTCAAAAAGAGATCTCAACCTATGGTCTCCTAGAAGACATCCTGTTAAAAGGTGGGCATCCCATCTTATCTAAATCTGATTTTCAAGATCACAGCTTAACGCTCTATCATTACGAAGAGCCAAGGCAACTAGAGATTTCGAGTTTCGGCATTCCTGAGCCCCGTTTTGGACGCACGCTACTTCCAGCTAAACTTGACTACGTATTTGTGCCTTTGTTAGCCGTAGATTCCAACGGGCACAGAGTGGGCTATGGAAAAGGGTTTTATGACCGCTTATTAAGGCAGTGCAAGCCAGATTGTCTGTTTATTGGCTTGCATCTTTTTGATGAATTTATTGAGATTTCAGATGTCGGTCCACACGACATACCGCTGCATTTCTGCTTTACACCCGGAGGAATTTATGATTTCAGAAAATAGCAACCAAGGCAAGTTTCACTTATTAGCAATCTTGCTCATTCCAGTCAATATGGTGGCTCTGTTTATGTTGCCAGTGCGGCTTTGGTGGCTAAAAGGAATAATTGTAGGTGCCTCAACAGCTTTTACTTTTTTCCTTTTGCGGAAGAAGACTTCTTGACAATTACGCCATCAGCTTCAATATTCCATTCAATTTTAGGAGTAGTAATTTTATCGATTTCTGATTGTGGTGCTTTTGCATCTTCTAAAAAGTGCTTTTGCATGGCCACAGAAATGGTATCAAGGTAAGGTGTGCCGTGGAAATAGGCAACAGAACCAGCTTCAGTTGCTGGCGGGATAAGAAAGTGGTCTTTGAAACGAATACGGATTAAATCACCGCTTGCTGGCTTCACATTTACCCAACAGCCGGCGCTTTGGCAAACTGCAACTAAAGGCGCTTTGAAAGTATAGGCTTGTTCAGTTGGATTTGCTTTAAAACGCACAAGCATTTCGTCAAGGGTTAAGGCTTGTGTGGTATCTACACTTACAGGGCCATAGGCTTTGTAGGCGATTGAAGAAGTTTGACAACTAGCAAGAAAAAGTGCAAATACACCGAGTGAAATAAGGGTAGCTTTCATTTAAAGAACTTGTGTTACTGTAGATAGTTTTCAAAAAAGGCGCCGAGGTCATAACTTTTGTTTTCGACCTGAACGGCAACAATTTGATTGGCTGATAAAAAACGCAAAATTACTCTGCGCGCATTGGGATCATTTGCAATCATATGAAAAGTAGCCACGTGTGATTTAGCGTCAAAATCGACGGTAAACATATTGGTGTAGAACTTGGCATACATGATGACATTTTCTTCTGTTACTTCGTTTGGCAAAGTGAGTTGGATGTGGCCGCTAGCAACCCCGCCCTTAAGTTCAGCAAGATTTTTTGCTGAAGCACTCAATGTTTTCTGACCAAATACAAGTAAGTTCAGACCCAAAGCCAAAACAAGAAGTGTTACTTTTTTCATAGTGCAAAGATTAGATAAGCATAAAACTACAAAATAATTCAATAAATTGCCAACGTGTCTGATTTAATCCTTCAATACCAATCATTATTTCCTGAAGCCGGTTGCGACGAAGCTGGCAGAGGTTGTTTGGCAGGGCCAGTTGTAGCTGCAGCGGTAATCCTCGACCCGAACAAACCGATAGCTGCGCTCAATGATTCAAAGCAACTCAGTGCAAAAAAACGCATGCTCTTGAGAGATGAAATCATGTCTAAAGCACTTGCGTTCGGTATTGGTCAGGTAGATCATGAAGAAATCGATCAAATCAATATCCTGAATGCAAGTATATTGGCCATGCACAAAGCGCTAGAAATGTTAGCGGTGTCTCCTGCTTTTGTATTAGTTGACGGAAACCGTTTCAAGCCTTTTAAAGACGTTCCTCATGCTTGTATGATCAAAGGTGACGCCCGATTTTCTGCTATTGCTGCTGCGAGTATTTTAGCTAAAACGGAAAGGGATCTACTCATGGGTCAACTCCATCAAGAATTTCCTGTTTATGGCTGGGAACAGAACCAAGGCTATCCCACTTTGGCACATCGAAAGGCTATTTCTGAACATGGTATATCGCCATATCACCGCTTAACTTTCCAACTCTTATCTCCTGATCAGCAACTAGGCTTGTTTGATTAAACAAAACATTGTTGATTAGATTATTCAACAAAGTTCAATGCAGCGATCCGTGGGCTTAACTTTGAACAAAAAGTAAGCATGCGACAACGTCTTGTTCTTCTCATTTTAAGTTTCTTGGCTTTGGTTTGGGTCATTTTTGCGTCCTATGACTTGCTTTCCAACGAAACCCTCACTGATTTCAGAAGTTACTTCAATGTTAAAGACAGCAAAGTCTGGATCATCCGGGAAGACAGTGAATTTGAATGGGACAAGGAAGGAGTGCAAACAACAGAGCTCAATCAGAATTTATATTACTCGGTGACGCGGGCGGCCAAATATCCTGTAACCGTATTTTTCAGTGCCAAAAGAACCTTACTGCTCGTCGAAAAGAAGGGGAACTGGAGCAATAAAGAAGTCAAAGATCTTTTTGAGAATGGACTTTTCCCTTTACAATTTGGCAAACTGAAAACCTTCGAATTTGGCAAATTACACGGTCAGTACAACAAAAATCAGCTCATTATCTACGAAGGTGCACTCGATGAACCCGTCGCATTGCAACTCAAACTCAATACAAAATCGAGCTATTCTTGGATTACATGGAAAGGTAAACAAGCACATGTAACTGATACGTATGTCAAACCAAACCTGCGTTATCGCTATGAGAAATATAAAAACACCTCAAAAAGCCTCAAAAAAGTAGATGACTACGCATTGTTTGCCGAAGTAGTCCCGGATTTTATGTCGAGCTATTACTTCTACGAGAAAAATTACGCCGCACAACTAGATCCACAATTTGCAAAAACACCTTGGTACAAATGCATCAAGACAGGATTTGTGCACCTCAAAAAAGACAGTGCCAGCCTCCTTATTTTTGATTTTACGGAAAATAATAACCCACTTCTTGCACTCAATGAAGCACTAGGCCTAGAAGAACTCAATGAAGAAACTCAAGTTTATGAAAAGCAATTCGTGACAAAACTTGTGGAAACTCGCAAAAATGATTGGCATCTCGGTACTTTTGGGAGTTATGCTTTTGCCAGTACAGACAAAACGCTTTTTGACGAAGCCTTGGCAGCAGTGAATCTGAACCAAACAATTGTTCAAGACACCAATAAAATCATTCGCTTTTATGAGCACATGCCAAAAAGAGTGACGGCCAGATGGGTTGACGCCAGCATGAAGAAAACCCTGACGCTTTTAGGTAACGATGTAGTCATCACTAGCTATCAAAGACTCAATGAAGAGCGCAACCTAGACCAAGATAAAATTCGAGATTACTTTGTCATGAATCCTGGCTTCAGAGTACTTGATTTTGGTGCCTTACCTGAACGCGGTAACGTGATCCTACAAAGTGAAAATCAAAAGTTAGTTGGCTATATCAATGGGCTCAAAAAATGGGAAAAAGAACTCAAAGGTGAAGTCAAAGACATTTATACACTCGGTTCACTTGATCAGTTGGTAGCCGTTCAAATGGCTCATGAAGTACAAATCTTTGACAAAACCGGAAGACTCATATACAGACTAACGCATGAGGCAGGTACTCAGATCGGAGCCTTTGAACACAATGGTAAAAAAGAATTTATCAGCTACAATGGCGGGGCTAATCTGCAGCTCTCGGCAGAAAGCGGGGCTGTTATCAAACAGTTTCCGGCCAATGGCAAGCTCAAAGATTATGCTGTCTATAAGCAAAACGGCAGGCCTTTCGTAGGTATTTTAACGGACAAGCAGTTCACAACCATCGATTTATTAAAAAGAAAAGTTCTGAGTAAGCAAAACGTAGATTCTACTTGTGTATTAGCTAAAAGCACAGTGGCCGTTGCTGCCATTCAAATCCAAAAAAATCAAGCAGCGATCCTCCAACAGGGTGTTAAAAAACAATTCCAAGTACCAAGTGGCGTTGTTTATCTGGCCACCTACAAACAAGGACAGAACACTGTGTTTATTTTTAAAAGAAATACTGCTATTTATGCCTTTGATCAACAAGGCAACAGATTATGGGAAAAAACCCTAGCACTCAAAGAACTGAGTCAATGTCATATTTATCAGCAACCAGGCGGCAACTCTTGTTTGGCATTTTTGGATGCGATAGGCAACCAAATCTGTCTTCTTGACGACTTAGGAAGAAACTTAGACAACCAAGACCGCCATGGAGAAGAACAAGTTCAAGTTACAAGTTTTGGCGGCAGCGCTTATTCAATCACCACCTTTTTAGGAACCTACCTAATTCAATACACTAAGCAATGAAAAAAATCATCCTCGCCTTTTTACTGCTCAACACGATAATTGTTGAGTCGCAGTCTTATCTTGGCAACATCACCAGTAACTACGCTGGCGCCATTGGTAACCAACTGAACCCCTCAAGTTTCGTAGACGGACGCGTTAAATTTGACCTCACCTTGCCTGCTGTCAACTTATTTACTTATCAAAACTTTGGTTATTTTGATGCCAATGCCATGCGCACTGAACAAGGAAATGGCGGCTATTGGTGGGCAAAATCTCTTGGCGATACCGCCATTCTCAATTCATGGGTCTACCCTTCGTCAACTTTTCTTGACCGTTTTATCGTCAGAAATTACACCTCAGAAACTACCAAAGCCTTAGGTGCTAATATCAACCTCAACCTAGACCTTTTTAATTTGGCTTTTCACCTCGGTGAAAAAAGAGCAATTGGCATCAATGCCCGCATGCGCTCTATTACCAACGTTGATAACATGAACCCGAAACTTGCGGTTTTGTCTGAGGAAGGCTTAGAATATCCTGCACTCTGGAATCAAGTTATTAATGAAGATCTCATCAACGTGAACCACATGACTTGGGCCGAAATCGGCTTTAATTATAGCCAAGTTCTCATTGACAACAAAGAGCACTTCCTCAAAATCGGGATCACTCCCAAATTACTTCTAGGATTTGCAAGTGCTTATGTTCACTCTTCAGATTTTACTTATAACCTCGTTAACGAAGATACTTCTCAATTACTGTCCGGAACCTTTGACTACGGCTATTCCAAAGAAGTCGGAGATTTCATTACTGACGGCATGAACGGTTTAATCAACAGCACCAATGCCATGGATTACCTCAAACCTGGTTCAAAAGGATTTGGGCTTGACATCGGTGCGGTCTATGAGTGGCGCCCTGACTACGCTAAGTACAAATACGACATGGATGGCAAAACCGATCTTTGGATGCGTCAAGAAACAAAATACAAAGCCAGAGTAGGTCTTTCTTTACTCGATATGGGTGGCTTGAAATTTACCAAAGGAGGTCTTAGCCGCAATTTTGTGGTCAACACCAGTAATCTATTTGACCTACATACCTTTGAAGTCGCAACCGATTTAGCGTCTTTTGATGGTGTCATTGACTCACTCATTACGGCTTCCACGGCAAACGGAACGCAAGACTGGGTTTCTTTACAAGACCCCGCGCAAACCTACAGAATGCGCACCCCAACAGCACTAAGTATTCAGGCTGATTATCATGTTTGGAAGTATTTCTACGTGAATGCAACCGCCATGTTAAACATAATTCCTAAAAATAAGGATACGAAAGTGCACACTGCCACTCAACTCAGCTTGACGCCAAGTTTTGATAGCCCTTATTTTGGCTTGTATGTGCCTTTTGTTTATAACAAGTATAGTGGCTTCAAGTATGGTTTAGCAACAAGAATTGGCCCGCTCATTCTTGGGCTCAATGACATGAATCTCATCAAAGCCAAAAATGAAATCAGTGGCCTAGATTTCTATGCCGGTTTACGCCTTCCTATCATTTACCACCGCGTCAAAGACAAAGACAAAGACAAAGTGTCTGACCGCATGGATGAATGTAAAAATGTACCAGGTACTTGGGGCTTTTTAGGTTGCCCTGACACTGATGGCGATGGCATTCCTGACTCAGAAGATGATTGTGTGGAGGTCAAAGGACTCAAAGAATTCAAAGGTTGCCCGGACACAGACGGAGACAAAATCATCGACTCCGAAGATGCGTGCCCTACGGTTGCTGGACTCAAAGAATTCAAAGGTTGCCCAGATACCGATGGCGATAAGATCATTGACTCTGAAGATGCATGCCCAACAATTGCTGGTATCGTAGCCTTAAAAGGTTGCCCAGATAAAGATGGCGACGGTGTTACCGATGCAGACGATGTTTGCCCAGATAATGCTGGCCCGAAAGAAAACCAAGGTTGCCCAGACAAAGACGCCGACGGCCTATTTGACTTCATTGATCAGTGCCCTGAAATTGCTGGCCCTAAAGAAAACCAGGGTTGCCCGTGGCCAGATACAGATGCCGATGGCCTACTCGACAAAGACGATGAATGTCCGAACCTAGCTGGTCCAAAAGCCAACAAAGGTTGCCCTTACAAAGATTCTGATAAAGATGGCTTGCTTGATAAAGATGACGATTGCCCAAATACGCCAGGGCCAAAATCAAATAAAGGTTGCCCGGTTATTGAACAAGCCGTGATTGAAGTGCTTAAAACAGCCTTTGATAACCTAGAGTTTGAAACCAGCAAAGATGTCATATTTGAAAGCTCTAAACCATCTTTGAATGAATTAGCAGAAGTGTTGAAGAAAAAAACAACTTGGAAATTGCAAATTTCAGGACACACCGATAACGTAGGAGATGACAACCTGAACATGGTTCTTTCTAAGAAGCGTGCTGAAGCACTCAAAGCTTACTTAATTTCTCAAGGTATTGATCCTAACAGATTAATTACGCTTTATTTTGGTGAAACCAAACCAATCGCACCAAACGACACCCCTGAAGGCCGTCAGAAAAACAGACGCGTCGAGATGAAAATTGTTTTTGAATAACATTCATTCTAGTTAGTTTAGAAAAAGGCGGCCTTTGGGTCGCCTTTTCTATGTTACCTCAATGTTAACGTTTGATGCGCGCTAATTAACGCTTTGTTAATCTTAGATTAATGTACTCATCAAGATACTACAAGACCTTTGCATTAAATAATTTAATGTAAAGCAATGAAGCTATTTACCTCAATTTTAGCAAGTTTATTCTTAATCGTATTCAGTTCTCTTTCTTACGGACAAACGGGAAACATTAACGGAACTGTGACAGACGAAGATCAAAAAATTTTAAAAGAATTTACGGTCAAGTTATCCGCAGCTATCAAGCCAACTATTGATCTTGAAAAAGGCACATTTACTTTCACTAACATACCAGCAGGAACTTACACGATTGACGTAAAAGCGCCTGGCTTCGAAGTATTCAAGAGCGAAACGATTACCGTTACCGAAGGTCAAACCAGTACGGTAAGTGTGAGTATGAAAACGCGAGCTCAGACTACAGGAGATATCCGAGTAAGTGGTAAGTCAGATAAAAATAAAGGCGATGTTGAGGTAACAAAAATGCAAATTAACCAAGCAGGCGTTGTCGATGGTATTAATAAAAATACCTTTGTCAAAACTCCAGATTCAAGAGTATCACAAGTCTTCAAGCGAGTGAGTGGTGCTAGTGTACAAGACAACAAGTTTGTCGTTGTGCGTGGCCTTAGTGACCGTTACAACTTCGCCTTGATCAACGGTGCACCGCTTCCAAGTACTGAGTCTGATCGCAAGGCTTTCTCTTTTGATATCTTCCCTTCTAACATGCTTGAAAACCTTTTCATCATGAAAAGTGCCACGCCTGAACTTCCAGGAGAGTTTGCTGGAGGAGTCATTGATATTAAAACGGTAGAGCCGCGCTCAGAAGCCTTCCAAAACATTCAGATTGGAGTCGGTTTCAATACCATTGCAACTTTAAAAAACTCCCGTGTTTACGAAGGAAGCTCAACAGACGTACTAGGTTTTGGAAACGCGGCAAGAGCGCTACCAGATGGCTTACCTTCAACCGCTGAGTTCAATGCCTTGAGTTCACAACAAAAAGCTGAATTTGCCAAATTGATGCCTTCAAGCTGGGCTACGAGTAATCAGACAGCCTTGCCAAATGGTAGCCTTCAGTACAGTATAGGAAACAAACTTCAACTCAAAGACAAGAAAAGCTTAAGTTATGTTTTTGCTTATTCTTATGCCAACTCTAATAGTTTTAGCCAAGTTACTAGAAGAGAATTCGAAGAGCAGGCTACGGGTGTAATAACAAAAAATGAACTCAAAGATTCTGCGTTTACCAAATCAATTTTGAATACGGGCATGCTCAATCTCAAGTTAGACCTTGGCAAAAGAACAGAAATTCAAGTAAAAACACTTTATTCAGTTTCATCTGACGATAAAGTGAATGTCCGTAATGGGAAACGCGACATGGATATCGAATCTATGTATAATGAAAAATCTACCAATATTTGGTATACACAAAATAACATTCTAACTACTCAAATTCTAGGAAAACACAACTGGAAGGACGATTGGAAATTTAATTGGACTGCAGGCTATAGCAATGTGAATCGAGATATTCCATTTCTAAGAAGAATGGTGTACCAACAAGTAGATACCACATTGCCATACTTCGCGGTTGTTCAAAACAATGACATTTCAACCCTAGGAGCTGGAAACATGTTTTGGTCAACCATGAATGAAAATATTGCCAATGCTCGATATGACTTTTCGAAGCAATTTGGTGGTGATGATTCTAAAAACCTCTTCAAATTTGGTGGTTTCCATCAGTACCGCAGCCGCGATTTTGCAGCAAGAAACCTTGGTTTTTCGAAATATGACCCTGCCGGGTCAAGCTCGTTCAATTCTTCATTATTGCTTTTGCCAGAAGATCAAATCTTTGCTCAAGAGAATTTAGGTCTCATGGCAGATGGTCAGGGTGGATTCAAACTCGAGGAAGGAACAAACGTAGATGACAGCTATGATGCTTCATCAAACTTACACGCCGCCTATGCCATGGTTGACATGCGTTTGTTTACTAAATTACGCGTGGTAACGGGGATACGCGCCGAATCTTACCAACAAAAATTCCATTATGTTGAATTTGGGTCTAATGCCGATAAATATCTGGACACTACTGTCATTGACTTATTACCTTCGATTAACCTGACTTACAAGATTACAGATCGTTTTCAGTTCAGAGCCTCTGCAGCACGCACTGTAAGCCGCCCAGAATTCCGTGAGTTGGCGCCATTTACTTTCTACAACTTCCTAAATGACAACTTGGCCTCCGGTAACCCGCAATTGAAACGTGCTACTATCAACAATTACGATACGCGTTTAGAGTATTTCCCTGGCAAAGGTCAAATCATCAGTGTATCGGGCTTCTACAAAACTTTTGAAAATCCAATCGAATTACTACTCCGCACTGGTACTTCTGGGCAGCCTGAACTTTACTATAACAATATTGCACGTGCAAATAGTTTTGGTGCTGAGTTTGAGTACCGCATGAATTTGGGTTGGATCAACCGCACAGATTCTAACTCAGTATTCTCGAGAACTACGTTCTATACAAATGCATCTTACATCCGTTCAGCTGCTGACTTAACACAATTTGCAGGTCTAGAAGAGTACCCAGGTTCAACCAGACCACTTCAAGGTCAATCGCCTTACATTCTAAATGTTGGTTTATTCTACGAAAGCAAAAAAGACCTCATGGTTAACTTTTCATACAATTATGTAGGGCAGCGTATTGCCATTGCAGGTAGCATCCAAGAACCAAGTGTTTGGGAAAATGGACGTCACGTACTCGATTTTCAAATTGGAAAAACATGGAAGAATAAATATGAACTGAAATTGAATTGTGCCGACCTATTAGCGCAAGACCTCGTGTTCTTCCAGGACATCAACAAAAACAAACGCTACGACAAAGGAGTAGACAGTGCTTGGCAAGAAATTACTTTCGGACAAACCATCACTTTGAATTTCAAATACAAGTTCTAAAAAGTCAATGTTAAGAAATCGTTGGTCTTTATTAACACACATTTAAAGAACATTTAAGTATCCTATAACTTAAGCAGAGGTAGTTAGCGGGAACTTTGTATCGTAAAAAAATTAAAAAGATGAAAAAGATTTACAATTTAATGACTGCCCTTTGCATTGGCGCTTCGGCTTTTGCTCAGGATGCTTTCTGGACGCCTACTACATATCGTGGTGCATTTCCAGTTACCGACAACACCCCTGCGACAGATTGGACGTCTGGCTGGGCGAATTTTGATCCGGAAACTACTGTTTACCCTGCAACTGTAACCACAGTATCTGCAGACATCACATCTAACACTACTTGGAGTGGCGTTGTTAAATTGATGAACAAAGTTTATGTTAAGAACAACGCAACTTTAACTATTGCTCCAGGAACAATTATCCGTGGCGATAAATTGACACAAGGTACTTTGATCATTACACGTGGTGCTAAAATCATGGCGGATGGTACTGCTGCAAACCCTATTATTTTTACTTCTAACGAAGCCGTTGGCGCACGTAACGAAGGTGACTGGGGTGGTTTGGTTTTACTCGGTTTAGCAAAAAACAACCAACCAGGAGGTGTAGCCAACATCGAAGGAATTGTACCTACAACAGATTCACAGTATGGTGGTAACTTCGATAACGATAATTCTGGAACCTTACGATATGTTCGTGTTGAATTTGCAGGTATCGCTTTAGAGCCTAACAAAGAAATCAACGGAATTACCTTTGGCTCTGTCGGAAGTGGAACGATCGTTGATTATGTACAAGTCACCTATTCAGGAGATGACTCTTTTGAGTGGTTTGGTGGTACAGTAAATTGTAAGCACCTAATTGCTTATCGTGGTCTTGATGACGACTTTGATTGCGATTTCGGTTTCCGTGGAAAGGTTCAATTTGCTCTATCTATTCGCGATAAAGACCTTTCGGATGCCCCTGGAGATTCAAATGCTTTTGAATGTGATAACGACGCAGCAGGTTCAACGGCAACACCGAAAACACGACCTATTTTTTCAAACGTTACTTTGGTCGGACCAAAAGGTAACGGTACTACTGCACTTCCAGCAGGTGAAAAATTTGAGAAAGCCTTCCGCTTAAGAAGAAACTCAGCTGTTTCAGTTTTGAATTCATTAGTTACCGGATGGGAAAAAGGGCTTTCTATTGAAGGTGCACCTGTGGTTGCTAATTTAAATGGCGATACAATGGTCTTTGTCAATAACATTTTGACAAACTTTGCTATTCCTTCTTGGTCAACTGGAAATACTAACACCGTTTTAAATTCAGGTGGCTCTACTGCAGCTTGGTATAACTCATGGTGGGGTGTAGACGGAAACGACTCAACCGCTTCATTGGCACAAGTCAATTGGGTTAATATGTTCCCAGCCTTAGGTGTTACACCCGACGCGCGTTTGGCTGTAGGTTCAGTTGCTGCTAATGGTGCTACATTTATGAATCCTGTATTTTATTCAGTGGCCACACCAGTTGTTGCTACAACAAGTTACACATATTGCCAAGGAGCAACTGCTACATCTCTTTCTGCAACAGCTTTAACAGCAAACACACTACGTTGGTATACTCAACCAACAGGCGGAACTTACACTACAACTGCACCAGTTCCTAGTACAACAACTGCAGGAACTTATACTTACTATGTTTCTCAGGCAAATACGAACAACGACGAAAGTATGCGTGCAGCCATCACAGTTACTGTAAATGCACTTCCTGCTACACCAGTTATTACTGCAAGTGGTTCTACAACATTCTGTACGGGTGGTTCTGTTGACTTGACTTCAAGTGCTACCTCTGGTAATGTTTGGTCTAACAACGCAACTACGGCTACAATCACTGTGAACGCTACAGGAAACTACTCAGTTACTGTAACAGACGCGAACGGTTGTTCTAGTGTTTCAACTCCTATTTCTGTGAACGTTTCTAACGCTCCAACTCCTACTATCAGCGCAACAAGTACACAAGCGTGTTCTGGTGATGTCGTAACGGTTACTTCATCAGCGGCTGATTCTTATTTGTGGTCAACAGGTGATACCACTCAGTCAATTGAAGTAACTAATACTGCAGCAATTTATGTAACTGTAACAAATGCCAATGCATGTGACGGAGTTGGTCAGTCTGCGACTACTAACATTACATTCACTGCTACGCCAACTGCCGCTGGTTCTTTCACCGCTGCCGGTAACGTGGTAACTTTCACCAACACTTCTACAGGAGCTACTTCTTACTCTTGGGATTT